>JANNSD010000125.1:0-45418 GCA_031402225.1 Gemmatimonadota bacterium | reverse complement strand
GGCCTGGGCTTGCCGACGTTGGCCTTTTCCCACGCCCGCACCTTCACCCGGGCCGCGTCGAACAGCCGCTGGTAGTTGCCCATTCGCACCTTCTGGCTCGCCTCCGGCGTCAGCGCATTCCACAGCGGCTGGTAGGCGTCGTACACCGCCAGGGGGGCGTCGAGGCTGGTGGGCGCCACCACGTCCGTTCCGAAGAGGAACCGATCCGGGTACTTGTTGATCAGGGCCGCCGTGGCCGCGACCGCCTCCGGACTCGCCGTGATATACTTGGCCGTTTCGTCCCACGAGATGTCGATGTGCACGTGCGCGAGTGCCGGATCACTCAGGGCCCGGTCGAGCATGGCGAGTTGGTCCTTCACCGGCCGCACGATCCGCCCCAGTCCGACGTGCGCCCAGATGACCGTCGTGTTGGGATGCCGCTCGAGCACCGCGCGTAACTGCGCGACGATCCAGGGATCCTGGCCGGGCTTCGGGAACGGTACGTTGACGTCGTTGTGCAGCAGCGCGACCAGGCCGGCTTCACCCGCGAAGTCCAGGATCCGGTCGAGCGCAGGATTAGTGAGGCTCGCGGCCCCACCCGCCACCTTGGAGGAGACGAACTCCTTGTGGATGGTGAATTCGCCGATGCCCGAGAAGACGCCGGGAAAGGTCAGCAGGACCCGCCGGATGTGATCGACGCCATACATGTCGGCCGGATCGAAGCCGGTGATCATCGGGTCGAGCCGCGCCTGCTGATCCGCCGGCAGCGACTTGTACGCCATCGCGATGAACGCGTCGGTGAACGAGTAGTAGTAGAGCGGCGCGCTCGTCTGCAGGTAGTACCAGGGTGCGAAGTCGCCCGTGTTCCCGTAGTCCCACTCCTGCTGCAGCGGGATGCCAAACAGCGTGGAACGGCAGACCGTGCTCCCCATCATCCGGACATAGTCTTTGACGTCCGTGCCTTCCTGGATGTAGTTGGTGAGGTGAAAATGCGAGTCGCTGTACTTGGCGCCCGCGCACCCGCTGACCTGGGCCGCCGCGGGGCGGCCGGCGGCCAGCGCGAGGACGGCCAGCGCGGCAATGACGACGGAATTCAGGTGACGACGCTTCAGCATGGTGACGGCTCCCGGTGCGATCGCATGGCCGCGGTGGAATCCCCCGTCAGAACAGGACGTCCGTGCCAAGCGAGACTGTCCACCCGGTCTGTCCGGGGGCATAGTATCCGAAGGTGGATCCGGTCGGGCTCTTGGAGATGCGGATGGTGTGCAGGTTGATCCGCCAGCTCCTGGTGCGCGTTGGGTAGAAGCTGGCACCGGGTGAGATTTCGTACGGATGCCGCTGGTACTGGTCCCACAGGTAGCCCCCCGACACGTAGAGCAGGACATACCTCGGCACCACCATGTACCCGACCTGGGCCTGGAAGCCACGGTCGAAGACGTGGGCCAGGGGCAGCGGGCCATCGGCGCGGAAGTTGGACATGTTGCGCTGGAAGTACTCCCCCTGGAACGAAAAGCCCCGAAACTTGAGGCCCACGTCGACGGCGAATGCGGTGTACGCGAGGAAGTCGATGGTGACGCCGTCGGCGAGTGACCCGGTTTCAAACGCATACACGCCGTCTGAAAAGCGGAGTTGCGTCTCGTTGTTCTTCTGATCGGGTGGGGCCCCGCGGTACTCGCTCGGCGCGTACGCAAGCGACGAACCGAACCGCGTAGCCACGTTTTTGTGGTACTCCAGGTCGCCGAACCCGCCGCGGGGCCCGAACTCTCCGGTGGTGGGCATCCACATGACGGTCGTGCTCCACGCCATGCCACGTCCGTCGTTCGACGCCGTTACCCCCAGCTGGCTGAGGTTCGTGTTGACCGAGGCAGTGTAGAAGAAGCGCGATAGCGGCTGGCCGGTGATGAAGAAGCCCGAGGAGAATCCGGCACGGAAAAACTCCTCCGACATCTGCCGGTCGCTCCCCGCCCAGAACGGCCAGGAGCCCGTCATCGAACGCACGGCGAGGTTGGGGGCCATGCCGGCCCCCAGCGTCAACGCCTTGCCCACCCGGTACTGGAGGTTGCCGAACAACAGCGTCTGCTGGGTAGCCCCCAGCGACCAGACCGTGAGGTTGTAGGCGAGCCTGGGGTTCCAGAAGAAACCGGTGAACCAGATCATCGAGCGCTGCCAGTAGATGTCGTTGCGGGCCGCGACGACGCGCTCGCGACCGAGGTTGTCGGTGTATATCTGGTCGCCGGGCATCTGGTTGAGGTATCGCACCAGGCCGTACGCGCTGATATTCAGGCTGGTCCGCTTGGACCTGTACAGTTGCCAGCCCCTGCCCGGGGTGAATTCACCTGCCGTGGTGTTCGCGAATTCTACGGCCTCTTGCCCACCGTACTTCGTGCTGTCCTGCGCCGTGCTGTCCTCGGGCGGTGGATCTGGGATGGCGTCCTGGGCGGCGCCGCGCTCGGGCAGCAGCCAGAGCGCGGCCACAACCAGGATGGAGCGAAGGATGACGACCGAACCGACTACTGGCTTGGACACGTCGGATCCTTTGGTTTACTGCGCCAGTCCGGTCTGGGCGTATGGATTTCCGCCCAGCGCGTTGGAAATGTCCGCAATGGCCATCTGGGCGCGCACACTGTTGCCAGCCTCATCGAGCGGCGGCGAGATGACCGCGATGCCGAAGTTGCCGGGAGAAACCGCAATGATGCCGCCGCCGACACCGCTCTTTGCTGGCAGGCCGGTCCGCCATAGCCACTTGCCGCTGTCGTCATAGAGGCCGGCGGTGGCCATGACGGCCAGCACGTGCGGCACGTTGCTTCCCTTGACCACCTGCTTCTTGGTGACGGGATTGGTACCGCCAAATGCGAGCATCGCCGCCATGGTAGCAAGGTCCTTCGCGTTGACCCCCACCGAGCACTGCCTGGTGTAGATGTCGGTCGCCTGGTTGGGATTCGCCTTGATGTAGCCGTAGGCGTACATCAGCATGCCGATGGCCTGGTTCCGCTGGTTGCTGGCGGCCTCGGACTTGTAGACGTCGTCGAGCACCTTGAGCTGGCGGCCCGCGGCGTCGCTGTAGAACCTTGAGATGCTCGCCCAGATGTCGTCGGCGTTCTTGCCCTGCACCATGCTGGTCGTCGCGATGGCGCCGGGGTTGACGAGCGCGTTCATCTCCGGACCGCCCAGGGCCTTGTTGGCAAACTCAATGGACACGATCGAGTTGAACCGCATGCCCGTCGCATCCGCCCCGATGGTCTTCAGGATCGCGTCAGGTCCCTGCTGGTTCATGACCAGCGCCATGGTGAAGACCTTCGAGATCGACTGGATCGACACCTCGCTCGTCACGTTGCCGGCGGTGTACACCTTCCCGTCCGCCGTCACGACCGCGATGCCGAACAGGTTGGGGTCGACCTTGGCCAGCGCCGGGATGTAGTCGGCGTTCTTGCCGTCCTTGAGTCCCTTGTACTTCGCAAAGGCGGCGTTCACCGCCGCAGTGATCTGGTCGTCGGTCGGCGGTGGTGATGGATTGCGCACGGCTGGCGTTAGGTTCCGCCGGGCCTGCCCGCCTTGCGCCGGCGCCGGTGCCGCGCCGAGCCCCGTAAGGATCAGGGCCAGGGCTACGGGAACGGCGCAGCGTCGCAGCACCCGGACACGATCAGGAGCGTATCGCATACTCACTTTCCTCCAATTGAGGCCGCGAAACTGTACTTGCCGGAAACCTGGATCCGGAACCCGCCGGTGCTCCATCCGTCGCTGAAGTTCGCGCGATGGATGTACTGCAGCTCGGGTCCGATCAGCATGCCTGGTATGGGATAGAACAGCAGGTTGACGAGCGCGTAATGACCCTGGTGATACGCCGAGGGAGCCTGGCCGTCGCTGTTGGTGATGTTGACCATGGACCAGCCGATGGTGCTCGACCACTTCTCGTTCCAGGTGCGGTCGTAGAAGCCAACGAGACCGAGCACCGGGAGGGCCTTGCCGATGATCGGTTGCTGCGGGTCGGAGAAGTTGTTCTGGACCCCGATGTCTACCGGGGCGTCGTTCATGTAGTTCTGGACACCCGCGCCATAGATGACCTCCAGGCGCAGGGTCCCCTTGGGATCGGTCTTGACGTTGGAGCTCAGGTTGAGGCCCCAACCCACCGCATCACCGGCGAGATCAAACGGCTGGAGCCCAAGGTCTTCCCACTTGGTGTAGCGCAGGATGCCAGCGAGACGGATGTACCCCCAATCGTGGCCGCCCCACTTGTAGCTCGCCGAGAAGTCGGGCACTGGAAAGCGTACGGCGATATCGGTGAGTTCGATGCGGTCGGAATAGATGCCCTCGTCGCCACTCGCGCCGGGCCGCTCGAGGGCGAACTGCAGCACCCTGTCGCCCGAGATCGGGGTCCAGCGGAATTGCACGTTCCGGAAGAAGACCATCCCGTTGGGACCCCAGTAGTCGAGCGAATTGGGGAAGATGTCGAGGTCCATGAAGGGGCTCTCCGACTGTCCCATCAGGAACTGGCCCAGTTCCGCATAGGCATGACGCACGCGCATGGTGGTCTGCCCCGCATCAGCACCAACACCGAAAAGGTCGAAGTCGAACACGGCGCGTGCCTCGCCGAACTTGCTGGGAGCGTGGGCGCTCACGCCGAAGCGGGTCTGCCGGACGCCCATGAAGAACTGGCCCGGCCGGCCGAACTCGTCCTCGACCGAGGGCAAGCGCGTCGGGCGCGCCGCATCGAGCCACTTGCCGTCAATGCCGGTGTTGTCGTAGATGGCGTCGGTCATCGCGAAACCGTAGATCTTGAGGCCCGCCTTCCGCGTGCTGTCCGCGTCCTGGGCCGCAGCCCGTGATATCGGCGCCAGCAACAGGACCGTGGCGCCGAGCCACGCCGCACACCGCCGAATAGAGACGTTCATCGTTCCCCCTCACGTTGGTCCATTTCCACGCGCGCACTGCCCGACACGAACCGTTCAGGTGCGCCGCCCCTTCTCCGGAAGTGCTGCCGCGTTTCCGCCACCACGCACGAGGTCGATGGCGGCCAGCAGGTCGGTCGCAATGTTGCGCTTCAGCACGAACACATCGGCGCCGGCCTGCATCGCCGCCCGGCGGACGGTCTCCTCGTCGTGAACACTGAGCACGACCACCTTGAGGTCGGGACAGCGCTGCCGTACCTCCCGCAACCAGTCCAGCCCGCCGTACCGGGCCAGGGAGATATCCACGACCGCCACATCGGGCCGAAGTCGATCTGCGGCGTCGAGCAACGAGATCTCATCGGCGACCATCACCACCGTTCCGAAGGATGTCTCGAGCATCCCGCGCAGGCTTTCCGTGAGGCCGTGGTGGCGGTCCGCGAGCAGCACGCAACTGAGGAATTTCTCGTGCACGGCGCCGACTCCGTTCGCTGCCAAGCCGTTCGCGGCGCGAATCGGCTGCGGCTTTGCAAGACTAGGGGGGGAGCTGGGGGGGCGTCACCTCGGAGAATTGCGGGGATTGGCGGTGGGAGAATACGAGGTTTGATTCCGATCGGCTTCTGGTACGCTTCTCCGGGGTTCGGGGAGCGTCCCCCCACGGTCACGTCATGAAAGGCACTCCCTCTCCATGAGGTCGGCGATCTTCGACTCACGGGCCTGGAACCGGACTGGGCGAACCCTGCTGGCGATACTCGGAGTGGTCGCCCTCGTTCCAGGTCACCAGATGCTTCTGGCGCAGGCAACACCCAGTGCGCCGATGACCCCGCTGCCGGCGCCGACGATCCCTTCATCGGTTCCCGTGACCGCGACGCTGGCGCCGGCCAGCGCGACCGCCAGCGACACAGGGGCGGCGATCCCCCCGGCGCAGCTCGACGCGCTGGTGGCTCCGATTGCGCTGTACCCCGACCCCCTTCTGGCCCAGACCCTCGTCGCCTCCACCTACCCGCTCGAGATCATCCAGCTGCAGCAGTGGATGGCCAGGCATCCGGGCCTCAAGGACAAGGCTCTCGCCGATTCGGTGGCGAAGCAACCTTGGGACCCGAGCGTGCAGTCGATGGCGGCGGTGCCCGAGGTGGTGAAGCGGCTCGCCGACGACATTCAGTGGACCACGGAGCTCGGCAACGCCTTCCTGGCACAACAGAGCGACGTAATGGACGCGGTCCAGCGGATGCGTCGGAAGGCCAAGGACAAGGGCGCCCTGGAATCGAATGAGCAACAGAAGGTCGACACGCAGGTCGTGGCGGAGAAGACGGTGATCGTCGTGCAGCCCACGAACCCCGAGGTCATCTACGTGCCGACGTACAGCCCGACGGTGGTCTACGGTCCGCCAGTCTACCCTTATCCGCCGATCTACTACCCGCCCTATCCACCGGGCGCGGCCATGGTCTCGTTCACCTTCGGCATGATGTGGGGGGCGGCCATCTGGGGTGGCTCGTGCTGCCACGCCGGCTGGGGGGGCAACAACGTCTACATCAACAACAACAACAACTTCAACCAGATCAACCACAACGGCGGCGGTGGCCAGGGCAACAACAACTGGCAGCACAACCCGGAGCATCGCGGCGGGGCGCCATACGCGGACCAGCGCACGGCGAACAAGTACGGGGGCGGCGATCGTGGGGCGGGCGCCGGCAACCGGCAGGCCGGCGCGGGCGCCGGTGGCGCGGGGAATCGAGGGGGCGTCAGCACTCAGCCCGCCGGCGGCGGAGGGAATCGAGGCGCGGGCGTCAGCACTCAGCCCGCCGGTGGCGGAGGGAATCGAGGGGCGGGGGTCAGCACCCAGCCGTCACGCTCCAGCGGCTCCAGCGGTTTGAGTGGCGGATCGGGCGGATACAACGGTGCCAGTGCCCGGCAGAGCAGCTCGCGTGGCGCGTCGAGCATGGGGGCATCGCGAGGTGGCGGGGGTGGCTCACGAGGTGGTGGTGGAGGGCGCCGGCGATGAACACGATCACCACCCGCCGCACCCGTCAGCTGGGCATGGCCGCCGTGATGTGCGGCGTCCTCACTGGGTGCGCTGACAAGACGCCCCTGCCCGCTCCCTCGGTGCCGCCGCAGCAGTTCGCGACCGCGGAAGCGGCGGCGTCGGCGCTGGTCGCCGCGGCAGCGCAGTACAACATACCGGCGCTCAAGGCGATACTGGGCTCGGATGGCGATGACCTCGTGGCGTCCGAGGACACGATCGCCGACCGCAACCACGCGATCGCCTTCGCGTCAGAGGCACGGGTGCACGAACGGCTGGAATTCAATTCCGCGAGGACCGCGGCGGTACTCAACGTCGGCGCCGATGACTGGCCGATGCCGGTCCCGATCATCGAGCAGGGCGGTCGGTGGCACTTCGATGCAGCGTCAGGCAGGGAAGAGGTCCTTCGCCGGCGCATCGGTCAGAACGAGCTCGATGCCATCCAGGTCTGCCGCGACTACGTGGAGGCACAGCGGGCATACTCGCTCGAGAAGCACGACGGGACCTTCGTGAACCAGTATGCCCAGCGTGTCATCAGCACACCCGGCAAACAGGACGGCTTGGCGTGGCGTGCCGCCGACGGTACGTGGCAGGGCCCGATGGGCGAAACGATCGCACAATACATCTCCGAGGGTTACTCGGAGCGCTACAAGCCGTTCCACGGCTACTACTTCAAGATCTTGAAGGGGCAGGGCCCGGCGGCCCCGCTGGGTGCGATGGACTTCATGGTGGAGGGGGCGATGCTCGGCGGCTTCGGCCTCGTCGCCGCACCGGCAGACTATGAGGTGACGGGCATCAAGACCTTCATCGTGAGCTATGAAGGCATCGTGTACGAGAAGGACCTCGGCGAGACGACACTCGAGCAGTTCAAGACGATGGAACGCTACAACCCCGACTCTACGTGGCGGGCGGTGCAGGATCCATGATGTGACGCTCGACGGGTCAGAGCTCGACCAGGCCGTGCTTGATGGCGAAGTGGGTCAACTCGGCGACGGTGTGAACGCCCAGCGTCTCCATCATCTGGTACTTGTGAAACTCCGCGGTCCGGGCCGAGATCGAAAGCGACGAGGCGATCTCCTTCGCCGACCGCCCTTCTGCCAGTAACGATAGCACCTCGCGCTGCCGCGGCGTGAGCTTGGCAATCGGGTCGCCGCTCTTCTCCGGCCCCTGCCTCATGGCGTCCAGCACTTCGCCCGCGAGCTGCGGCGTGAGGTAGGTCTTGCCCTCGAGGGCGGCGCGGACGGCCGAGATCAACTCGACCGCCGCCGAGTGCTTGAGCACGAATCCCGACGCCCCGGCTTCGAGCGCGCGCCGCGCAAAGGCGACATCCCGGTGCATGGTGAGAAACACCACGGGCACTCTATTGCCGCCTTGCCTCAGCTGGATCAGGGCGTCGATGCCGTTGAGGTGGGGCATGGTGATGTCGGCGACAATCACGTCCGGCCGCAGTCGCTCGGCGGCCTCGACCAGCGCGCGCCCATCCCCCACGACACCCACCAGGTCGAACTCAGGGGTGAGCAGGCTCTTCAGCGCCTCCGCCACCAGGAGATGATCGTCGGCGAGAAGCACCCGCGGGCGGTATTGGGAGGTCATCGCGATCCGCCTTCCACGGGAACCCAGGCAACGATCGCCGTACCCCGGCCGGACCCGCCCTCGATGTCGAGCGTACCGCCGACCAGCTGCACCCGTTCATGCATGCTCGCCAGCCCGAGGCTCCTGCCCTTTCCCGGACTCTCCAGATTGAAGCCAATACCATCGTCACGCACCGTCAGGAGCAGTCCGCCGTCCCGCAGTCGCAGCGTGATGCTCGCCGTGCTGGCACTGGCGTGGTGCACCACATTGCTCAGCGCCTCCTGCGCCACGCGGAACAGGCAAAGCGCCGCGTCTTTCCCGATGGCGGCGGGCAGCGGATCGATCTCGGCCGAGAGATTGACCCGGCCGCTGCGCCCAATCCGCTCACATTCCGTCCGCAGCGCCTCGGCCAGGCCGAGCTCCTCAAGGACCGACGGGTGCAGCTGGTACGCCAGGGAGTGGACATCCTCGCTGAGGCGCGCGAGCCCATCGCGAACCTCCCGCATCACGGCCGCCTGCGGCCCACTGGGTGCGATGAGCTCGGCCCGGCCGACCTCGATCGCAAGGACGGCGAGCCGCTGGGTGATGTCGTCGTGCAGCTCGCGCGCGAGCAGCGCACGCTGCTCCTCGTGGGCCCGGATGAGGCGCCCGCTCAGGTCGCGCAGCTTGTCCTCGGCCGCCTGGCGCTCCGAGACATCCCGAACGACACCGAATGTCTTGACCGCGCGTCCGGCGGCGTCGCGCGTGCCGACGAGCGCCAGATGGTGAATCCACTTCACTCCCTCGACCGGATGCACAAAGCGATACTCTACGGAGACTCGATCCAGCCTCCCGTCCTGTAATTGCTGACGCAGATCCAGCACGCGTGCGCAGTCGTCGAGGTGCAGGTGTGCCATCCAGAACTCCACCGGCTTGCCGCCTCGTTCCCATTCCGGCGGAATACCACAGATGTCGCGGAACCGGTCGTCGATGTACACGACGCCTTCGCTGAAGTCCACATCGTAGAAACCGAGGCCGGCCAGATCGGCACCCGACGCCAGGCGAGCCTCGGTCCGGCGAAGTCCGGCGAACAGGTCCCTCCGCTCCAAGGCGCCAACCAGCATTTCGCCAAGCACGAGCAGCCGTGCCACAAAGACATCAGGCCACTCGCGCTCCTGGCGTACGGTGTGGATAAGGACGAGGTGACCGACGACCGGCCCGGTCTCGATCGGGAGCGTAAGGGTGGACCGGATCGACATCTGATCCCAGACCGGGCGTTCCAGGTTAGCCTCGGGAGGAAGGTCGGCCGTCCGCGAGACACGAACAGGCACGCGCTCGACGAGCAGCTTCTGAGACGACCAGGGAAACAGCGGCTTCAGGTTGACTGCGGCAGATACCTGTGCGATTCCCTCCCCGTAGGAGATCAGGCGGATCTTCACCACCTGCTGATCGCCACTGACCGAGAGGAGGGCACATCGGTCGGCGTCGAAGAAGATCCGGACCCGTTCCAGGGCGCGCGCGACCGCAAGGTCGAGCGCGTCCGGCTGCGCCGCGAAGAGTGAGGCCGACGTGTCGGCGATCAGCGTCTCGAATTCGAGGCGTTTCTCGACGTCGTCTGCCGCAGGGCGTCGTACTGGACCATGTTTCGGTGCCATTGGGGGCTCGTTGGTGGCGCCGGAGCAAGGACTCGCGTGGCAAGCTGACTTCGAAGGTACTTCGAGTACAAGGGCGTGTGAAGAGTCCCTTACGATCGGCGTCGCTGTGGCGGCCTGGGCTGTTTGACAGGGATCGAACGCCCGTTGAGGTTCCGTTCTCCGCAGCAGCACCACGCCGTCACCATGGGAGGATGCAATGCGTGCCCTATCGGTTTGCGCTCTACTGATTGTGATGGCGGCCGTGCCGCTGGCGGCGCAGCAGCCATGCGCGGGTCAGCAGGAGCACATGGCGGCGATGCACAAGGACCATGACGCCATGATGGCCCGGATGGATTCGGTGGACCGGGTACTGGCACAGCAGGTGGCGACGCTCAAGACGGCCAAGGGTTCGGACCGAACGGCCAGACTCGAGGCGGTGGTCCTCACGCTCGCCAGCAGCCACCTGGCGATGCGCGAGCACATGAAGGAGATGATGGGCGGTATGGGCGGTATGGGCGGTATGGGCGGTATGGGTGGGGGGAAGGGCATGGGCATGTCCACCGGCGCCGCGCCCTGCGCCCAGCCGGCCGACAGTGCGAAACAGCAGCATCAGCACTAGCCCGTCCGGGCGCTAGGGCGCGGTCTCGTTTCATTGACGCTCCGCACCTCCGTCTCGTAGAACCCGTACTTCACGAAGCCGGCGTTCGTGTTCTGCCGGAACTCCTCGGGGGTCATGAGCGAAGGCGCCGACATCAGCGACTACCCGTTCGGCTGGGTGTACCTCATGGGGAAGCTGGAGCAGCTGTTCCAGCCCGGCCTGGTCGCGGGTGCCTATTCGCGCTGATCCTGCCCGCGCAGTAGACTCTCTACCTGCGACTCGGCTTGAACCCGGCAGGGAGGCACAGGATGGCGAAGAAGGAGAAGGACAAGAAGCGGAAGGACAAGGACCGGAAGAAGGAGAAGGGCGGGAAGGCGCAGAAGGCGCAGGCCCGGAACCTCGACGAGCTGCCCTCGCTCACGCCCCAGGAGAGTCATGGCACCTACAGCGACGGTCACCCGCTGGATGAGGTGCACTACCTTGAGTGCAAGCTGATCCTCAAGCCCGACAACTTCACGTCGGTGAAGAGCTTCAAGCAGTGCTCCGAGCTGGTGCGCCGTGCCGCCGACGAGTGCAAGGTCGGCTTCGACACCAGCATCTTCGCCGGGCAGCGTCCGCAGATCCGCGAGGTCATCTTCCTCGATACGCCCGACTTCCTGCTCTACAACAATGCGTTCATCCTGCGGCGGAGGGTCACCTACGAAAACGGGTTCCCGGTCGGCGAGCCGGAGGTGGTCTTCAAGTTCCGTCACTCCGACCTTCAGGCGGCGGCCGAGATGGACGTCCGGCCGAGCCTCCCCGGCCAGCATGTCATGAAGTTCAAGGCGGAGGCGCTCCCGCTCAAGGACAAGCTGGGAGGGTTCCGGCTGCTCTACTCGCACAACGTGGAATTCCCGCTGACGGTGGAGCCCGGCTCCGACCGCACGGTCATGCGCGAGATTGTCCAGGCCCTGCCAGCGCTGCAGGCGCTCGCCATCGACGGCGACGTACACCTCGCGCTGGTGAACCAGATGATCGTCGAGGAGGTGCTGCTGGACATCGGTGTGCTGGACTTCGGCAAGGGCGTCACGGCCAAGGCCAATGCCGCGCTCTGGCGCTCGCGCGGCGATCACCGCCCGCTGGTGGGCGAGCTCTCCTTCCAGTGCAAGTTCAACCGCAGGGACGACATGCACGACAAGGCGTTGCGCCGCTGCCAGAAGTTCTTCGTCACGCTGCAGGAGGAGATCAGCGAATTGATCTCGCTCACCACCACCAAGACGGGAATGGTCTACCGGGCGCAGGGCAACGCGCCGGCCGCGCATGAGTGAGGCCACCACGGTACCGAAGAACGTGACCGTCCCGCAGATCTTCTGGGCGTTCCTGTTGATCGGGGCCACGAGTTTTGGCGGCGGGGTGGTGGCCTACTTGCGCAGCAGCCTGGTCGGCAAGCACCAGTGGATCGACGACACGACCTTTGTGGAATTCCTGTCGATCGGGCAGACGCTGCCGGGGCTCAATGCCACAAACATGGCAGTGCTGGTGGGGGATCGGCTGCGGGGTGCCCTCGGCGCAATCGCAGCGGTGACGGCGATCTGCCTCCCCGGGGCGCTACTGATGTTCGCCGCCGGTGTCGCGTATGGGGTGCATGGTGACCGCCCGGCGGTAACGGCGATCCTGCACGGGGTGGCGGCGGCAGCGACGGGCCTGGTGTTCGCGCTGACGGTGCAGCTGGGCCGGAAGTCGCTCGACAGCGCCTGGGACCTCGTGTTCGTCATTGCCACCGCCGCAGCCGTTGACCTCCTCCACCTGAAGGTGCCGTACGTCCTGCTCGTCGTGGGCGCGCTCGCCATCTGGTGGCATCGCCCGCGGTCCACTCCGGCGGCAAGGGTGGGACCATGAGCGAAATTCCGGCGCTGGTCCGGGTGTTTTCCTACCTGTCGCTGCTCACCATCGGCGGTGGCATGGCGGCCTTTCCTGCCCTCAAGAACGAAGTCGTCAACATCCACCAATGGCTCACCGAGCCGGCCCTGATTCACCTCTACAGCGTGGGACAGATGGCGCCCGGCCCCAACATGATGATGGTCGCGTCCATTGGCGAAAAGGTTGCGGGGCCGTTCGGTTCACTGGTTGTGGTGCTGGCGTTCTTCGTGCCCACGGCGCTCATCACCTTTGCCGTGGGGCGGCTATGGGTGAAGCTCGAGCACTGGCCCTGGCGCGACGCGATCAAGAAGGGGCTGGGGCCGGTGTCGGTCGGGCTCGTACTGGCAGGCTCGATTACCCTCGCACGAGGTGCCCTGTTCAACTGGTCTGCTGCCGCCATCGCAGTGGCGGTGTTCGTGATCCTCATGCGCACCACCAGGATCAACCCCGCGTTCCTCATGCTGGGTGGCGCGCTGATTGGTGTTGTCGCCTTCCGCGGCATGGCCTGACGCGCGCGAACCGCGCCGTCCGGGTCCCTACTGCACCGTCTCGAACGCCCCCACCCAGCTCGCCGGAATCGGGGTGGCGGGACGCTCATCATCCCATACGGCGCCGGATATCCACCAGCGCGACCCATCCCAGTAAAGCATGAGATAGTTGATGCCCCGCCCGGTGAGCGGCCCCGTGACCGTCCGCCGCGTTTCATAGACGCTCCGCACCTGCGCCACGTTGCCGAAGCGTTCGATGCGGGAGCCGATCTCCGTCTCGTAGAACCCGTTCTTCACGAAGCCGGCATTCGTGTTCTGCCGGAACTCCTCGGGGGTCATGAGCGAAGGCGCCGGCGCGCCCTGGCGCTCCTGCATGGCGACGAACATCGCGCCAGGCATGTAGAGGGTGCTGTCACGCCGCCACTGGCGCGGCTGGCCTGGCGGACCACTGATGACCTCGTAGTAGGCACGCACGATACCGGGAATGGTGGCTACGTCTGCCGGGTCGGCGGCCGGCACCTGCGCCGCGAGCGCTGGCGCCACGCCGAGCGTGATGAGGAAGCTGACGGTGAAGGTACGCATCTGCAGGGGCACCTGTCGTTCTCCGGTTGGGGGGGAGGGGTATTCTAGCGCGCCTCGCGCTTCGTCCAGCTCTGGTTGCCCCGGTTCAGGTCGGGAAAGGCGTTCTCCGCGTCGACCTGGACCTTCATGACCTCGGGCTGCCGCGGCACGCGCCCGGTGATGGTCTGCCGTCCCGTGAGCCATTCCTCAACCGGTATCGAGATGTGTACCACGCTGCCGTCGGCCCTGGTGACTGACAGATTCACCGGCATCGGCACCAGGCCACGGTCCTCGATGGTGATGACCATGTTGTCGCCGTCCTCCAGCACCGACGCGATCGCCTGGTCGAGCGGCCATGCCTGGTAGAACCAGCTGACCCAGAACCAGGAGAGATCTCGGCCCGACACGTTGTCGAAGGTGTTGAAGAAGTCGGCGGGGTCGGGATGCCGGCCCGTCCAGCGCCGACCGTACTCGATGAGCGCGCGGTGAAAGGCGGAATCGCCGACGACGGCCCGCAGCGCCACCAGAACCTGCGCCGCCTTGTTGTAGTTCGAGATGAAATAGAGGTTGAGCGGAAAGAGGTCGCTCCACAGCATCAGCGGTGCATCGTTCCCGTTACGTGCGGCGCGAGTGTAGCTCGCCCGCTGGCCCGCCTCGGAGTCATTGGGCCGCCCGCCGCTTCGCGGCTCACCGTAGCGCGCGCGCATCGCCTCCGCGGTGCTGAACTGGGTGAGCCCCTCGTCCATCCACGCGTGTCGAGTCTCATTGGATCCCACCTGCATCGGGAACCACATGTGCCCGGTCTCGTGCATGAGGTCGCCCGCCAGCGACAGCGTATCCGCCCACGGCTGCATGAGCGTCATCATCGGGTATTCCATCCCGCCACTGGTGAGCACCCCCTCCATGGAGGTCATCTGCGACCATGGGTAGGGCCAGAGGTACAGCGAGTGCTGCTCGATGGCGTCGCGGGTGAAACGGGCGCCCCCGATCGGCCATGCTGCCGCGGCCGCACTGACCCGGAAGAAGCTGTGGATGGCCACCGTGTCGACGGTGCCCCGGGCGCGGTTGGGTACGAGCGCCGACGTGGCATCCCACAGGTAGTGGTTGCCGGTGCCCCAGGCGAAGTCGCGCACGCTGCTGGCGGTGAAGTGCCACGTCGAGGTCGAACCCTTCGACACCAGCGCGTTGCCGGTGCCCAGGTCGGCGGCGGCAATGATGTGCGCCACGCTCCGGCTGCCACGGATAGCTGCGAGCCACTCCATCGTTCGAGGCGTGAGCACAGAAGCGGAGTCGCGCAGGGTGCCGGTGGCGCCCACCACCCATCCCTTCGGCACCGTCACCCGCACATCGTAGTCCGCCATGTCCATGTAGAACTCGGCGCCGTTGATGTACGGATCGGTCACCCAGCCGTTGACGTCGTCGTAGACCGCTATCTGCGGGTACCAGTAGCCCAGGAAGTACACGTCGTCCTCGCGGCCCTGGCGCCCGTCTGAGGGTGACGGCGGCGGCGTGAAGGACCACTCGAAGGCGAACACTGCGCTGTCGCCCGGCGCGATCGGTCGCGGGAGCTTGATCCATACCACCGTGCCGCGCACGTCATAGCCCGCTGCCGCACTGTCGGGTCCGCCATCCGCCGGGCGCAGCGCCTGTCCCTGGGCCTCGACGCGCGCGAGCGTGACACCTCCGGTGATTGGCACGGCGTCGCGCCGCGGGCTACCCGGCGCGAAGAGGTTCTGTCGCAGGTAGACCGGCACCGCGCGCAGCGTATCGGGTGAACGATTCTGGTAGACCACACGCTCGCGACCGGTGAGCCGCTTCCGGTCGGGCTCCAGCCGGGCGTCGATCTCGTAGCGCGCGTACTGGGTCCAGTGTGCGGCTCCGGGCCGGCCGGTACGATCGCGGGTGCTGCGTTCGACGGCACGGGTGAAGTTGCGGGTCTCGTAGACTGAGCCGGGGATTGGGCGGCCCCCCGTGGCCGTCGCTGCGGGATCCTGCACCGGGGCAGGGCGGGTCTGCGCGGCGGCGGTGGCCGCCGCCGCCGAGAGTCCTGCAAGAATAAATGCAACCGCAATACCGGGCTTTTTCACGTCTCTGAAAATGTCACGAGAGGCCATTCTTGCGGATGAAGGTGTCGAGTCCATCGGCGGCACGACGCCGGATGGCGTTCTGTACCGGCGGGGACCAGCCGAGCAGCAGGCCCCGCCAGCCCAGTGCCTGCCCGGCCCAGGTGTAGAGGCTGAATTTGTCACCGTGGTGGACGATGCGCCCGTCGCGGAAATGAAAGAAGGCATCGATGCGGTTGTGCACGCGCCGCCCGGTGCTGGTAAAAAGGTACTTCGCTTCCCAGTGCGCCGAGCCACGCTCCGCATGGGCTTCGATGCCGGAGACGGCGATTTCCAGCTCAGCGTCGGGGGCGTAGCAGCCGGCCATCGTTGCATGGTCACGCTGCCGGAATGCAGCATAGAACGTGGCGATCAGCGCCGCATGTTCGGACGCTGGCTCCAGCGTCAAGGCACCGCCCGGCTCGTGTAGATCTTGT
The DNA here is from genome assembly GCA_031402225.1 of Gemmatimonadota bacterium. Classification (GTDB taxonomy): domain Bacteria; phylum Gemmatimonadota; class Gemmatimonadetes; order Gemmatimonadales; family GWC2-71-9; genus JAGGAG01. The sequence continues at coordinate 29,266 of JANNSD010000125.1, read as the reverse complement.
TCACGATGCGCCACTCGCCGCCCAGCCGCAGCAGGTTCAGGTAGTTCACGTACACCGACTTCGGGTACGTCTCCATCACCTTCACCGATGCAGCGTTGTCCGTCACGTCAACCGAGAGGATCGCGAGCGTCACTTCCTCTTCCTTGCCGGCGACGCTCGCAAACATGGCGTGCCACTGCGCCTGGGTCAGCTGCCCAATCGAGCCATCCTTCTTGACGAACATGAGCCGCGCATCGGGCCAGAACGCCGCCTCAAAATCCTGGACGTTGTTGAACTTGATCCCGTGCAGGTAGCGCTCCACCACCGCACGGACCTGCGCATCAGCGCCGGTTGGGACAGCCTGGGCGTGGAGCGCCGGGGCGGAGGAGAGAACCGCCACGAGAGCGAGCAGTCTGGTGAACACGCGCATGATGCGTCCTCTGGGCAGGGGATCTCAGGTGACTGCTAAGGATTCCCATCCTACGAGAACGGGGCAGCTTCGGTGTCGTCGCACCAGGGCAGTTCAAGAGGGTGCCGAGACGCTCCTGACGTGAAGGCTCGTCGAGAACCCATTCCCGGACCTGCCACGGCGGATCGTGTCGGACATGCTGGCTGTGCCCGCAGGCCAGGTCCGCGATCCAGTCACCCTCGGTGTCTCGACGAAACCCGGTGATCGGTTGCTGCATCAGGGGGAGGGCAACATCCGTTCGCCTGCCTCCAGCGCCCGCTTGACCTCCACCGCCGGCCGCGTAATCAGGTCCAGCAGTCCGCGCAGGTCCACGGTGATCGGCCGCGCCACGAACACCCGGAACCGCCGCGCACTCTGGTACAGTTGCCCCGCAATCGCCGGTAGGCCAAGCTGCCCGGCGCGGCCCTGGTCCGTCAGCCGCTCGATCCGGCCGTCCCGCATCCGGAGCGGCAGGTCCACGCTCAGCATGTTCTGTCGCGACGGATAGTCGATGAGCAATTCACCCGGGGCGAGGCCGACCTCGCGCGCGACGGCATCCTCAACCCGCTCGACCACCGCCGGCTCATCCGAGACCCATTCCCGCGTGGCGGACGGCACGTCGCTCGCCGGTAGCTCCATCGCCCGCTTGTAGAGCCGGCGCTCGCGGACCGCGCGTGCCAGCTCGCTGCCATTCCGCGTGAGCTGCTCCATCACCACGTCATCCGTCGCGATGCTCGCGTCGTCGGGCCTGAGCGTGCCGGCGGCGACTGCCTGCCGCACGGCGCGCTTAAACATGCAGGTCGCCGACCGCACCGCGTGGTGCCAGTACACATTCCGATACATCTGGTACTTGGCGAACAGCAGCGACTCGAGGGCGCTCACGCCCTTCTCATGCACGCCCACCTCGAGCCGGTTGGCCGGGGTGCGCACCAGCGTAAGCGACGCCAGCAGCCGGTCGACATCGACCGTGCCATACGGCACCCCGCACATGTGCGCGTCCCGGCTCAGGTAGTCGATCTTGTCGAGGTCGAGCGACCCGGAGATGAGCCCGACCACCGGGCTGGTGCTGCCGCCAACGATGAGCGCGCCGATGTCGCGCGCGAAGCCCGGGCCACCGATGCGCTCGAGCAATTCCCCGAGCTCGCCCTCGACCAGCCGCATGACGCCGAGCTGTTCATGCGAGGGAAACCCCGCCTCTTCCAGCGTGTGCGAGAAGGGATAGTGCCCGATGTCGTGCAGCAGCGCCGCCAGCCGGAGCGCCATGCGGTCGCGCTCGGTCACCTCGCCCAGCTCGCCCCGCTCCTCCAGCGACGCCAGCGCCAGGCGGGTCAGGTGGTAGGCGCCGAGCGCATGCTCGAAGCGGGTATGCGTGGCGCCAGGATAGACGAGGAAGGCATGGCCCAGTTGTCGCACGTAGCGCAGGCGCTGCACCGGGGCGGTGTCGAGCACTGCCAGCGCCGCCTGGTCGAGGCGGATGTTGTCCCAGAGCGGGTCGCGGACGACCTCGAAGTCGCTCGTACTCAGCCCTCGTCGTCCCGCTCGTCGGCGAGCCGCCAGTGTTCCGGCGACCGCCACAGGCTCGACAGGATCAATTCGCGCATCAGGACGAATTCCTTCGGCAGCCGGTCGTAGAGCCGCTCGAAGAGCATCTCATGGCCGAGGATTTCCTGCTTCCACGCCTCGGTGTCGACACCCATCAGCTCGGTGAACGTCTCGGCGGTGACGCCGTCCAGCCCCTCCCACTCGAGGTCGTCATACCGTGGCATCCACCCGAGCGGGCTCTCCGTGGCGCCCGCCCGCCCGCTCACCCGCAGGAAGATCCACTCGAGCACCCGCATGTTCTGCGCGTAGCCGGGCCAGATGAAGTTGCCCTGTGCATCCTTCCGGAACCAGTTGACGCAGAAGATGCGCGGCGGGTCGATGATCTGCCGCCCCATCTGCAGCCAGTGATTGAAGTACTCGCCCATGTGATAGCCGCAGAACGGCAGCATCGACATCGGGTCGCGACGGACCTGGCCCACCGCGCCCGTCGCGGCGGCCGTCGTCTCCGACCCAATCGTGGCGGCGAGGTAGACGCCGAAGTTCCAGTTGGCCGACTGGTACACCAGCGGCACCACCGACGCGCGCCGGCCGCCGAACAGGAAGGCGCTGATCGGCACGCCCTCGGGGTCCTCCCAGGCCTCGTCGATCGCGGGACACTGCGACGCCGGCGCGGTGAAGCGCGCATTCGGGTGCGCCGCCTTCCTCCCGCAATCCGGGGTCCACTTCTGGCCCTGCCAGTCGGTCAGCTCCGGCGGTGGAACCTCCGTCATGCCCTCCCACCAGATATCGCCGTCGGGCGTGAGCGCCACGTTCGTGAAGATGGTGTTGGCCCGGATGGTGGCCATGGCACTCGGGTTCGAGGCGGCCGATGTGCCCGGTGCCACGCCGAAGAATCCCGCCTCGGGATTGATCGCGTAGAGCCGGCCGTCCTTGCCGGGGCGGATCCAGGCGATGTCGTCGCCGACCGTGGTCACCTTCCACCCGTCGTAGGTCGCCGGCGGCACAAGCATCGCCAGGTTGGTCTTGCCGCAGGCGCTCGGAAAGCCCGCGGCGAAGTACCTCTTGTCGCCCTGCGGATTCTGCACGCCGAGGATCAGCATGTGCTCCGCCATCCAGCCTTCGTCGCGCGCCATCACCGACGCAATCCGGAGCGCAAAGCACTTCTTCCCCAGCAGCGCGTTCCCGCCATAGCCCGACCCGTACGACCAGATGCTCCGCTCCTCGGGGAAATGCACGATGTACTTCTCGGAGTTGCAGGGCCACGCCACGTCGCGCTCCCCACGCTCGAGCGGCCTGCCCACCGAGTGCATGCAGGGCACGAACTCCCCCGCACCCAGCGCATCGAGGGCGGGCCGGCCCATGCGCGTCATGATGCGCATGTTGACCACGACGTACGGCGAGTCGCTCAGCTCCACGCCGTACTGTGCCAACGCCGAGCCCAGCGGTCCCATGCAGAAGGGAATGACGTACATCGTGCGGCCCCGCATGCAGCCCCCGAACACCCGGCGCAGTGTCTGCCGCATCTCCTTCGGGTCGACCCAGTTGTTGGTCGGGCCCGCGTCCTGTTTCCGCTGGCTGCAGATGAACGTCCGGTCCTCGACGCGGGCCACGTCACTCGGGTCGGAGAGGGCCAGGTAGCTGTTGGGACGGAGGGTGGGGTTCAGTCGCCTGAGGGTGCCGGCGGAGATCATCTGCTCAGAGAGGCGGTCGGATTCCGCGGCCGAGCCGTCACACCAGTGGATCGCCTCGGGCTGGCAGAGGTCCGCCATCTCGGCGACCCAGGCGATGAGCCGCTCATTCTTCACCCAGCTTGGCGCCCGGGCGGTGGAGGCGATGGAGACGGGCGTGGTCATGGTCATGAGGACTCCCGGTCAGCGGCTGAGCTGGATGGTCGTCGGCGAATGATAGGCCCGTTCCGCCGTGTTCCGGTCGCGCGCCGAAGGGCTCGTCACCGTCGGGTCGGAATACATGAGGTCGTCGGGATCGGCGGAATGCTGGAAGATGCCCAGCGCGTGGCCGAGCTCGTGCGCCGTCGTGAGGCCAAGGCAGCGGTCCACGCCCGGCGTGTCCTCGGCGAAGCGCAGCTCCATGTAGATGTGCATCGGCGGACGGAGGATGAACGTGGTCGCATCGACGGCGATGTCCGTGGCGCCCTGGCATTCACGCGCCATGGCTGGAAGTATCGGGCCGTCGGCCGGCGCGGGGCCCTCCACCACGATGATGTCCGCGTCGAGCGAGTCACTCACCAGCTCGCCCCGAAACTCGCCGTACAGGAACTGCGCCTCCCACATCTGGATCGCCGAGGTCGTGTGCGCCGGCAGGCCAAGGGTATCCTGTGCCCAGATCCGGAGTGGCTGTGATGCCCGGGGCCAGGCGAACGCGAGCGTGTCGATCCCGCCTCCAGTGGCCGGCTCGAAGAGGCGCCACTGGTAGAAGTCGGCGCGCAACGGCGCCGAGGCATCACCACAGCCCAACACCAGCGCGAGCAGCGCCCACTGCACGGCGCGCCGGGTCATGTCTTCGCCGCCTTCCGAAACAACAGGCCCACTCCGAGCGACACCTGCGGCACCCACTGCGTGCCGCTGAAGCCGACCAGCTGGGTCTGGGCGGGTGTCAGCGAATGCGTGTCCGCGCGAGCGCCGATCATGAGGTCAAAGGCCGACGTGAATGCCACGGTGTAATCGAGTCCCGCGCTGAAGAGGACGTTCCAGCTCCCGCCCTGCAGGAAAATCCCGGCGTCTTCACTGGGGATGGTCCCGATCATCCCGATGCCGACGCGCCATCGCAGGCGCTGCACGACCGGGCCGTTCAGGTTGGCGAGGAAGCTGAGGGTGGTAAGGTTGCCCAGGTCGGTCGATGACCCGCCCGCACTGGCGCTGTAGCCGCCCCACGCCACGGTCGCCTCCAGGCCGACGCCCACCCTGGGCGCCACCGGCAGGCCGGCACCGATCCGTACCATCGGCGCGATCGACTGCTGCGTCGTGATCTCCTGGCCCGCGATGTTGTCCTGCAGGAGGGGGGCCGCCCACACTGCGCCCAGCTGGAAGTAGAGGTCGGGCTGCTGGGCCTGCGCGATGCCGGGCAGTCCGAGGTACAGGACAGCGGCGCAGGCGACGACGGAGAGGCGCATCATTGACCGGGGAAAATGGCCGCCCGGCGAGGCAGGGTCAACGAGGCGCACCCCGGGCATACGCGCGCAGGCGCCGGAGCATCTTCCGGTCGTTGGTCACGTCGTCGTCGCCCTTGGGCGTCTCCAGGATCTTGATGACGTGCGCGAAACGCGGGTCGCGCATCACGCGCCGGAACGGTTCCGCACCCAGGCTGCCCTCGGCGATCAGCTCGTGGCGGTCGCGGTGCGAGTTGAAAGGGGTCTTCGAGTCGTTGAGGTGCAGCACGCGCAGCGCCGCGAGGCCGAGGTGCCGGTCCCAGTCCTTCCACACGCCGTCGAAGTCGCCCACGAGGTCGTAACCGGCGGCATACAGGTGGCAGGTGTCGGCACAGAATGCCACCCGGTGCCGGACGTCCTCCGGGAGCCTGGCCCTCAGCTCGGCCAGCTCCTCGAACCGGCTTCCCAGGGCCGTGCCAGTTCCTGCAGTCGTTTCCAGGAGCACCGTGACATCCCCTGAGACGCTCCGCAGCGCTTTGGCGTAGCTTGCACTGTTGCGCGCGAGCCCGGCATGTGGATCATCCATGTAGTTGCCCGGATGAGACACGAGGTAGGGTATCCCGAGCGCGGTACAGCGCTGGAGCTCGGCCGTAAACGACAGTACCGACCGCTGGTTGAGCGCCGGGTCGGGAGACGCCAGGTTGATAAGGTACGAATCATGCGATACCACGGCACCTAACCCACTGTCCGAGAATGCCTTGCGAAACTGGTCTGCGGTGGCGGGGTCGATCGACGGGTCCCGCCACTGGTTGGGAGTCTTGGTAAAGAGCTGGATGGCGGTGGCGCCGATGGCGACACCGCGGTCTGGCGCGGTCGCCACTCCGCCCTGCGTGCTCACATGAGCGCCCAGCTGCTCGTCGGTTGTTGCCGTCATGCCCGGCTCCATTCCTGATGGACGCGGCCGTTCCGACTGACTCCACGCGTCCGCGCGTGTTGCTCTCGGGTGATGCCGCCGCGCGCCCACCCGGTCTCGAGCGGGCCCTTTCGCGCGCCGGGTTCGTGGTGCTCGAAGCGGCCGACCTGATCGGCCCCGAGGACGAGCGCACGGCGTCGCTGGCACTGGTGACGTTGTTGCCGAACGGCACCGGCCTCGAGAGCCGCTTCGCCGATGCCCAGGCGCGTGTGGGCCCCTCCGTACCGCTCGTACTGCTGCTCGCCGTCGCTGACCCCGAGCATGCGGCGTATGCGCTCGCGGCCGGCGCCGCCGACGTCATCCAGCCGCCGGTGCACCTCGGCGAACTCGCGGCGCGACTGGCCGCGCGACTCCGTGAGCGCGAGCAGGGCATGGCCACCCGGGTGGCCCACCAGATGGCGCCCCTGCTGCAGCGGGCCGGCGGCCCACTCGGCGTCGAGGAAGTGCTCGGCGTGGTCGCCACCCGCCTGGCGCATGCCCTGGAGCTCGCCCGGTGCGACGCGCTGCTGGTGCACCCCGGCGAACGCCACGCGCGCCGAGTCGCCATTGTGCCGGCGGAACAGTTCATGGATCACCGCATCGACCTGTCCAGCTGGCCGGCGCTGGCGGATGCCGCGCGATCGGGGGAGGTCGCCGTCGTGCCGACGCCGTCACCGGCCGCGCGTGCCCTGGGCGATATCGAGGCGCCAACGGCCATCGCGCTCCCGGTCCGCGGGCGCGGCAGCATCGCGGCGGTGTTCCTGCTGGTGCCGCGCGCTACCCGCCCGGTCCTGTCGACCGCGCAACTCGCCTTTGCCCGCGAGCTCGCAGCCGCTGCGGGGCCGGTGCTCGACGAAGAACCAGGCGCGCTCGCGCCGGACGGCCATCGTGATCCGCTCACCGGACTCGAGCGCGGCCGGGCGCTCGAGCATCGCATCCGGGTGGAGATGGAACGGGCCCGGCGCTACGCGCTGGGCGTGGCGCTGGTACTGCTCGATCTCGACCAACTGGCGGCGGTGAATGCGACCCACGGGAGTGAAGCCGGCGACGGGCTCTTGAAGGAGTTCGGCGCGCTGCTCGTGCGCGACATGCGCGTGCCCGACTTCGTGGCGCGTGTCGGCGGCGACGAGTTTGCGCTGCTGCTCCCGGAGACCGGCTTCGAAGGCGCCCGGACCGCCATTCGCCGCCTCCGCTATCGGATGACCGACCCCTCCTTCGCGCGCGGACTCGACCTGCGGCCCACCATCACCGCTGGCGTGCTCACCCTGCCATGGCCCGACAGCGACCGTCCCGATGATGTGCTGGCACTCGCGGAAGCGGCGCTGTTGCGCGCGAAAGCTCAAGGCGGAGAACGCATCGGCACGCTCTAGTCGGCAGTCGTCAGTCGGCAGTCGTCAGAGAGTTGGCAGCTGCCCCGAGCCAACACGACTGTCGACTCACTGACGACTGCTGACTGACGACTGTCATCTCCTCCGAAGCCATGCGGTAGGATCCAGCGCGATCTGGTTCTCCCCGCGAATCTCGAAATGCAGGTGCGGACCGTAGTCCGAATTGGCGCCGCCCACCGTCCCCACCGTCTGCCCCCGCACCACCTTGTCGCCCTGCTTCACCGACGCGCCCTGCAGCTGCATGTACAGCGACCAGTAGCCGTTGCCGTGCTCGACTGCGACCGCCAGACCATACGTGCCGACGTTGCCAACCAGCCCCACCTGGCCGCCCTCCACCGCCTTGACCGCCGTGCCCACCGCGGCGCCGATACCGATGCCGTTCCAGCGGATCACGCCACCGCTCGCCAGGGTGTCGCGGCCGAACTTGTAGACGATGGTGCCCTGCACCGGCCAGTCGAGCTTGCCGAGGTCGGCGGTGGTGAGCAACCCGGCGGCGGGCGCCACGCCCCGGGCGGCGGCGCGCGCCGTCTCGTCGCTGCGGCGCTTGTCGGCGCTGGCGAGCAGGGAGGTGACCCGTGCCGCGTCCTTTTCCAGCGTCGAGAGCTGCGCCTCCGTGTTCTTCGCGCTGCGCTTGAGCGCCTTCATCCGCCTGGCCCCCTCGTCCACCAGCGTGCCGTAGCGCTTGAGCTCCGCTTCGCGCTCCTCCTTGGTGCGGTCGAGCTGGGTGCGCACCTCCAGCACGTTATTCCGCTGCTTCGCGATCCGGTTCCGCAGCGCCTCCACCTCGCCCACGAGCTGCCGGTCCTGCTGGCTGGTGAGGAAGAGGTACTTGTACCGGCTCACCAGGTCGCCGAACGACTCGACCGTGAGGATCACCTGGTACACATACAGTTGTCCGCGCTTGTAGATGTCGATGAGCCGCCGCTCGAGCACCGCATTCCGCTCGGCGAGGTTGTCGGTCGCGAGGATCAGTTCCGCAGTGTTCCGGTCGAGCTGTGACGCGAGGCCGCCGATCTGCCGGTCGATCTCGTTCACGATCCGGTGCGTGCTCTCCCGCTGGCGCTCGAGGTTGCTCAGCTCGTCCTGCACATCATGCACCTGCCCCTGCAGGCGCTGCTGCTGCAGCTTGAGCCGGTCCCGCTCGGCGCGAATCTCTTCCAGCCGCCGGCGCGAGGCCTGCAGGGAGTCGGATTGGGCGTGAAGACGTGAAGACGTGAAGACGTGAAGTGAACACGTCGCGCACACCATGATCACGGTGCTCATGGTGCGCCGCCAGCCGGTGCGGAGTCGTGCAGGAAGGACCCTCACGTCCTCACGTCCTCACGTCCTAAACTTCCTTGAGGTGTCGCCCGACGCTCAACAGGCTTCCCAGCAATCCGAGCATCACCCCGAACACCAGCAACAGCAGCATGTCGAGCGGACGGAAGAACACCAGGGACGACAGCGGGCCGGCGCCGCGGAACAGGGTATAGGCGGCGAACGCGAGCGCCAGGGCCAGCAGTCCTCCCATGATCCCCTTGAGCGCGCCCTCGAGCAGGAACGGCCCGCGCACGAACCAGTTGGTGGCCCCCACCACCCGCATGATGGCGATCTCGCGCGCGCGCTGCATGATCGTGAGGCGAATGGTGACGCCGATGATCACCACGGCGATCAGCGCGAACGCCGCCCCGATGATGAGCCCCACCACGCCCGCCATGTTGCGCAGCTGGTCCAGCCGCGCAATCCAGTCCCGCCCGTAGCGCACGTCCTCCACGAAGGGGAAGCCGCGCACCCGGTCCGCCACGCCCGCCACATGGGCGGCATCACGGAAGCCATCCTTGAGGCGGATCTCCAGCGAGGCCGGCAGCGGGTTCACCTGCAGGTCGCGGTAGGCGTCCTTGAACTCCACCAGCTCCCGCCGCGCCTGCACCAGCGCCTGGTCCTCGGAAACGAACTTCACGTCGGCCACTTCCGGAAAGCTGGCAATGTCCTGCGACGCGAGCGTGATCGTCTCCGGGCCGGTGCCGCGCAGCAGGAAGGCGACGACTTCCACCCGCTCCTCCACGCCGCGCAGGGCCTGGCGGAGGTTGAGCGCCACCAGGCCGAAGAGCCCCACGGTGAAGAGCGAGAACGCGATCGCCGTGATCGAGAGCAGCGAGAGCAGCGGCGCGCGCCGGAACGAGAGCATCGCCTCGCGCAGGAGCAGGTTCATGTGAGTTCGTCCGCCTTCTCGTCCGCCGCGCTGTCGTAGACAATGGCCCCCTCCCGCATCTCGATCGTGCGGTAGGTGGTCTGGCGCACCAGATCGAGGTCGTGCGTGGCCATCACGACAATCGTGCCCGAGGTGTTGATCTCGCGGAGCAGCTGGAACACCCCGCGGGTGGCACGCTCGTCGAGGTTGCCGGTGGGTTCGTCGGCCACCAGGATCGATGGATCGTTGACCAGGGCCCGCGCGATCGCGACCCGCTGCTGCTCGCCGCCGGAGAGCTCGCGCGGATAGGCCCGTGCCTTGGCGGCGAGGCCCACCTGCGTCAGCACCCGCATCACCCGCGCGGGAATGGTGTCGCGCCGCGCACCCGTCACCTCCAGCGCGAAGGCCACGTTTTCCGAGGCGGTGCGATCCTCCAGCAGGCGGAAGTCCTGGAATACGATGCCGAGCTTGCGTCGCAGCTTGGGCACGTCGTCGCCCCGCATCGTCTGGACCGCATGATTGGCCACCCGCACGTCGCCGCTCGAGGGCCGCTGCTCGGCGAAGAGCATCTTGAGGATGGTCGACTTCCCCGCGCCCGAGTGGCCGGTCAGGAAGACGAACTCACCCTTGTTGATGGCGAAGGAGACGTCCTTGAGGGCCAGGGCGCCGTTCGGGTAGGACTTGAACACGTGGGCGAAGCGGATCACTCAGCCATCCAGCGCCTGTTCCAGGTCGGCGATGAGGTCGTCGGCATCCTCGAGGCCGCAGCTCAGGCGCAGGAATCCGTCGGGGATGCCCATCGCCGAGCGGCCCTCGGGGCCGAGCGCCCGGTGCGACGTGAGTCGGGGCTCGGAAATGAGGCTCTCCACACCCGCCAGGCTGGGGGCGTGGGTAATGAGCTGCAGCCGTCCCAGCATGCGCTCCGCGGCCGCGCTGCCCCCGGCCAGTTCGAGCCCGAGCATCCCGCCAAATCCGTCGAGTAGCCGCGCGGCGAGCGCATGATCGGGGTGCGAGGCGAGGCCGGGATAGTGCACCCGCGCCACCGCCGGATGCGTGCTGGCCCAAGTGGCGATCGCCAGGCCGTTGACGCTGTGCCGATCCATCCGCACCGCGAGGGTGCGCATGCCCCGGTCGATGAGCCACGCCGAGTGCGGGTCGAGCGACGAGCCCCAGAGCTTCATGAGGCGCGTCACTTCCTCGATGACCGAGGTGCTGCCGGCCACCGCACCCGCGATCACGTCGCTGTGCCCGTTGAGGTACTTGGTGGCGCTGGAGATCACCACGTCGGCCCCATGCTCCAGCGGCCGGAAGTTCATCGGGCTGGCAAAGGTGGCATCAACCAGCAGCCCCACGCCGTCCTGCTGCGCGATCTTGGCGATCGGCGCCAGGTCGAGCACCCGCATCAGCGGGTTGGTGGGCGTCTCCACGAAGATCGCGCGCGTGTTGGGGCGCAGCGCCTGGCGCCAGGCGCGCGGCGCGTCAGGCGCGACATAGCTCACCGTGATGCCGAAGCGCCCGAACTCCTCGTCGAACAGCTTCTTGGTGCCGCCGTATATCCAGGAACTGGAGACGAGGTGGTCGCCCGGTCGCAGCATGGCCAGGTGGGCCAGCGCCGTCGCCGCCATGCCGCTGGACAGGAACAGCGCCGCCTCCGCGCCCTCGAGCATCGCGTACTTCTTCGCGATGTCCACCTGGTTGGGGTTGTTGCCGTAGCGCGTGTAGAGCACCTCGTCCGACGAGCCGATCGGGTTGGTGAAGGTGCTGGTCTGCAGCAGCGGGGGCACCACCGGGCTCCAGTCGGGCCGGCGGTGGGGCACGCCATGAATTGCGGTGGTGGACCGGCCCTGGCGGCGGGTCATGAAAGCGGCAGCCTCACGAAACCACCCGTGGCGCAGCGACAGACGCCCAGCGCCAGCGCCGCGTCCAGCGCCACGCTGGTGCGCGTGTCCGCCCAGCCGAGGCGTTGCGCCAGCGCCGCCGCCGGGAGCGGCGTGGCCGACTCCAGCGTATCGAACAGCTTATGCACGTCGACCGGTACCGAGCCCAGCAGGGTGATCATCCCGTCGGCCAGCACCACCACGGCGAGCTGCTGGTGCTCGAGCACCGCGTGGATCGATTCCCAGAGGTGCTCGTCCAGCCCGCGCAGGGCCACGATGCGCCCCAGTTGCTGCTGCGCCAGCCGCACCAGCTTGGCCACCACCTCGTCGGCGCAGCTCAGGTCGAGCAGCACCACGTCGGAGAAGTCGAGCATCGCCGTTTCCCACTCCGAGGTCGCGAGCACCGACTCGATCCGCCCGCGCACTGCGACGCCGGTCGGCCGGGTCACGAGGTTGAGGTAGGGGGTGGTGACGGCCTCGCGCAGCATGTGCGCCACCGCGATCGTCTCGATCACGTGGGGCCGGCCTCCTGGGCGGGAATGGTCACCTGCAACTGGGCTCCGGGAAAAAAGGACAGATCCTCCACCAGCGGGACGTCGTCGTCCCACGCGGGAACAATCGCGATACGCGCGGTGCCGCTGCGCACGCTGATCTTGCCGTGCCACCGCTGCAGGTAGCGCTTGATGCCGGCCAGTCCCTGCCCGCGACCCGGGTCGCGGAACCGGCTCACACCCTGGATCAGGGCGGCCTCGAGGGCGGTGCCATCGCGCCAGCGATCACCATAGCGCTTGGCCTGGGTCGGCTCGAGCGAACGGCGGAACCCGAGGCCACAATCGCTGACCGCGATCACCGCGACGCGACGTCCCAGCCGCCTTCGGTAATTGTACGCCTGCACCGCGACCCAGCCGCCGGTGCCGGCATGCTCCACAATATTCTGGCATGCCTCCGAAAGCGCCATGGCAAAGCCCATCGTGGCCTTTGCCTCGAGCCCGAGTTCACCCGACAGGATGCGCGCCGCGCCCTCCTGGATCCGGCCCACCACCTGGTGCACGTCCTCGGTGGCACGCACCGGCGTGATCTCGAGCAGCGTGTCGGCCGGCTGCGCGCCCCGCGCCTTCGGCAGCTTGCCGTGGAACTCGAACAGCTCGCCGGCATGCTGGAAGAACGCGATGCGCCCCCAGTAGCTGCGCACGTCGTCGGCCGCGGGCACCGCCAGTAGCGGCTTCTCGCCGCCGGCCTCGCCGATCGCCTGCGCCGCGGTGAGCAACCCGATCAGCGCGTACGGCGCGGCCCACTGCACCCCCCTGGCATCGAAGAAGATCCGGTCGGCCGGCGGCCACGCGCCGATGGACTGGGCCAGCTGGTCGAACCCTTGCTCGTCGAACTGCGCCGGGACGTCCACGATCCGGCTCACGGCGTCACCAGTTCCCCGCGGAGATGCTGGGCCAGGCCTCGCGCACCGCGGAACGACGCATTGCGCGACGCGGCGTCCACGGCGCTCCGGAGCGCCGATTCCATCTCGTCGCCGGCCAGCAGGTGGGCGCAGAGCGCCGCGCCGAACACGTCGCCGCAGCCGGTGGGGTCGGGATCGGCGACAAACGGGGCAGGGATGAGCGCCGTGCGGATCGCCGCGGACTCGCCCGCCCCCGGTGCCGCCACATACACGACGCCCCTCGGCCCCAGCGTCACTACCATCAGCGTCACGCCCTGCGCCATCGCCTGCGCCGCGACGGTCAGCGGGTCGCGCGAGAGCTGCTGCATCTCCTCCTCGTTCATCTGGACCACGTCGAAGCAGCCGAACCAGCGCTCGGCGTCCACCAGCGGCTGCAGCGTACGGATGCCATCGCCCTGCATCCCGAGGAAGAGACTGTGCAGGTCCGCGTGGATGGGCTTCCGGAAACCCTGCCGCAGGGCCTGCGCCGTGCCAAGGCACATCTCGAACCCCGAAATGAAGTTCACGTAAAGCGCATCGAGGTCGGTGACCATCGGGCCGAGCTCACCCCAGGTCCACGACGGCACGCCGCCGCTCATCCGCTCGCAGCGCCGCTCGGCGGACTGGTACCGCAGCACCACCCGGTTGTTGGGCACCGGCACCTCGATGCAGCGACCACCCGGCACCAGGCGCGTCAGCGTCCCCATGAATCGCGCCGCCTCGGCACTCAGGTCGCGGCCCACCTTGATGAGGGGGACGATCTCCCAGTCCGCGGGCAGGTGCACGTCGAGGCTCGAGAGCGCGTACGCGATCCCGCCCCACTCCTCGACCGGTGCCGAGGCGGGGTCTCGCCCGTGGATCACGTCCCACACGAGCGACCCGACGACGCCCAGCTTCTTTGTCACGTCCCCTCCTCCACCAAAAACGCCCGCGCCGCGCCGTACACGCCCGCCGTGCCCATCAGCAGGCCCGGCACGATGCGACACGCCTCGACCGCCGGCCGGAATGCACGACGCGCCACTTCCCGACGGAGCGGCACGAAAAGGCCGTCCCCGGCCAGCGTCACGCCGCCACACACCACCACGACCTCGGGGTTGAGCACGTTGACGAGATTGGCGATGCCGGTGCCGAGGAACTTGGCTGTCTCGCTCACCACCTGCAGCGCCACCACGTCGCCGTGGCTCGCTGCTTCATACACCGTCTGGGCGGTGACATGCAGCAGGTTGCCGCCGGCAAACTCCGCCAGCCGGCTCACACCACCCGACTCGACCTCCTCTACCGCGCGGCGCGCGATGGCGGGACCGGATGCGTACGCCTCGAGGCAGCCGTAGTTGCCGCACTTGCAGCGCCGGCCCTCGGTCTCGATCGTGACGTGCCCGATCTCGCCGGCGCAGTCGGACGAACCATGCACCATTTCGCCGTTGACGATCAGGCCGCCCCCGATGCCGGTGCCGATGGTGATGCCCACGGCGTGCCGGGCCCCCTTCGCGGCACCGATCCACCACTCGCCCAGCACGGCGCAGTTGGCATCGTTGTCGAGCGCCGCGTGCAGGTTGAGTCCGGTGGAGACCCGCTCGCGCAGCGGCATGTTGGTCCAGCCGAGGTTGGGTGTCAGGAGCACGACTCCGCGGCCGCGATCGAGCGGGCCGGGCGCCCCCACCCCCACTCCCGCGATCTCCACATCCGGCAGGGTCGCGCGAGTGGCCGCGATCGACCGCCGCGCGAGCGTGAGCAGCCGCTCCATCACGTCGTCGGCGCCCGCCTCCGGACGCGTGGGCTCGCTCACCAGTCCGTGCAGCGCCGAGCCGTCCTCGGCGACGCAGCCGACGACGAGGTTGGTGCCGCCGATGTCGATCCCCACGACGTAGCGCATGCGTCCCGATCTCAGTGAAGCAGGGAGTGATACAGGGCCAGCAGCGGGGCCGCCAGCGCGGTCGCGTCAAACCGGTCGGCCCATCGGTGACCGGCGTCCCGCATTCGCGCCATCAACGCCGGGTCGTCGAGAATGTCCCGGATCGCGGCCGCCACGCCCACCGCGTCGGTAGACGTCACATAGCGCGTTGACGGTCCTCCCGCCTCCGGGAAGCAGCCGCCGGCACTGGTGATCACCGGCACACCGGCGCTGAGCGCCTCCACGATCGGCATCCCGAACCCCTCGAACAGGCTGGGATAGAGAAAGAGCGACGCCCCCTGGTAAACGGCTGGCAGGTCGCTGGTGGCGACATGGTGGAGGATGCGCACCCGCGCTCCGTTACCGCCCGCATCGGCCAGCGCCCGCACCGCCCGCGCCTCGCCGCCGTCGCGACCCACCAGCACCAGTGCGGGCGTCGTGCGCGGATCGAGGTGGGCCAGCGCCTCCACGAGCACCCGGTGGTTCTTGCGCCGCTCCAGCGTGCCGACGCTCAGCAGGTACGTCGGGGGAAGCCCCACCCGCGCGCGAACCGCCGCCGCCTCCGCCGCTGGTACCTCGCGCGCAAACGCCGGGTCGCGTGATGGAGGAATGATCGTCACATGCTGTGGGTCCACGCCATACCACTTGACCAGATCGTCCCGGGTCTGTCCGCTCACCGCCACGATGGCCGCGGCGTGGTCGGCGCTCCAGCGGTAGCGCCAGGCATAGCTCAGGCGGTCAACGGCCGGAAAGAGTTCGGGGTATCGCTCGAAGAGCAGGTCGTGGAAGGTCACCACGCCGGGAATGCCGGTACCGGGCAGGTCGCGGGGAATCTCGTGTGACAGCCCGTGGTAGAGGTCGATGCCGTCGCGCCGGGCGGCCCGGCCCAGCCGGAACGTGCGCCAGTACTGCCGCATCGGCGACGGCCGCAGCGCCGCCGGCGGCAGGCACATCGTCGCGCGGCGAGGCAGCGTGGCGAGCCAGGGGGCAAACTCGGCCCGCGGTGCCGTGGGAGAGTAGAGCGTCACGCCCGCGTCGGGTGCCGCTGTGGCAAGCGCCGTGAGCAGTCGCCGGCTGTAGTTGCCGAGCCCGGTGCGGTTGCGGAACGCCCGAGCCGCGTCGAAACCGAGCGAGATGCCGCGCGGCGTCAGTGCCGCGCTCCGGCCCGCTGGCGCACGGTCGCCAGGGCGTCCACCACGCGCTCCACCCCCAGTTGGCGCAGGCAGCGATGGTGATCGAGGGGGCAGGTGGCCGGACCGAACGTCGCACAGGGCCGGCACAGGAGGTCGTCCTCGCCCAGGCAAATCGCGCCGGGGTCGAGCGGC
The DNA here is from genome assembly GCA_031402225.1 of Gemmatimonadota bacterium. Classification (GTDB taxonomy): domain Bacteria; phylum Gemmatimonadota; class Gemmatimonadetes; order Gemmatimonadales; family GWC2-71-9; genus JAGGAG01. The sequence goes on along the minus strand of JANNSD010000125.1, from coordinate 13,156 downwards.
CCGAAGCCGAAGGACGGGACGGTCGGGCCGAACAGCGCCACCATCGGCGTGCGCGTGGCGAGTGCCAGGTGCAGCGGTGACGAGTCGTTGGTCACGATCGCCGCCGCGCGGGCGATGATCGCCGTCGAGGTGCGTGGCCCCACCTGTCCGCAGGCGCTGTGGGCGCGGCCCGGTGCCGCCGCCTCGATGGCGCTGCCGATCACGGCGTCCGTCGGTCCGCCGATCACGACCACCGCATCGTCGAGCGCCGCGGCGAGCTGGGGAAAAAACGGCCAGCGCTTGGCACCCCAGGGGCCGCCGGCACCAAGGGCCACGAAGTCAGCGCCGACACCGCGGCTCGCGAGCCAGCGCTCCGCTTCCGCCTCATCCTCCTCGGTGAGTCCCAGTGTCACCGGTGGCACCGGCGCGCCAGCGGGCCGGCCGGCCAGGGAGCAGAGGCGCGCCGTTTCGTGGGCCTGCACCGGGCGCGGCAGCCGCCGCGTATACAGCGGCGCCGCCGGACTGTCCTCGAACCCGATGCGTTCCGGGATCCGGGCCAGCAGCACCATGGTGGCGGAACGCCAGGAGCGATGCGGCAGGTATGCGGCGGCGTAGGTCTGGCGGCGCAACAGGCCGGCAACGCGGCGCAGTCCGGGCCAGCCGCGGTCGGTGCCGCGCTTGTCGTAGCGGATCACCTGGCGCACGGCGGGGTGGGTGTCGAGCAGGGTCGCCGACTGCGGCGTGGCCACGACATCGACCGGCCCATGCAGCTCGGCCAGCGCGGTGAGGAGTGGCGTCGTGAGGATCACGTCGCCCATGTACGCCGTCTGGATGACGACGGCGCCCGAGCGCTTCCGCCAGAACATCACGTCCTCACGCCCTCACGCCTCAATCATCAACCTGAAGGACCGCAAGGAAGGCTTCCTGCGGTATCTCCACGGCGCCGATCTGCTTCATGCGCTTCTTCCCCTCCTTCTGCTTCTCGAGGAGCTTGCGCTTGCGGGTGATGTCGCCGCCGTAGCACTTGGCGAGCACGTCCTTCCGGAACGGAGCCACGGTGGCGCGCGCGATGATCTTGTTGCCGATCGCCGCCTGGATGGCCACCGCGAAGAGCTGGCGCGGAATCAGCTCCTTCAGCTTCTCGGCCACCTTGCGACCCCACTCGTACGACTTGTCCTTGTGGATGATCACGCTGAAGGCGTCGATCTGGTCGCCGTTGATGAGCATGTCGAGCTTCACCAGGTCGGACGCGCGATAGCCGGACATCTCGTAGTCGAGCGAGGCATAGCCACGACTGATGCTCTTGAGCCGGTCGTAGAAGTCGAGCACGATCTCGCCCAGCGGGAACTCGAAGTCGAACTCCACCCGGGTCGTATCGATGAAGTGCATGCCGTTGTACACGCCGCGCCGTTCCTGGCCCAGCTTCATGATGCCGCCGATGTAGTCCGCCGGCGCCATGATGCGCGTCTTGACGTACGGCTCCTCGATGCGGTTGATCGTGGTGGTGTCGGGCAGCAGCGTCGGGTTCTCGATCAGCAGTTCGGTGCCGTCGGTGAGGTACACATGGTACTCCACCGTGGGCACTGTGGTCAGCAGGCTGAGGTTGAACTCGCGCTCCAGCCGCTCCTGCACGATCTCCATGTGCAGCAGTCCCAGGAAGCCGCAGCGGAACCCGAAGCCGAGCGCGGTGGACGTTTCCGGCTCGTAGTTGAGGCTCGCGTCGTTGAGGCGGAGCTTCTCCAGGGCGTCGCGCAGGCCCTCGTACTGGTCCGAGTCGGTGGGGTAGAGACCGGCGAATACCATCGACTTCACGTCCCGGTACCCCGGCAGCAGCTCCGCGGCCGGGTTCGTCGCGTCGAGCACCGTGTCACCCACCCGGCAGTCGCGCACGCCGCGCAGGTTGGCGTGGAAGTAGCCCACCTCGCCGGCCTCGAGCACCTCGCCCTTGCGCTGACCGAGCTGGAGGTAGCCCACCTCGTCCACGGTGAACACGTCGTCCACGTGCGAGCCGAAGGCCACCTGCATGCCGGCGCGGAGCGCCCCATCCACCACCCGGATGCTCGGGATGGCGCCGCGGTAGCGGTCATAGTAGTTGTCGAACACCAGCGCGCGCAGCGGCGCCGTGGCATTGCCGCGCGGCGGTGGCACCCGGGCCACGATCGCCTCGAGCAGCTCGGGGACGCCGGTGCCTTCCTTGGCCGACACCGCGAGGATTTCTTCCCGCCCCGCCCCGATCAGCTCCATGATCTCCCGCGCCCGCTTCTCCGGCTCGGCGCCGGGCAGGTCGATCTTGTTGAGCACCGGGATGATCTCGAGCCCGGCATCCATCGCCAGGAAGAGGTTGCTCAGCGTCTGGGCCTGGATGCCCTGCGACGCGTCCACCACCAGGATCGCGCCCTCGCAGGCATTGAGCGACCGCGATACCTCATAGGTAAAATCGACGTGGCCCGGCGTGTCGATCAGGTTGAGCTCGTAGTCCACGCCATCGTTGGCGTGGTACGTCATCCGGACCGCGTTGAGCTTGATGGTGATGCCGCGCTCACGCTCGAGGTCCATGGTGTCCAGCAGCTGTTCCCGCATGAGCCGCTTCGCCACGGTGGCCGTCTGCTCGATGAGCCGGTCGGCGAGCGTGGACTTGCCATGGTCGATGTGGGCGACGATACAGAAGTTCCGGATGGTAGATTGGGACATGATGGAGGAGAATATAGCCATGAAGGCCATTCGTATCGGCGCGACCGGAGGCCCGGAGGCGCTCCAGCTGGTTGAAGTGCTGCGCCCGGCGCCCGGTCCGGGACAGGTGCTGGTCCGGATCGAGGCCACTGGCGTCAACTTCATCGAAGTCTACCAGCGTACCGGGCTGTATCCGGTGACGCTGCCCGCCACCCCGGGCAGCGAGGCTGCCGGCACCGTCGCATCCGTTGGAGAGGGCGTGTCCGGGTTCAGGCCCGGCGACCGCGTCGCCTCCACCGATGTTCTGGGGGCGTACGCCGAGTACGGGTCGGTGGCGGCGGAGCGGCTGGTCCGGATCCCGGCGGCCGTCACCACCCGCCAGGCGGCGGCGGTGCTGCTGCAGGGCATGACAGCGCACTATCTCACCGGGTCGACCTTCCCGCTCAAACCCGGCGACACCTGCCTGGTGCATGCCGCGGCGGGTGGCACCGGCCTGCTCATCTGCCAGATGGCGAGGATGCGTGGGGCCACGGTCATCGCCACCGTCTCCACCGAAGCGAAGGCGGCCCTGGCCCGCGCCGCCGGCGCCAACGACGTGATCCTCTATACGTCGGAGGATTTTGTCGCGCGCGCGAAGGACCTCACGGCAGGGGCCGGGGTGCAGGTCGTGTACGATTCCGTGGGCAGCACCACATTTCTTGCCGGCTTCGATTCCCTGGCCCGCCGGGGCATGATGGTACTCTTCGGCCAGTCCAGCGGCCCCGTCGCTCCGATCGATCCGCGACTTCTCGTGCACAAAGGCTCGCTCTTCCTGACCCGGCCCGCGCTTGGTGCCTACATTGCCACCCCGGCTGAACTCCAGGCACGTGCGGCCGAGGTGCTCGACTGGGTCGGGTCCGGCGCACTCACGGTTCGCGTCGGCGCGGAGTTCCCCCTGGCCGACGCGGCGCAGGCCCACCGCGAGCTCGAAGGTCGGCGCACGACCGGAAAGGTGCTGCTCGTTCCCTGAATGCCGCTCACCTCCCCTGCGCTCGGCCTCCTGCTCGTTGTGCTTATCTGGGGGGGCAACTTCACCGCCACCAAGCTGGCGCTTACCGAAATCACTCCGCTCGCGTTCATCGCGGTGCGGTTTGCCTTCGGGACGGTGCTCATGTGGTTCGTGTTGGCTCGCCGGGAAGGGTGGCGCCTCCCCCAGCGCGACACCTGGGTGCCGCTGATCGGTCTCGGCATCGTGGGCAATACCATCTATCAGCTCTGCTTCATGACCGGCCTGTACCGCACGACCGCCACCAACAGTTCCCTGATCCTGGCCAGCATGCCGACCGTCGTGACGGTGGCCGCCGGGTGGCTCGGGCTGGAGCAGGTCACCACGCGGCAGGTCTCCGGGCTGGCCATCGCGACGCTTGGTGTCGTGCTGGTCGTCGCGACGCGCGGCTTCACGCCCGGTGGTGGCGACCTCGTCGGTGATATGCTCATGCTCGCGGCCGTGCTCTGCTGGGCCGCCTATACGCTCGGCCTGCGGACCCTGACCGGCAAGATGAGCACCCTGTCGCTCACCACCTGGACCCTCATCACCGGCGCGCCTGGGTTGATCCTCATCGGGGTGCCGGCGGCGCGCCGCATGGACTGGAGCGCCGTGACGCTCCGCGGTTGGGGCGGGCTCACGTACGCCACGCTGCTCTCGCTCGTGCTGGCGTACGGGCTGTGGAACCGGGGGGTGCGGCAGATCGGCGCCAGCCGCGCGGCCCTCCTGACGACGCTCACGCCGCTCGTGGCAACCCTCATCGCGATCGCGGTGCTGGGCGAACGGCCCGGGTGGCTGCACCTCGCCGGTGGGGCGATGATCATTGCAGGCGTGCTGGTGTCACGACGGCGGGCCCCGTCCACCCCGACTCCCTGAAGGAAGGCAACACCCAGATGCGCATCGTGAGCGAGCCGAATGGCGAGACGTGGATCTGCCTGCAGGTGCCCGACCGGCCCGATACCGCCGCGGGGACCGTGCTGGTCGAGTGCAATTCAGGAGCAGAGCGGGTGGAACTGGTGCTGCAGCCGGACTGGGAAGTGTCGGGTGACGCCGAACTGATCTTGACGATTCATGCGGGGATGCAGCGGAACAAGGGGAGCACCTGAGGTTTCTGCCGCGCGTGCCGCGCGCCGCGCCCCTGTCAGCCCGGTGCGAGTTCCTCCAGCCGCGCCATGGCCCGCCGCAGGTGGGGAATGACGATGCTCCCGCCCACGACCAGCCCCACCGAGAAGATCTCGAGGAACTCCTCGCGGGTGGTGCCTTCCTCATGGCAGCGCACGACGTGGTAGGTAATGCAGTCGTCACAGCGCAGCACCAGGCTCGACACGAGGCCAAGCATTTCCTTGGTCTTGGTGCCGAGCGCGCCCGGCTCATAGCAGCGGTGATCCAGCGCGAAAAAACGGTTGATGGTGAGGTGGCCCGCATTGAGGATGATGTCGTTCATCCGGCCGCGGAACGCGTTGAAGTCGGCGAGCGAGTCGGTCACGGCTTGCGCCGCTTGAGCTCGGGTTCGCCGGTACTCTGCGGTGGGGGCGTCGGCCGATCCGCCTTTGGTGGCGCCGGGCGGCTCGCCGGCGGTGGCGTTGCCGGTGACTTGGGCGCGGCCTGACCGCCGGACGACCGCGGCGGCTTCGGCTGGTCCTTGGTCTTGGCGGATTGCGCGCCAAGCGACGGACTCCCGGGTATCAAGGGAGCTGCTGCGAGAAGTGCGATGCTGACCACTGCTGCTGTCGCCAGGGATTTCATGAAACCTCCTCCTCCATCCGGGAGTACGGCCGAAGCAGCAAATGTGCCATCTCCCGTCCCGCATGCAAGGTCATGGCTGACAGTCAACTTCCGCTCCGCACCGGCCCGCGCTGTCCCACAGGGGTGTCCCGCCCTGCGGGCACTGTCATCCGTTGACGATGGGCGGGGTGCACCCGTACGTTGCGCCCCGCATGTCGCGTCCTGAAGCATCAGCTGCCCGAGCCCGGCTCGATCTCCTCGATCCGGTGGACGTCGCACGCCTGGGCGGGCTGGAACTGGTCAGCGAGGGGATCGTCGAGGGATTCCTCAGCGGACTCCACCGGTCGCCTCGGCGCGGGTTCTCGGTGGAGTTCGCCGAGCACCGCATGTACCAGCCGGGCGACGAGTTGCGCTATGTCGACTGGAAGATGCTGGGCCGGAGTGACCGGCTTTACGTGAAGCAGTACGAGGAGGAAACCAACCTTCGCGCCATGATCGTCTGCGACGCCAGCCGGTCGATGGCCTGGTCGGGCGCGCCCGACGTGGTGCTGCCGAAGCTGGCGTACGCCCAGCGCCTCATCGCCTCGCTCTCGCTCATCCTGCTCCGCCAGCGCGACGCCACCGGCCTCATCGTGTTCGACGACGAGGTGCGCCACGTGACGCCGCCCCGCGCGCGCGCCGCGCACTGGCGTCAGTTGCTCACCACCCTCAGCGCTACGCAGCCTGGTCAGGGCACCGCCGCCGCGCCGGCGCTCAAGCGGGTCGTCGATATCCTGCGCCGCCGCGGACTGGTGGTGTTCGTGTCCGATCTCCTGCTGGACCGCGACCTGGCCCTCACGGCCCTCCGCTTTCTGCGCCATCGCGGCCACCAGGTGGTCGTGCTGCACCTCATGGATCCCGCCGAGGTGACGCTGTCGGGGCCGGCGGAAGCCCGGTTCGAGGATCCGGAGACCGGAGCCGCCGTGGTGCTGCGGCCGCGCGACTGGGCCGAGGCCTACGAGCGCACCGTGCGGGGCGCCGTGTCCGACTGGAATGCCGCGTGCCGTCGGAGCGGCATCCAGTACCATCGCATCGTCACCAACACGCCGTTCGGTCACGCATTGCGGGTCGTGCTGGCGAACCCGGCATGACTTTCCTGCATCCCTGGCTGCTCGCGGGCCTCCTCGCCGGCGGGGTACCGCTCCTCCTGCATCTGGTGCAGCGGCGCGAGCCACCAACGGTCGTATTCCCGGCGGTGCGCTACCTCCTCGATGCCACGCGGGAACACCAGCGCCGGCTGCGGATCCGGCACTGGCTGCTGCTCCTGCTGCGCACGCTGCTCGTGGTGGCGCTCGTGCTCGCCGCGGCGGGGCCGACTGTTGCTCGCTCGGGTGTGACGGCGCACGCACCCGGCGCGCTGGTGCTGGTGGTGGACAACAGCCTCAGCAGCGCGGCGGTGGCCGGCGGTACGCCACGGCTGGAACAGCTCGTCCGCGCGGCGGATGGCGTGCTGGCGCGCGCGACGCCGGCCGATGCCGTCTGGCTCATCGTCGCTGACGCCGCCGCCCGGCGCGGCGATCCCGCGACGCTGCGCGCAGCGCTCCGGGAGCTGCGCCCCGCCACCACGCGGCTCGATCTCGGCCGCGCGGTGTTGTCGGCGGATGAGGTCCTCGCCAGCGAAGCACTCCGCGGGGAAATCGTGGTGGTCACCGACCTGCAGGCGTCGGCGCTGGCCGCCGCTGCGCCCCGGGCACCGTTGACGGTGGCGCGCCCGGAGGGCGCGATACCGCGGAACGTCGGCATCGTGGAACTCGGTGCCGGGTCGCAGCCGTGGTCCACCGACGGCGGCCAGGCACAGGTAAAGGTGGCCGGCGACTCCGGGGCACAGGCCCCGCTCGCCCTCTTGGCCGGCGATCGTCCCGCGCGCCAGGCGCTGGCCACGGTCGGCGGGGCGGTGCAGGTCGCCATTCCCGGTGCCGCCGCCGGCTGGTATGCACTCAAGGCCACGATCCAGCCTGACGAACTCCGGCTCGATGACCAGCGCGTGATCGGGCTCCGGATGGCGCCGCTCGCCCGCGCGACGTGCGCGCCCGCCGGCCGGTTTGCCGAGGCCGCGTGTGACGTGTTGCGCGCCAACGGTCGCCTCCTGCCCGGCGACGACATCGTGCTCGGGGGCTTCGGGTCCGCCGCGTCGGTGGTGCTGCCGCCCGCGGATCCCGCGTCCCTCGGGGCGGTCAACCGCGAACTCGAGCGGCGTGGCGTCGCCTGGCGCTTCGGCGATGTCGCACTCGCCGGCGGCACCGACAGTAGCGCCATCCTGCCACCCGTGCGACTGTTCCGCCGCCTGCGGCTGGTGCCGTCGGGCAGCGGCCGCACCGGCGTGCTGCTGACGACGGCCGGCGAACCGTGGCTGGTGCGGAGCGGGTCGGTGCTCCTCGTCGGCAGTCGCCTGGACACGGGGTGGACCGAACTGCCGTTCCGGGCGGAGTTCGTGCCGTTCATCGACGTCCTGCTCAACCGGCTCGCGCGCGGCGAAGTCGCCTCGCTTGACGTGGTCGCCGGGGACGCCGGCGTGCTGCCCGACCTGGTGTCGGCGGTGGTGAAGGGTACCGCGCGCTGGCCCGTTGAAGGCGGTGGGCGATTTGCGCCCCCCGACACCGGTCTCTACTTCCTGCTTCGTGGCACCGACACCGTCGGTGCGCTTGCCTCCAATCCCGATCCGCGTGAGTCCATGCTCCAGCAGGCCAGTGATGCACAGGTGCGGGCCCTTTGGCCCGGCGCGCACATCGTTCCGCTCGACCAGGCGGCGTCGGCGGCCTTTGCCGCCGGCGCACGGGGCGACCTCCGCGGACCGTTGTTGTGGCTGGCACTCGCGCTCGGTCTCGCCGAGGTGGGACTCGCCAGCGTGTGGGGCCGTCGCGCATGAGCCTCCCCCTCTTGCTGGACGCCTTTGAGCGCTCGCCGGCTGGCCGGGACCTGGTAGCCCGCCTGCCGGGCCGGGGCGCGTCGCTCGACATCGGCGGCCTGCCGGGATCGAGCGGCGCGGTACTGGCCGCGGCACTGGTGCGCTCGTCGCCCCAGCGGCTCGTCGCGGTCGCGGCGCCGACGCCGGCCGACGCCGAGCGATGGCTCACCGACCTGCAGTTTCTCTCCGACGAACCGGTGGCGCTGTATCCGCAGCGCGAGGCGCTGGGCGAGGAGGAGCCGCACTACGAGATCGCCGGCGAGCGGGTCGAGACGATCGAGGCCCTGCTCGGGGGCCGGCTGCGGATCGTCATCACCACGGCGCGCGCCATCGCCGAGCGCACCCTGGTGCCGGCATCGCTCGAGCACGGCCGCGTCCGGCTGGCGAAGGGCACGCGCATCCGGCCACAGGTGCTGGTGCAGGATCTCGAGGACATGGGCTTCCGCCGCGTCACCACCGTCACCGAAGTCGCAGAGTTTTCGGCGCGCGGCGGCATCGTGGATGTGTACGGCTTCGGCATGGCCTCGGCGACCCGGCTCGAATGGTGGGACGATGAGGTCTCGTCGCTGCGCGCCTTCGATCTCACCACGCAGCGGTCGGGCGCGGAGCTGGATGAAGTGACGGTGCTGCCCATTACGGCGGGTAAGGCGGGTAAGGCGGGTACGGCGGGTGACGTGCGCCGGACGTTGCTCGACCTGCTCCCGTCCGATGCCCTGCTGTTGCTCGACACGCCGGGACCGATCGATGACGAAATCGAGCGGGCCTGGCGCGAGGCGGCGCATCATCTCGAGATCGCGCGCCGGCTGGGCGAGAACGTCCCCGAGCGTGAGGAAATTCTCGAGGCACCGGCCCAGGTGCGCGCGCGGATGAATGCGCTGCCGCGCCTCCGCCTCGTGGCCGGGGACGCGCAGCTGCAGTTCGGGTTCCTGCCGCCGGAGCGGATTGACCGCCAGGTGAATCGCCTGCGCGACCTGCTCGCCCGCCCGCCAGCCACCATCATCCTCTGCGACAACGAGGGACAGATCGAGCGGCTCGACGAACTGCTCGAGGAGCGGGGGAGCCTGCCGGCGCACGCGACGCTCGTGGTGGGCGCGCTCGACGGCGGGTTCCTGATGCCCGGACTGCGGGTCCTCACCGACCACGAGATCTTTCGTCGCGCGCGCCGGCTGCGCCGGACGCGCCGGTACCGGCAGGCGGCACCCTCGGCGGCCACCGGCGCGCTGGTGAAGGGCGACTACGTCGTCCACCTCGACCACGGCATCGGCATCTATCGCGGCATCGAGACTATCACCGTCGGCACGTCGACCATGGAAGTGGCGGTGGTGGAGTACGAGGGCGGCGACCGCCTCAACGTCCCCCTCTACCGGCTCGACCAGCTCGAACGCTACCGCTCGGCGGAAGACGACGGCGACCGCCCGCCACCGAGGATCCACGCGCTGGGGGGCTCGCACTGGAAGAAGGTGCGCGAGAAGGCCCAGCACGGAATCCGGCAGATGGCGGGCGAACTGCTCGACCTCTATGCCCGACGGAAGCTCGCCACCGGCTACGCCTTCCCGCCCGACACCCGCTGGCAGCGCGAGCTGGAATCGAGCTTCCTCTACGAGGACACGCCCGACCAGCGGAAGGCCACCGACGATATCAAGCGCGACCTCGAGCAGGCCCGGCCGATGGACCGGCTGCTGGTGGGCGACGTCGGCTATGGCAAGACCGAAATCGCGGTGCGCGCCGCCTTCAAGGCGGTGCAGGGGGGCAAGCAGGTGGCGGTGCTGGTGCCCACCACCATCCTGGCGGAACAGCATGGCCGCACCTTCACCGAGCGCCTCGCCGACTACCCGGTGAAGATCGAGGTCCTCTCGCGCTTCCGCACGGCGAAGGAGCAGAAGGCGGCGCTGGCACGGCTCGCCCTGGGTGAGATCGACATCATCATCGGCACGCACCGGCTGCTGTCGCCCGACGTGACATTCAAGGACCTGGGCCTCCTCGTGGTGGACGAGGAGCATCGCTTCGGCGTCAAGCACAAGGAGCGGCTCAAGGCGCTGCGGCTGGCGGTCGACGTCCTCACGCTCACGGCGACGCCGATCCCGCGCACGCTGCACCTGTCGCTCGCCGGGCTCCGCGACCTCACCCTGATCGAGACACCGCCGCGCGACCGCTCCCCCATCCTGACGTTCGTGGAGCCGTGGGACGATGGCCTGCTGGAGGAGGCGATGGCGCGCGAGCTCGACCGCGGCGGCCAGGTGTTCTTCGTCCACAACCGGGTCGAGACCATCGAGACCATCTCGGCCCGGGTGCGGCACCTGGCGCCGCGCGCACGGGTGGGCGTGGCCCACGGCCAGATGGCGTCGACGCCACTCGAGGACGTGATGCAGCAGTTCGTCTCGGGCGAGATCGACATCCTCGTGAGCACCATGATCGTGGAGTCCGGGCTCGACGTCCCCAACGCCAATACGATGATCGTGCACGACGCGCATCGCTTTGGCCTGGCCCAGCTCTACCAGCTCCGCGGACGGGTGGGCCGCAGCCACCGCCGGGCCTACTGCTACCTCATCGTGCCCGACTCGATCGACGCTGACGCCGAGGAACGGCTCAAGGTGCTGGAACATCACACCGATCTCGGCGCCGGCTACCGGGTGGCGCTCAAGGACCTGGAACTGCGCGGGGCGGGCAACATGCTGGGGGCGGAACAGTCGGGCCAGGCGCACGCCGTCGGGTTCGACCTGTACCTGCGCTGGCTCGAGGAAACGGTGCAGGCGCTCCGGGGACAGGGAGGTCGCGAAACCCAGCCGCCCCCCGAGGTGGTGCTCGACCGGCCGGCCCATCTGCCCGACTCCTTTGTGGGCGACGACGACACCAAGCTGGACCTCTACCGCAGACTGGCGCGAGCGGAGTCGCCTGACGAGATTGATGGGCTTCGCTCGGAACTTCGGGAACGCTTCGGTCCGCTTCCCGGGGAGGCCGAGACGCTGATGGACATGGCGCGGCTTCGCGTGCTGGGTGCCACGCTCGGAATTCAGCACATCCTCATCCGGGGCGACGAGGCCCGGGTCACATTCCGTGCGGGCGTGGCGCCGCGGATGGCGAAGCTCAGTAGCGCGCTCGACGATGTGCAGCTGGTGGCCGAGGTGCGACGCACCGTGCCGCTCGCCCTGCGCCTCGAGCGCCTGGGAGGTGAAGCGTTGATGCCCGCGCTGGTGCGGGCGTTGCGGGCTGTGGTGTGACTCGACCGGGCAGGACGTGACCGTCGGAAACTCGAAACGTGAATGGGAGATGGCATGCGGCGACTGGTGCTGGTGGTGTCGATGGTGGTGCTCGCGGGGTGCAATCGTGACCTCTTCAAGCCGGGCGCTGGCTCGGCGGCGGTGGTCGGTTCCTCCCGGCTGTCACCGGAGCGGCTCGCCGACTTCGTGGGCGAGGCCAAGGGTGCGCAACTCAACAGCGAGACGGCCGACTTCATCACGAATGTGTGGGTGGACTACTCGCTGTTCGCCCAGGCCGTGGCGAAGGGTGTGGTGCTGACCGACTCGGCCACCATCGCCGGGGCGATGTGGCCCCAGATCACGGAGCTCAAGGCCACGCTGTGGCACGACGCGCTGATGTCGCAGCGGATCAAGATCACGCCCGATGCCGTGAGCCAGGCGTACAGCAACGGCGACGTGCGGATCTTCCAGCACCTCCTGGTGCGGTCGTCCGCCACGGCGACGCCCGAAGAGAAGGCCGCCGCGCGGAAGACGGCCCAGAAGGCGATTACGGCGGTGAAGGGCGGCGCGCCGTTCGCCCAGGTGGCCGCGCAGGTGTCGCAGGATCCCGGCAGCGCCCGCGACGGCGGCTACCTGCCCCCCGGGAAAATGGGGCAGTTTGTGCCGCAGTTCGACAGCGTCGCATGGAACCTCGCCCCCGGCGAGATGAGCGGCGTGGTGGAGACGCCGTTTGGTATTCACGTCATCCGGCGTCCCCCGCTCGCGGAGGTGGAGGACCGCCTCGGCGCGTACCTCCGGCAGAGCGAAGTGGGTGTGCTCGATTCGCTGTACATGGACAGCCTCGCGATCCACAAGAACCTGAAGATCGAGGCGGGGGCGCCGGCACTGATGAAGGAAGCCATCGCGAACCCGGACAAGATGAGTGGCTCCACCAAGCCACTCGCCGTGTACGACGGCGGGAAGCTCACGGTGAAGGACTTTCTCCGCTGGGCGCGTGTCCTGCCGCCGCAGGTTACCAGCCAGCTCAAGACCGCGCCCGACAGCATGCTGACCCGCTTCGCGCGCATCCTGTCCACCAACGTCCTGCTCGTGAACCAGGCCGACTCCGCCGGCGTGCAGCCGTCGCCGGAGCAGTGGGCCGAGATGGTCGCGCAGTACAGCCAGCAGATCGACTCGGTGAAGGTGCACATGGACCTCGCCCCAGCCGCCGATACGTTGGCGTCCCAGGCGGAGCGGCTCAAGGTGGCCGACGCCAAGGTCGACGCCTACATGGACCAGATCCTGACCGGCACCAAGCGGTTCATCCCCCTGCCGTCGTCGCTGGCGATGGTGCTGCGCGACCGCACCAAGGTCGAACTTTCGGATGCCGGCGTGACGAAGGCGCTCGAGATCGCGCGCGGGCGGCAGGCGGCGAAGGATTCCACGGCCGGCAAGGACTCGGCGGCGGGCGCACCGACCGGCATGCAGCCGGCTCCCGGTCCGCCGCCGGTGCCCTCGACCCCCGCACCAGGCAACTGACGCAACAACGGAGCGCCTGATCAGCATGTGGCGAAAGGCGGGGGCAACCTTGGCAGTGACGGCGTGGGGCGCCGGGGCGCGCCCCCCCCGGGGCCAAGC
>JANNSD010000124.1:0-5479 GCA_031402225.1 Gemmatimonadota bacterium | reverse complement strand
GACTCGGCGTGATCGCTCTCGGCATGCTCGCCGCGGTCAGCAAGGAGCAGGGATTCGTGACACCGGCGCTGCTGCTGGTCGCCGCTGGCCTGGTGGGTCAGCCTCGGGGCGCGAGTTCGGTCAGGCGGGTAGCTCCAGTGGTAGGCGCACTCGTTGTGCTGCTGCTGGCCCTGATGTTGCCGCGCGCCGCGGTGCTGGGCGGGTTCACCGGTCATGACCCGGTGGCGCCGTTGCAGGGGCTGGCTCCGTGGACGCGGGCCCTGGTCTCGCTCGGCACGGTGCCCGAATGGGTGCGATTACTCTTCTGGCCTGCGAGACTCAGCTTCGACTACTCTCCGCCAGGCTTCTCGGTCGCATCCGCGATCGGCGTGGTTCACGTACTAGCAGTCCTGGTCCTCGTGGCCTGCTTCTCACTGGCGTGGGCATGTCGCGAGCGCGCCCCTACCATCACGCTCGGCATTGCCTGGGCTGCGATCGCGCTGCTGCCGATCAGCAACCTGATCCTGCCGACCGGCGTGCTGCTCGCGGAGCGCACACTATACCTCGCGAGCGTCGGTGCAGTGCTGGCACTCGCCGGAGTGGCAGAGATGCTCTGGCGCCGGTGGCCCTCGACCGCCGCCCACCGGGTCGCGCTGGCGGCGATCGCGACCATACTGCTGGCCGGGGCAGCCAGGAGTCTCGGGCGCGCCGGCACATGGCGCGACAACGATGCGCTGTTCTCACAGGCCGGGGTCGAGGCGGCCAACAGCTATCGTGCGCACCGATTGCGCGCAACGCACCTCGACCGGCAGGGCCGGCTGGGTGACGCTGAGCGCGAATACCGGCGCTCGATCGCGCTTTGGGGCCATGACGCCAAGGCATACGAGGATCTCGCGATCCTCTTGCATCGGGAGGGGCGGGTTGCTGAAGCCACATCAGTACTGACTATCGGACTCGGTGTCGCTCCCGCGTCGCCAGTAATGCGCAGCAAGCTCTATTACATCGAGGCCACACAGGGCGAATGGCATCAGGCACGCACCATCGCGGCCGCGGGCCTCGCACTGGGTGACACCATGTTTGCGTCGCTCGTGCGCCGCGCCGACAGTGCGCTCGCTGCTCCAGTTCCTTCCTCAAACTCCACCGGACGCTGATGCCGACCCACGCTGACTCGCTTCCGGGCTCCGCGACGCTGGAACTCACGGTCGTCATCCCATGCCTCAACGAAGTGGCCACCGTCGGCCGCTGTGTGGGAAAGGCGGTGCGCGCAATGCAGGATCACGGCATCGCCGGCGAAGTGGTGGTGGCCGACAACGCCAGCAGCGACGGGTCGCAGGCGGCTTCGGAAGCAGCGGGCGGCCGCGTGGTTCCCGTCTCCGCCCGCGGCTATGGCAGCGCGCTCGCCGGAGGCATCGCCGCCGCGCGCGGCCGCTACGTCCTTATGGGTGATGCCGACGACAGCTACGACTTCACCGAGCTGGCCCGCTTTCTGGCACCCCTTCGCGCCGGGGCAGACCTGGTGCAGGGGTGCCGCCTGCCCTCGGGCGGAGGCACGGTCCGCCCCGGTGCCATGCCGTTCCTGCACCGCGTCTGGGGCAACCCGATGTTCTCGTGGCTCGCCCGGCGCTGGTTCCGGGTGCCGATCCACGACATCTACTGCGGCATGCGGGCGTTCCGCGCCGACCTCCCGCGCGATCTCGACCTGCGATGCACCGGGATGGAGTACGCCACAGAAATGATCATCAAGGCGACGCTCACGGGGGCGCGCATCAGCGAGGTGCCGATCACGCTCTGGCCCGATGGCCGGGGCGCCCAGCGACCACACCTTCGCACCTTCCGTGACGGGTGGCGCACGCTTCGCTTCTTCCTTGCCCTGAGCCCGCGCTGGCTCTTTCTGGTGCCTGGCGTGGCGCTCATGCTGCTCGGCGTGCTGGCCTCGGCAGTGGCGCTCCCCGGGCTCCAGTTCGGCCGGGTCCACTTCGACGTACACACACTGCTGGTGGGCGGGCTGATGATCGTCTGCGGCTATCAGGCGGTGGTATTCGCCTTCCTCACCAAGATCTTCGCGACTACCGAGGGCCTGCTCCCTGATGATCCGCGCATGAATCACCTGTACGAGATCTTCAACCTCGAGCGCGGCATCGTTGCCGGCGCCGCAGGGACCATCATCGGCATCGCCCTCATCGGTGTTGCGGTCGGCCAGTGGCTCGCACGCGACCTGGGATCCCTCGACTACGCGCAGACGATGCGCTGGGTCATTCCTGGTACCATCCTCGTGACCCTGGGCGTCCAGACCGTGCTCTCGAGCTTCTTCTTCAGCATCCTGGGACTCCGCCGCCGATGAGCCTCGTTGGTGGGCTGCACGCGGACCTCGTTTTCAAGCGCCGCATCCGGGTGCTGGCGGGCCACATCGCGCCGTTGCTTCCGCGCGGGGCCACCGTGCTGGACGTGGGTTGTGGCGACGGATCGCTCGGGAGCACGATCCGGAAGGAGCGCTCGGACCTGGCCCTGACGGGCATGGACGTACTCGTTCGACCGATGACGCACATCCCGGTTCAGGAGTTTGACGGGCTCACCCTGCCCATTGGCGACAGGGCGGTTGACGTCATCCTCCTGGTCGATGTGCTGCATCACGCCGATGACCCGATACGGCTGCTCATGGAGGCGGCACGCGTCGCGCGGCAGGCGATAGTCATCAAGGATCACATACAGGCGAACTGGCTGGACCGGCAGACTCTGCGGATCATGGACTGGACCGGAAACGCGGCACACGGTGTGGCCCTGCCGTACAACTATTGGACCGCGAAGGAGTGGACCCTGGCGTTGCAACGCATCGGCGGCGCCATCGAATCCTGGAATACGGAACTTGGCCTGTACCCCTGGCCCGCGTCTGCAATCTTTGACCGTTCCTTGCATTTCGTAGCACGGATCGGCGCAGGCCGCGCCCTTCGCCCTGCCTGAGGACGCCTCCGTCTGCCCTGGTGCCCTTCAATCCCCGCTGCCGCCGCCGCGCTGTCGCCGTCCCAACCCACGGTGGTGAAGCTGTTCGCGTAGCCGAGCGCCCGAAGCGGAATGTTCACCGCAACCTCGAGGAGCAGCGCCACGGCCGCGCCAGACACCGCGGAAGGTGGGTGTGCCGGCGGTGGAGTGAGCCGGCACCCGTTCAGTTCGTCCTGATCGAGTCCCGCGAGATCCGCTCGAAACGCGGTTCACTACCGATCTCGGCAGTGGAGGGTCGCAGCAGGTAGACCGGCCGGTCGGGATAGGTGTCGAGCATCAGGCCATTGCGGCCCGGCAGGTCGCGTACGAAGATGTTGTCGGAGCGCGCGACGAGCAGTGGCGGATAAAGCGTGAAGCCGCCGCGATCATCCGCGATCCGGCGGAGGCACTCGGCCGTATACCTGCTGCCGGGAAGCACCAGCTCCGTGGTGTCAGGCGAGAACGGTGAGTGAATGAGGCGGGCCGAGTCGCCCATCAAGCCCTGGAGTGCCTGGCCCAGCTCGGGACCGGTCGGTCGCCGTGGCGCGGGCAACGACTCGACCTTCGCCAGCGCCTGGTGCAGCGCACAGGCGTCCACGTGCTTGTAGACCTGTTCCGCCGCACCGGGCGGTACGCCCAGTCCCCACATCCGCGCAATCACCTCCGCCCCGAAGCTCTCCCGCACGAACACCAGCGCGTTCGACACGCCGGCCTGCTTCGCCGCGGCGTCGGCATCCCAGCGCGACGTGATGAAGCTGTTGGAGTACTGCCGCACCCTCAGCGGGATGTTGATGGCGACGGCGATGCCGATGGCGATGAGCGCGCCGTAGACCACCGACCAGTAGGCTTGCCGTCGACCGAACCGGTCCGCCACGGCGGACGGGAATCGTGCCGACCACACTGCCAGGACCGGGAGCAGCGGATAGAAGAAGCGGGGACCCAGGAAGAAGCCGTCGTGCCAGTAGGCGAGGTAGAAGCCGATCAGGAGCGCAGCAGCAGCAAGGAGGTAGCGATCGGCGGCGCGCAGGCCCCGCGTCAGCCAGAGGGCCACGGTGGCCGGTATGAGTGACGGGACCGACGATTCGAACAGGTATATCTGCAGCCGCACGAAATAGCGGCTGATCAGCCCGAGTCCCATCATCGGCGTGTGTCGATCGCCCCACGGCGTGTTGTGAAAGCCGAGCCCCACGTTGCTGCCCCACATCACCTCGTAGGCCATCAGGAACGGTGAGCCGGTGGTGAGTGCCTGGACCGTCAGCAGCGCCGCAGCCGGAATGGCGACGCCGAGGGTCGCCGCCGGCACCAGCCTCCACTGCGTTCGGTCGCGCGCCGCCACCATCAGGAACCAGGCAGCCGCCGGCAGCGCGAACGCGACGGCATCGAGCGGGCGTGTCGCGGCAGCCAGTCCGAAGCCGAGTCCGCCAGCGAAGATGGCGAGCAACGGATGTCGCCGCTCCGTCAGCGCGTGTGCGGTGCCCGCCATCCCAAGGAGCAGGAAAGTGAGGCCGCTCACATGGTTCATGTGTGACCCGGCCATGAACGCCGTGAAGGGGCAGAAGGCGAAGAGCAGCAGCGCCAGGCGACGCACCATCACCCGTGGCTCCAGGGCGCGAAGCAGCCAGGCGAAGAGCAGGACGGACAGGAAGCCGGCGACGGGGCCCATGATCCACGGGGCGGCGACCAGCTCGCCCAGCGCCAGAACCGCTGGACCGCCGGGGGGGAAATGCGAATACGTCTTCCCGCCGGCATTCACGATGTTCAGCACTGACGTGAACTCGGGGTGCGCCGGGGTCGGGACCCAAAGGTGCCCTGACGCCATCACTCTCGCCTGGACCACCTGGACGATCTCATCGATGATCAGCGGCCGGCGGGAGAAGACCTCGGATGCCACGAGGAGGTAGATGACCAGCGCGAACAGTGCGATGACCAGCACGGTGCTCCGACGGGCGATCACCGGCGCGAGCGTTCGAGCGATCGCGGCCCGCCAGGACTCGCTCCGGCTGCGCAGGAGCAGGGCGCATACAATGCCGCCGCCGGCCACGATCAACCCGGCGTTGAGCCACTCGGCCGAGGCGTGGCCATACATGCCCACCTCACGGTTGCCGGTTATCCAGTCGGCCAGCGGGAGAAAGCCAAAAACGAGGAGGAGAGCCGCGGCGATTCGTGAAGGCCAGGATGATCCTTCCTGATCCTTCGGGATGGACGGCGGAACCGACGGCGTCACCTGCGACGCGGGGCGGGCGGGAACAGGTTGAAGCGCAGGATATGGAAGAACGCGGCGACCCCGTCCTTCCACCCGATCTTCTTCCCTTCCTCGTACGTGCGGCCGGAGTAGGATATGGGAATCTCCCAGATCCGGGCGCGCGCCTGCGCCAGGCGCGCGGTGACCTCCGGCTCAAAGCCGAATCGATCACTGGTGAGGATCAGCGACTTCATGATGGGTGCCCGCACCATCTTGTAGCACGTTTCCATGTCGGTCAGGTTCAGGTTGGTGAACATGTTCGACAGGAGCGTGAGCATCTGG
>JANNSD010000123.1:0-4927 GCA_031402225.1 Gemmatimonadota bacterium | reverse complement strand
CGCGCCGTTCGGAAGCTCGCGTCACCTCGAATAGGAGTAACCCACATGCGCCCGAACCTGATCGCCGGAATCGCCCTGATCGTCCTCAGCGTTTTCCTGCTCGTGCGTGGGGGGAGCTTCACCACCCGGAAGGACGTCGTGAAGGTGGTAGACGTGAAGATCACGGCCAACGAAAAGCAGTCGATCCCGCCCTGGGTCGCCTACCTGGGGATCGCCGTAGGGGCCGGCCTGGTCCTGGCGGGAACCCGCAAGCGCGCGTAGCGGCTACGTGCGCTGAGGAGGCCTGACTGACCCCAGTCCACGGCAGTGGCCAGATCTGTCATTGGGACGGCGGAAGCATCTGGATCGGCCGAGCCACCGCGGCGAACGACTTCCACTCCCATCACGCGGTGCAGGTAGCCCTGGCACTTGAGGGGAGCTTCCGGTTCCAGCGCCCCGATGGCGCGTGGCTCGACTGCGCCGGGGCGGTGATCGCTTCTCACCATTCCCACGCCTTTGACGGCCGGAACGCGTCGCTCCTGGCGCACCTCTTCGTCGAACCCCAGTCACGGCCGGGCCGGGTCCTGTTGCAACGCTTCCCGGCGGCTCAGGGGATCCGCCTCCTGGACGGAGCCCTCCTCGAGACGGTGACCACCAGCCTCTCCGCGTGCCATCGCGCCAGCCGGGAGCCAGCCGACCTCGTCGCGGCCGCGCGTGAGGCCATCCGCACGCTCACCGACGGCGTCGATGTACCGCGTCCGGCAGACCGGCGCATCCTCCTCGCCCTCGACTACCTGCGCGACAACGTCAGCGGACCGGTCTCCCTGAACCAGGTCGCCGCGGCCGTTCATCTATCTCCCAGTCGCTTCCGCCATCTCTTCGTGCGCGAGATGGGACTGGCATTCCGACCCTATGTGCTCTGGCTTCGACTCAACCGTGCCGTGGAGGCGTTTGCGGCCGGCGAATCCCTGACCACCGCGGCCTACCGCGCCGGATTCGCCGATTCTGCCCACCTGAGCCGCACCTTCCGCCGGATGTACGGGATGGCGGCAGGCACCCTCGAGCTGGAATAGCCGTTTCGTTCAAGCCCCTCTCCGTATGCGGGTGGTATACTCGCCTTCGTCAACCCGGCGGTTCACCCGAACACGAGGAGTCGATCATGTCCACCCAGCCGATCACCTGCACCTGCGTCAACTGCACATGCTCGCCCTGCACCTGCGGCTGCCAGAAGCCCGTCGCGAACACCGCGGGCACCTGACCCAAGAGAAAGCTCCGCAACCTTGTGGTTGCGGAGCTCGCATTGCCCCTCCTGGGATCGAACCAGGACTCTTCTGCTCCAGAGGCAGACGTGTTGCCAGTTACACCAAGGGGCACTGTTCTCCACTTCTGGGACGGGTAAGCTAGCCACCGCTCTTTCCACCGGCAAGCGTCGCAGCAGCAAGCTCTCACCGGCGGTTGTTTGGTTGGATGATCTGAGGGCTCGCAGGCAACATGGGGCATGCACCCTTGTCCGTTTCCCCCCGCCGAGCATACGATATGGGCATGCCCGAAGCGCTGCACCGCTGGACCCGCGAAGAAGTGCTCGCCCTGCCGGACGACGGCATGCGCCACGAGCTGTTCGACGGCGAGCTGGTGGTGAGCCCCGCCCCTCGCTACCGCCACCAGGATGTACTCATGAGCCTGCTGGTGCTGCTGGCCGACTACACCAGGGCGGTCAACGTCGGGAAGCTCCTGCTCTCTCCGGCCGACCTCCCGCTCCTCAGTGGCCAGGTTGCCCAGCCCGACATCTTCGTCCTGCCACACGGCCGCTTCGCCCAGGATTGGAGCGACGCCCCCGTTCCGATCCTCGCCATCGAGGTCGCTTCCCCCTCGACCGTGCGCTACGATCGCGGCCTCAAGCGCCGGGGCTACCAGAAGGCCGGCGTCGCCGAGTACTGGATCGTCGATCCCGAAGCCCGCCTCATCGAACGCTGGCGGCCTGACGACACCCGCCCGGAGGTCGTACTTGAGCGGATCACCTGGCAGCCCGATCCAGCGATTGCACCGCTCGACTTCGAGCTGGCCACCATTTTTCGCGATCCGTAGGGCTTCTCCCCGTCCTTGGTGCGCAGCTGGTCCACTGTCCACCCCGTTCACGCCCGCCGCCCCAACTCATTGCCCCGAATAAGTACGCTCCCCGATCTACGCGACTAAATGCCCTCGCCGGCGGTTGTGTGGTTGGATGAGCCCCGGGCTCGGCGCCATGGTGGGAGATGTTCCGGACCGGCCCCCGTCTTGTGCTTGATATTATGTCACAGTGTGACTTTATATCACATGCCTACTGACCCAAGCTTGCGCCCCTGAAGCCACCAGTCGCGAAGCAACTCGCGCGGGGCATCATCGAGAACGGGCTCTTCGAGGTTTCGGGGCATGCCCTGCAGGAAATGAAGAGCGATGGGCTCGAGACGAGCGACTGCCTCAATCTCCTGCGCGCTGGAGTGTTTGGCCCACCCGAGTACATCAACGGGGAATGGCGCTATCGTGTGTCAACGCCGCGAATCTGCGTGGTGATCACCTTTGTGTCTGACACTCGATTGCGCGTAGTGACGGCCTGGAGGATCTAACAGTGAATTGCCCAGAATGCGGCAGACCAGTCATCATCGAGCGCGACGCGGTACGCCGATACAACGTCGGCGGATTGCCGCATGTCGAGCTGCATGGAATCGAGGTGTCGCGATGCACGTCGTGCGGCAACGAGGCCATCGCAATTCCCCGCGTGGCTCAACTGCACCGGGTATTGGCCGCGCGGATTGTCCGTCAACATCGAATGCTGGCTCCGGTGGAGATCCGCTTTCTCCGGAAGCACATGGGCATGTCAAGCGCGAGTTTCGCGCAGCGCATGGGAGTCGCGCGTGAGACGGTTTCGCGCTGGGAGACTGGTGCAAGCCCGATGGGAGCTGTGGCTGATCGGCTTGTCCGCCTTCTGGTAGCGGCCCATGAGCCGTCAGATTCTTACGTAGTCGATGATCTACTGCGCGAGCTGACCGATGCGCCAGCTCCCGCGACGTTGCTGTCTGTTGCGGTGAGGAACGGCGGCAAGCGGGGATGGGGCCCTGGCTAATTTCCGCGCAACTCCTTCGCCCGAACCGGCTCGTTCGAGATCACTCCGTAGGGCTTCTTGTTCAGCGCTGCCTGGAGGTCGCCAACCTCGTCCGGCGTCCACAGGAACACCGGCCACCCCTTCTCTATCAGTCGCCTGGTCACGCCTGAGTCCACCGCCACGTTCACGCTCAGCAGGTCCGGCTTCACCAGCTTCCGTATGCCCCGCCGGATCCACTCCTGCCGCAACGCCCACGGCAAATCCACTTCATCCCCCTTCTTGATCTCCGCCACCAGCTCCGGGTTCCAGTTGGTGTCCATGAAGATCAGCGCCGTGCGGATGTTCGGGTCGATTTTCTTGATGCGCCACAGCACCAGCGGGTTGAACGAACTCAACACCACATCCGCCTGGGCCCCGTGCTTCTGGATGATCTCGACCGCCCGTGCCTCGATGCCACTGTTCTTCGCACTCGGCACCTTGAGCTCGACCATCAGGATGCCCTTCCCCTTGGTCGCGAGCACGAAGTCCTCGAAGGTATGCACGTACGCGCCGACCACCGCGGTATCGAACTTGGGCCCCAGGTCGAGCGCCAGCATCTCGTTGAGGGCGTAGCCGCTCACCCGACCGGTGTCCGACGTGAGCCGGTCCACGCTCAGGTCATGAAAAATCACCACCTGGCTGTCGCGAGTGAACTGGCCGTCCACGTCCACTCCGTCCATTCCCGCCGCCATCGCCTTCTCCACGGCGTACAGACTGTTGTCGGGCGCGAGGTTTCCAAACCCGCGATGCGCAAAGATCAGCGTCTTCGCCGGCTTCGCCACCAGTGTGCCGGCGTACGCAGGTTCATAGCCAAACAGCCACGCAGCGCCGAGCAGGATGAGAAGCAGCAGCGCCATGAGCGCCCTGCGCGCCCTGTGCGCCCTGCGCGCCTCTCCCCCCAGGCCGCTCCAATCATTGTGCTTCGGCACGCCCATACCTCTCATAAAACTTGCTGGAGAAAACCTCGCCCGGATCGTAGAACCGCTTCCGCGCAAACGCCTCAGTCGCCCTCGGGTACGCCCGGTTGAGCTGCGCCGGCGTGGGATACAACTGATACGTGAGATAGTACGTCCCGCCGTACTCGATCGCCGCATCCACCAGTCGCCGCGTCACGTCGGCCGTCTTCGCCTGGCTCGCCGAGTCGAGCCCGACGTTGCTCATCTGGATGATGGCGAACACCGGCTCCGTCGGCGCATACGCCAGCACCGGCGTGGGGTTGGGGCTCACGTACCGCACCGTCGAGCTCATCACGTTCATGTCGTTGTCCAGCAAAATCTGGCGGAACTTGTCCATGAAGGGGACGAAGTTCTGTACCGGCACATAGTACTCGTTCAGGATATCGGTGTCCTTCCCCGACTGGTATCTTAGCAGCTCGAGCGGCGCCAGCGGCGGGCGCATTGCGTTGTTCCGCGACATCACCCGCACCGACCCAGCTCCCAGCTCCACCTTCTGCTGCAGGTACCATCGCAGCTTCTTGGCCCAGTCGAACTTCCGCGAAATCCCCAGGAAGAACCGGTCGCGGACGACATTGGCTTCCTCGGTGAGCACGAAGCTCCCCGGCGTCCCCACCGGTGCCCGGCGCCAGGTCACCACCACCATCTCCCGCAGGAACTTGTCAGGGTCAGGATCGATCGACGGCCGCACCAGCATGAATACCACGCCGGTGTCGGCCTTCACGCTATCCCTGAAGTACGCCGGGAACTCGGTGTAGTCCATGGAGACGGCGTGCTGCTCCAGCAGCTCGTCCCGCGTCACCTTGAGTGTCACGTCCAGGATGACGCCGTACATCCCGTACCCGCCGATCACCAGCGAATAGAGCTCGGGGTTCTC
>JANNSD010000122.1:0-2974 GCA_031402225.1 Gemmatimonadota bacterium | reverse complement strand
CGGCTGGTCGATCGTCGATACCGTCTTCTCACCCGACAATTCGCTTCTGGCCTACTCGACCTGGTCCAACTATGTGCAGCTCGCCTCGGTCAATGCAAACAGCAATGAGGTGCACGAGGCGCTCGATTTCAAGCCAAGATCGCAGCGGTTCTGTCTGTTTGCGATTCGTTTCTCGCGGGTGGGGTCCCAGCTTATACCTGACGGCTGTTTCGGCTCGGCCAGGGGTCTGACCGATCCTTCGCTACGCTCAGGATGACTATAGAGCGCTCAGGATGACTATAGAGCGCTCAGGATGACTATA
This sequence comes from Gemmatimonadota bacterium, assembly GCA_031402225.1. Taxonomy (GTDB): domain Bacteria; phylum Gemmatimonadota; class Gemmatimonadetes; order Gemmatimonadales; family GWC2-71-9; genus JAGGAG01. The sequence continues at coordinate 2,673 of JANNSD010000122.1, read as the reverse complement.
GAGCGCTCAGGATGACGCCTTTCGAGGTCAGTTCGGGGCGTGGACCCCGCTGCCGCCGTAGTAACTCCCGTTGCCGATCACCGGGCCGTTGACGTCGACACCCACCTCGTTCGTGGACTTGGCGATCCACTGCCGCACCGACCCGGTGAACGGCTCCGTGCGGCCGTTCCGGCCGAATGCGTCGGTGTACCACACCTCGGGACCGTCGGCGTTGTCGATCCGGTTGTTGTTGATGTCCACGATGCGCTTGGCGCCATCGAACGTGGAGCGCGGATCATCCCACGTGACGCCAGGGGCCTGCCCGTCCTGGGTGGACGCTTCGCAGTAGTCGCCCGACGCACGATCGCCGTTCGCTTCCGTCTCGTAGCAGATATCGATGTGCCGGCCGACCAGCGGATGAATGCGCGGATCGTAGTACCGGCTTGCCTGGCGCACCTGGTAGTACGGGTTGAAGAAGGCCATGGTGTGGCCGTCCGCGCGCCGGATGCTGTTGGACGTCTCCCAGGTCTCGTTCAGCGCGAAGAAGTTCGAGTTCTGGCCATTTGCCACCAGCACTTCCTGCTCCACGCAGAAGCGGTCGGGGATCGCGCGGAAGCCACCGCCGTCAGGCGAGTTGGCCGGGGTGGGCGTGCCCGCCTGAATCGCCACGCTGTGGTCGCAGGAGCGCCGGAACTCGCCCGCCTTGCCAATGGCCGTCATCAGCACCACATGGAACTTGGTACCGTCGCCGCAACTCAGGTGGTACACCAGCTCATGCAGGTTGTTGGTGAACGCATCCTTCGAGTGCGTGCCCTGGTGCAGCTTGGTGAGCACGTCACAGCGGATCTGGAACTGCCCGCCGCCGGCGGTCAGGGTCAGGTCGTTCTCCCACTCGATCTTGTGGCCGACGTGATCCTCGTTCCGTGGATTCGCCGGATCGACGGCGGCCAGCTGCTCATTGGCATAGCCGAACGGGATCGGGCCGCTCTCGCCGAACAGGTCCGAGCCGCGGGGATCGCGCCCATGGTCATGCCCGAACGCGCATCCGGTCGCCGGGTCGACTGCCGGGTGCCAGGTGGGATACAGCTTCCCGTCAGGACCCACGACCGAGAACTGGTCGTGCACGTCCTTGGTGCACGTGTCATTCGCCCCCGGCGTCCACGCATTCATCGCGGTGCTGCGCGGGGCGCTGGCGGGGTCGATGCCGCTGGTGTCGCCGCTGCCGCAGGCAGCGAGCACAATCGTCGAACTGGTGGCCCAGGTTACCGCAATGGATCGCGCGGCCGTGAGCGCAGAAAGGTGCATGCGCATCGGTCAACTCCTGCATAAAAAGCCGGTGATATCAGGACGTAGCGATCCAGTTGGGAAGCGAGTCCGGGGCCGCCGGAACGCGGAACGCATCACACCCGTTGCACCCGGGCTAAGTGCCGCCGCGGCAACCCCGCACACCGCTGATACGACCCAGGTCACAGGCCGGCGGGGCAACTCCATGCAGCACGCTGCATTGCAGTATCGGCAGGTGCTGGCAGAAAACGGCAGGGTTCAGGGTTCAGGGTCCGGAGTGGAGGGTCGAGAGTCGAGAGTCGAGAGTCAGCGGAGAGCAGTTCTTCACCCGCAACTCTCGACCTGGACCTCTCACCGGAAGAGCAGGCTCACCCCGAACTGCAGGAGACTGAAGTTGGGATCGGTGGTGACGGTGTCGCCGTCGCCCTGGGTCACGTCGCCGCCGGCCGAGCCCACGAACGCGAAGAAGGGCGAAACGAAGAGGTGCTTGGCCACGCGGAAGTCGTAGCCCACGCCGACGGACGCGCCGAACGTCGTGGATGAAAACTGATCGTTCTCGTTGTCGGGGTCATCTGGATTGTTCTGGGAGTAGTGGAGCACCCCAAGACTGAGCTTGAGGTAGAGCCGCTGCTTCGGCGTGGGATAGAAGTAGGCCACCGGGCCCACCAGCCACATCGTCTGCTTGATCGGCTGGACATTCTCGGGCTCGCGCTGGTCCGTCCAGCCCGTTCCCTCGAGTCCCACCAGCCACAGCTTGCCGAACGAGGCACCCACTCGGGCATTGCCGCTCCATCCCCAGTAGCGGTCCCCGGTGCATATCGAGGGGCAGGAGAACCGGAAGGAGCCCTGACCGATACCGATTCCGGCGAAGAGCTTCGGCGCCTTGGCCGTGATCGGCGGTGCCTCAGCCGGCGCCTGCGCGGCCAGCGATGCCGGAGCCGCCAGCACGACCAGCAGCGCGAACCCCCTGATAGACCAACGCATGCGACCTCCCCGGTTCTGCGCCATCTGGCGCGGTCTGAGGGAGGCCGAAAAGGCAATCGACAGGCCATCACTGCCCCGCAGGCGAGCGCCCGGTGCCCAAGTCCTGTCAGGCGCGCCACTAACGCGCATCGTCGTGAAAAATGACGGGTCGAAACGCCGAAATACCACCGGGTATCGTGGTATGCCTATCGCAATGGTCTTATGGAACTTGCGAGTTAATCAGGTGGCCGGACCATGCCTGCAGCGGCCTCCAGGCGCAACAGACTGCATACACCTGCATACACTGCATGCGCATTATTGCACGAATGGCACCTTGGCCGATGCGGACAAATAGCCAAGTCGTTGTCCTGCTTGACCAAACTCCTCACTCGACCATTGGCGCCCGTCTTGCCAACAGGGTAGCCGAAGGCACGCGCTCGGCGTGCT
>JANNSD010000121.1:0-37636 GCA_031402225.1 Gemmatimonadota bacterium | reverse complement strand
CTGTTCCTGTCGGAGGCAGCGAAATACAATGTCTTCCCGCTGGACAACTCGGGTTTCGTGCGGCTGCTCACCGAGCGGCCGAGCGCGATTGCCGGGAGGACGGAATTCACCTACAGCGGCGTCAACCCCGGCATCCCGGTTGGCAGCGCGCCGAGCATCCTCGACCGCGACTACACCATTTCAGCGCTGGTGACGATCCCCAAGGGCGGCGCGGAGGGCATGATCGCCACGCTGGGCGGACGCTTTGGCGGCTATGGGCTGTACCTGAGCCGCAGCTTCAACTGGTGGTACCGGGAGACGCTGTTCCGCCGCATCGGCCTGGCGCTGGCGGGCCTGGGCCTCGTACTCCTGCTCGCCAACCGCGGCGGGAAGTTCGCTCGCGGGCTCGCGTACTTCGGCGCAGCGTGGGTTGTGGTAGTGTTTGGTGCGGGTGCCCTGGGGATGGGCCGGGGGAAGCCGGTGTTCCTGTACAACTTCCTGGATCTGGAGCGATTCAAGTGGGAAGGGCCGTCACTCAGTGCCGGAACGCATACGGTCACCTTCGACTTCAAGTATGACGGGCCCGGGCCGGCGAAGGGTGGCACCGGCGTATTGAGCGTAGATGGCAAGGAAGTGGATCGCAAGTCGGTGAAGCACACGATCCCGCTATTGATGTCGATCGACGAGACCTTCGATATCGGGAGCGATACCAGGACACCGGTGGATGACAACGCCTACGCGGTGCCGTTCAACTTCACCGGCACGATCGACACGCTGAAGATCAAGCTCGGGCCGTCGCAGTTGTCCGAGCCGGAGAAGCAGGCGGCTGCCGCGGCGGTGGCTGCGGCCAGCAACTAGCGGCGCTCGATCGCCCCTGCCTGCCGCCGTTCGATGATGGCTCGAGCGGCGGCGGGCTCCACTGTTCGGCATGGTACCTTGCGTCCCCCCACCCGCCGAGCCTACCCTATGGCCATGCCCAATATGCAGCGCGCGTGGACCCGCGCCGAGGTGCTGGCGCTTCCCGACGACGGAATGCGCCACGAACTGTTCGATGGCGAGCTGGTGGTGACGCCAGCGCCACGCCGGACGCACGAGATCGTCGTCAAGCAACTGTACGACGCGCTCATGCCGTACGTGAGCGCGCACGCGCTGGGTCACCTGTTCATGGTGGCCGCGGACCTGCCGCTCCGGGGGAAGCAGGTAGCGCAGCCCGATCTCTTCCTGCTGCCGCACCTTCGGTTCGCCGAGGACTGGGGCAACGCACCGGTGCCGCTGCTTATTGCGGAGGTGCTCTCACCGTCGACCGCTCGATACGATCGCGGGCTCAAGCGCCGGTCCTTCCAGAAGGCCGGTGTGCCGGAGTACTGGATTGTCGATGTGGAGGCGCGGCTCATCGAGCGCTGGCGCCCGGGCGATTCCCGCCCCGAGGTAGCACTCGAGCGCCTGCTGTGGCAGCCGCGCGAAGCGGTGGCTTCCCTCGAGGTGGACATTGCCCGACTCCTGGAGATTCCCCCGACGGCATGACTCTCTCGCGCCTGCTTCAGGCGCGAAGCCGCCGACAACCAGGCCCGGCTGGGCTCAGAAGCTGTACCCCAGTTCTGCCCCCAGCACCCAGACGGTCCGGCCATCCACGAAGTCGGCGTCCACGTTCGGGCCGATGGTCCATCGCTCCGTCAACTCGACGTCGTAGTTCGCCCCAATCCGCAGCACGAAGAACGTCTTGTCGTCGGCGCCCGACAGCTCGACGCCGGGGGCCACATACAGGATTACCCGGCGCAAGGGTTGCCAGGCGAGTCCCGCGGCAGCGAGGAAGAACCGCGACTCGCCGAAGGCGCGCTCCGCGAGCACGCCCACGCTGAACGACCCGCCGAGACGCCGCTGATATCCGATGCCCAGGGTGAAGGCGGCCGCTTCCTCGGCCTCCAGCGTAACGCCGACGAACCCCGAGACCTTGTTGCGGTAGCGGGGCTCCCCCTCCGAGGCCCCTGGCCGTGCTTCCTCCTCCTGTGCTGCCCCGCGGACGGGCAGGGCCACGGACAGCGTCGCGAGCAGGGCCGCGGTGCGGAACAGGTGCATGATGTCCTCGGGCACGGGTGGAGTTGGTCGCAGCGGCAGGAGCTGCCCCATTACCTTGTGAAGCTCGGCGGCACTTGTCCATTGAACCTTCGCTCAGGGTGCGCGTGATTCTCCTGCCTGCCATCGATCTGCGTCACGGCCGCGTGGTGCGCCTGAGCCAGGGCAACGCGGCGAAGGAGACGGTGTATTCCCACGATCCGGTGTCGCAGGCCCAGGCGTTCGTGGCCGACGGGGCCACGTGGCTCCACGTGGTGGACCTCGACCGCGCCTTCGGGGACGGCGACAACCTGCGGGTGATGGCGTCCATGGTCGCGGCGCTCGGGCCGGCGGTGAGCATCCAGGCGGGCGGCGGCTATCGTACCATGGCGTCCATCGGCGCAGCGATTGAGGCCGGGGTGACGCGTGTGGTGATTGGCACGGCGGTGGTTCGGACGCCGGAGCTGCTCGCCGAGGCGGTGCGTGCCGTGGGCGCCGACCGCCTGGCGGTGGGGCTCGATGCCAGGGAGGGCATGGTGGCGGTGCGGGGCTGGACCGAGCGCACCGAGGTGCGGGTGGAGGACGCAGCGCAACGCGCCGTCGACGCCGGCATAAGGACCATTGTTTATACCGACATTGCGCGCGATGGGATGCTCACCGGACCGGATCTGGAGGGATGCGGGGCGCTGATTGGGCAGGGCGCCCAGGTCATTGCCAGCGGCGGCTTCGCTGCCCCGGAGCATGTGTTTGCGGCGCGGGAGGCGGGGTGCTCCGGCGCGATCCTTGGGCGATCGCTGTACGAGAAGACGATCACGCTCCGGGAGGCCATTGCGATCGCCGCCGCGATTTGACGCGGTCCGGACTGCACCGGCTACCGAACACCGGTGCGTTCCGGGTCGCGCTTCCGATGGAACCTGCTACCTCTTCTTGGCCCTGCGCTTCACGGCCTTCTTGACCGTCCGGCGCCTGGCTCCCTTCTTCACCGCCTTCTTCACGGCACGGCGCTTCACGGCCTTCTTGACGACGCGGCGCTTGACGGCCTTCTTCGCCGCCTTCTTCACGACACGGCGCTTCACGGCCTTCTTGACGACGCGGCGCTTGACGGCCTTCTTCGCGACCCGGCGCTTCACGGCCTTCTTCGCGACCCGGCGCTTGACCTTCTTCTTCACCCGCCGCCGGACGACCGCCTTCGCAACCATCTTCTTGGCGACACGCTTCCGGATTGCCCTCTCGACCGCGTCCGCCTCTCCGTCCTGTCCAAACATCGACAGCAAGTCAGCCATGATCTCGTTCCTCCGGTTTAAGTTTCGTGCTGACCATCGTGTTGCGCTTGCCCATCAACACTAAGGACAATGGCGCGGTCCGTCCAGCGCCGGACGCTGCGCAAGTGCCGCGCTGAGGAGTGGCGGGCGGACCAAGTCCCTGGTTAGGATGCTGCCGTGATCATCCCGACCCATCGTGGCGTTCGCCATGCCCGCCCTCTCGTAGCCGTGTTCCTGTCACTCGCTGCCTGCGGAGAGAGGGGCGGGCGGTCTCCGTCGGCTGCGGTGGCCGCCGCCACCTACGTTGGTGGTGCTGCCTGCGTGAGCTGTCACCAGGAGGTGTACGCCGCGTGGGCGTCCTCCCAGCACGCATCGGCGATGCAGCACGCCGCCGACTCCACCGTCCTCGGCAATTTCGAGAACGCGAGCTTCAGCGACGGCCGCGTGACCACGCGGTTCTCCCGGCGCGACGGCAAGTTCATCGTCAACACCGAGGGTCCTGACGGCACGCTGCGCGACTACGCAATCGAATACACCTTCGGCCTCTTCCCCCTGCAGCAGTACCTCATCGACATCAACAACGGCCGCATCCAGTCACTCACCGTGGCGTGGGACAGCCGTCCGGAGGCAGACGGTGGCCAGCGCTGGTTTTCGCTGTACCCGGGGGAGAGGATCCTGCCGGGCGAGTCCATTCACTGGACCGGGCGGGACCAGAACTGGAACTTCATGTGCGCCGAGTGCCACTCGACGAACGTCAAGAAAAACTTCGACCCCACTCAACCCCGCTTTACGACCTCGTGGACCGACATCAGCGTGAACTGCGAGGCGTGCCATGGGGCGGGCTCGGCGCATGTGGCCTGGGCGGGAGACGGGAAACGGGAGACGGGAGACGGGAGACGGGGAGGGGCGAAGCGGGGGGCGATGGGGCTGGTGGTGGAGTTCGATGAGCGTGACGGGGTCACGTGGCCGATTGATCCGGCCACCGGCGTCGGTGTACGGAGCAGTCCGCGGCGCACCGACAAGGAGATTGAGACCTGCGGGCTCTGTCATGCCCGGCGAGCCCAGCTCAAGGATGGGTATGTCCCGGGACAGTCGCTGGGTACCGCGGAGCAGGTGGCGTTGCTCGAGCCGGGGCTGTTCTGGCCGGACGGGCAGATGCGCGACGAGGTGTACAACTACGCCCCGTTCCTGCAGAGCAAGATGTACCGCCAGGGTGTTACCTGCAGCGATTGCCACGATCCGCACACGCAGAAGCTGCTGGCACCGGGCGCACAGGTGTGCCTGACGTGCCACGCGAAGGAGAAGTACGCCGCGCCGTCGCACGACCACCATCCGGCGGGTACGGCGGGGGTGGACTGCGTGAGCTGCCACATGCCGCAGGCGACGTACATGGTGATCGATCAGCGGCACGACCACAGCTTCCGGGTGCCGCGGCCCGAGCAGACGGTGCAGTTCGGGGTGCCCAACACCTGCAACCAGTGCCACCGGGAGCAATCGGCGCAGTGGGCGGCCGACCAGGTAGCGACGTGGTACGGGCATGCGCCCGAAGGCTACCAGCGCTACGCTGAGACCCTCAACAACTCGGAGCGGCGGCTGCCGGGATCCCTGGCGCGGCTCACCGGGCTCGCCGGTGATACACTGCAGCCGGCCATCGCGCGGGCGACCGCGGTAAGCCGGCTGGCGGGCTACGACGCCCCGAGTGCGGTGTCGGCGGCGGAGGCAGTCCTGGCGGACCGGAATCCGCTGCTGCGCGCCGCAGCGGTCGCGGCGCTCGAGGGCATCGAGCCCGCGGATCGGGTGCGGTTGCTGGCGCCCCGGCTCGCCGACTCGATCCTGGCGGTGCGCATCGAGGCGGCGCGCGCGCTGGCGTCGCTGGAGCAGCAACTGCCCGACTCCGCGAAGGCGCCGTTCGGCAAGGCGCTCCAGGAGTACATCGACACCCAGATGTTCAGCGCCGACCGGCCGGAGTCGTGGACCAACCTGGCGACGCTGTATGCGCTCCGTGGCGACCGCACCGGCGCGTTGCATGCGTTCGGGCAGGCCATCGCGCTCGACTCGAGCTTTGTGCCGGCGTGGGTCAACCTGGCGGACTTCCTGCGGGCCACCGGTGATGAGACCGGGGCGGGCGCGGCGTTGCGTGAGGGGATCCGGAAGAGCCCGGACAACCCGTCACTGCACTACGCGCTGGGCCTCACGCTGATCCGGCAGCGGCAGCTGCCGGCGGCGCTGGCTGAATTAAAGACGGCCGCGCGGATGGCGCCGGACGACGCGCATGTGGGGTACGTGTACGGCGTGGCGCTGCACGATACCGGCAATCCGCAGGAAGGCATCCGGCAGCTCGAGGCGGTGCTGACGCGGCATCCGGATGATCCGCAGGTGCTGCAGGCGCTGGCCTCGTATGCCAGGGAGGCGGGGGATGTACAGGGGTCGATGGCGTATTCGGCCCGGCTGCAGGAGCTCAGCGCGAAGGGACCGTAGGGTACTAATCGGGTTCGGTGACAACCTCGAGGCGCCCCGACCGGGCCGCCTTCAGCAGCACTTCGTAGTCGCGTTCCGTCTGGTCGCCGTACGCGATCGCGAAATCCGCGACGGCTTCATCGAAGGTGTCGCTCTTGCCGAGGTAACCGGTGATCTGCGCGGGCTCCCCGGAACGGGCGTGGGCCCGCGCCAGGGTCCAGGCGCAGAACTCGGCATACTGGGTCAGCACGCCCGACGTGAACAACTCCACCTGGGGCCCGATCTTCATGTCCCGGAGTTGACGAACATAGAAGTGGCGGCCTTCCCTGCCCGTGGTCCAGCCCAGAAAGATGTCGCTGGCTGACTGCATGAGCCTGATGCCGTTCACCACCCGCTGGCCGTGGTTGGGGGAAGTGCTGGCGCCAGCGTACGGCTCCAGCACCGACGTGCGCGCCTCCTTGACCTGGAGGAACAGTGGATCCTCCGCGCTCGCCATCATGAGGATGACGGCGCACATCGTGCCGACACTTCCCACGCCGACCACCTTGATCGCGATGTCCTTGAAGTCGAACCGATCGAGGAGCACCCGGCGATCCTCCTGCATCGAGTTGCGATACTCAGCGAAGGCCGCGCGGACTCGTGTACGGAGGCTTTCCTCGGCTTCATCCTGCAGGTGGTAGATCAAGGGCGGGTTGTCCCTTATCCTGGGCTGCGCTCCCGCCATCGCGGCCAGCTTGGGGAAGTCATGCTCCGCCGCGCTCCGCTCGCGGGCCTTGGAGAGCACCTTCTGGTGGCGCTGGCGGGCGTCCTTGTCCTTGATCATCTCCTGCAGCTGCTCAATGCCGATGCTGGCGTACCACACCTCGAGAGTGCGCATCTCGCTGTATTCCGCCATGTGCTCGCGATACGAGCGCACGCCGGCCAGCGTGGCGTTCCGGGCATCGGCTTCGCTGAAGCCGTTGCTGCGGCTGGCCAGGACGATACTCGCCGCCAGCCGCTTCACGTCCCATTCCCATGGGGCGGGGAGGGTTTCGTCGAGGTCGTTGAGGTCGAAGATGACCCGCCGCTCCGGCGTGGCGAAGGCACCGAAATTCATCAGGTGGGCGTCGCCACACGCCTGCACCCGCATGCCGGTCGCTGGCGTACCAGCCAGGTCGGCCGCCATGTTGAGCGCCGCTCCGCGAAAAAACGTGAATGGCGACCGCAGCATCCGTCCGTGGCGAATGGGGATCAGCTCGGGAATTCGGCCTTCGTCGGCTGACTCCATCAGCTCCACCGGATCCCGGCGGTCCTGGGGTGGCTTCCACTCCGAGTGGGAGCTGCGCGGGCAGGTTTCCCGCAGCTTCTTGCCGGCCGCGAGGAGTTCCGTTCGCGTCGGACCGGGTCCGACACGGAGTTCGCGCCCGGCCGCTGTTTGACTGGACCCCATGCGGGAGGACTTCGTCCTCTTGGCCATGAGTCGATCCCTTCGCTCCGTAATCTTGCTGAGGTTGAAGGCCGCTGCGTTCGGCCGCGAGCTTCATGCTGATCACGACCCAGCCCTTCTTCCGCTCCGAACGGTCTTGCACGGCTCGGCGTTCGCGAGGTCGGGCTTCGCCCTGGGCCGCGTACTAGCGCGTTGAAGGCAAGGTCGCAGACTCGACGCGATGCGTGCAAGCGACATTTAAAGTAAGATGGAAGGCGCCTTTCGTCACCAAGCGTACCGCCCTGGAGAGTCCGATGCCAAGCGCCAACCTCTCGCCCCTGCTCAAACTCCTTGTCGGTACCGCCGCGGCCGTGATCGTCACCTTCGGCCTCCGCCAGGCGGCAGGGCCGGTCTCAACGGTGCTGTTGGCCGCCCTCCTGGCGCAGACGCTGCAGCCGCTCCGGGACTGGCTGCGCGCGAAGGGCCTGTCGTCCAGCCTGGCCGTGGCCGCGACCGTCCTGCTGGTGATCGTCGGCGGGCTCCTCATCAGTTCGCTTCTTGCCGCATCGCTGAGCCAACTGACCGGCAACATGCCAGTGTACCGCGCCAGCCTTGAGGCCATGCAGGCGAGCGTCCAGGGCTGGCTGCAGGCACGGCACCTCCAGCTACCGGACCTCTCCCATGTCGGCTCGTTGGACCCCGGCAAGATCGCCGGACTGATCGGCGGCCTTGCCACGTCGATGCTGTCAGTGCTTGGCAACACGGCAGTGATCCTGATGCTCATGGTGTTCATGCTGATCGATGCCGGTCCCTCGTCGGCCGAGTCCGCTAGCGCGCCCGGATCCGTCGCGCGGCTGGCCCAGTTCGCGGGGCAGACGCGGCAGTACATCAAGATCACCAGCATCACGGGGGTCATCTTCTCGGTGCTCGTCACCATCGTCATGCTGCTCGTGGGGACCGACGGCGCCGTGACCTGGGGGGTACTGGGATTCTTCCTGAACTTCGTACCGAGCCTTGGCATGATCCTGACGGTCATCCCGCCGGTGCTGCTGACGCTGCTGGAGCGCGGCTGGGGCCCCGCCGGCGTGGTGCTTGGCGCTTTTATCCTGGTCAACTTCCTGACCGACAACGTGATCAAGCCCAGGTTCATGCGGACCGGGCTGAACCTGGGTCTGCTCGAAAGCGTCCTCGCCCTGATGTTCTTCAGTTGGGTGCTGGGTGCGGCCGGGGCCGTGCTGTCGATTCCGATCTACCTCACCGTGAGGGAAGCATTCCGGCGGTACGCAGCCGCGGAGGCCGCGCCGCCGCCGGCCTGATCGGTAGCCCCGCGGAACGGGTCGCCGTCAGAATATCCACTGAAGGCGGGTGAGCAGGAGGCCGGTCCACCCCACGATGTCATCCTGTTCCAGGTTTACCGTGCCGTAGCCGACCGCGACCTTCCAGCGCCTTGTAGCCCACCAGTTCGCCGCGAAGTACCACTGCTTCAGCGCACCGCCCTGCACGTCGCGGTCGTTGAAGTCCACCTGGCCGTAGCGTGCCATGAGTTCCACCTCACCGTGCTTGTGGGTAATCGGCACGCGGCGGGTGTATCCGACCTTGCGGTCGTAGGGTCGGGGGCCACCGCCGGTGACCATCCAGCTCCCCAGGACATACCAGCCATTGGCCGAGGCGCCCTGCGCCGTGGCAATCCAGGCCTGGTTGTACTCAGCCAGCACAGTGAAGGGCCCGTCGGCCCAGAGTGCCTCGAGCCCGAGGTGCCAGGCGTGATTGGCTGCCAGCTGCCCGGTGTTGATGTAGAAGGTGGCAACGTTGGTCTGGGGCTGACCGCGGAACTGCAGCGTGTCATTGCCGGCGCCGTTGTAGCGCGCCGCCACGGCCAGGTGCAGGTAGCGATGGCTGCGCTCGTTCCAGAGGGGAAGGGCAGTGATGCGCCCACCGAACTGCTGACCGCTCTCGTTCCAGGTGGTCGGCGTGATCCACCAGTCGTTCCACCAGCCAACGGACCAGGTGGCGCGCTCGCCGAACGCGGTATTGACGAGCTTGACACCGATGTCCCGGCTCTTGAAGAACGGCGTGAGCAGCCGCTCGGTTTGGGGAAGGTTGGCGGCGTCACCAACCATTTCATAGCCAAAGGTCTGCTTGGTCTTGCCGAAGGTCAGGTTGCCGCGGACCTGGAATGCGTTGTCTTGCACGCCCTGCTGGAGAATGCTGGGCTGGTTCTGGTTGAAGAAGGTGTAGTCCAGCAGGATGGCGAGGCCGAACTTGACCGAGAAGTTGTCGGTGTGGACGTTCGCAGCGGTGAGGACCCGGTCTGGCACGTCAGGCACCAGGCACGCCGTTGACTATTGAACCTTGGGACCATGGCGGGGCCCCGTCTGGCCGGTGAGTCTCGGGATGGGACGGGCGGGAAAGCACTGCGCCAGCTGCCTGGAAGGCAACCGGCGCAGTCTCATGCGGTCATTAGTGTTGCCTACTTCCCGGACTGCGCCGCCTGTGCCTTCTCGATCTGCGCCTTCACCGCTTCGAGGTTGAAGCTGGCGCCCTTCTGCATCGGCGGGAAGTCGATGGCGGTCTGCGCCAGCTTCCCGACCACCTGCTGCACAAACACGAAGCGCCAGAACTGGTAGGCAAACCAGTTGTAGTAGTTGAGCGACCCGCCCTTGCCGTCATACATGCCGGTGCGCTCGAACGGATCAAGTCGGAGGTTGACCAGGATCGGCCAGTCCACCTTCTCTGTGGCACCGAGCCAGCCGTTGGGTTGGTCGGTAAAGCGATACTTGTAGTCGTTGTATCGCACCGCGGAGAGGGTGCCCTCGGTGAAGTAGAAGATCTCGGTGCGCGCTGACGGACCCTTGCCGGTGATGAGCGCGGTCTGGTCGTAGCCGTCCAGGTGGACCTTGTAGGTCTGCCCGTCCAGCGGCTTCCCGGTGAGCAGCTCCTTGGCGATGTTCGGATTGCCGGCCGCCGCGACGAATGTGGGGAACCAGTCGAGCCCGGAGAAGATCCCGTTCTCCACCTTGCCGGCCGGCACCTTGCCGGGCCAGCGGATGATGGCGGGCGAGCGAAAGCCCCCCTCGAGTGCGGTGCCCTTGCCACCGGCAAATGGGGTCTGGCCACCATCGGGCCAGGTGAAGTTCTCCGTACCGTTGTCGGTGCTGAACACGACGATCGTGTTGTTGTCGAGGCCGTTGGTCTTCAGGTACGTCATGACCGAGCCGACGATCTCGTCGAGCTGGAACATGCCGGCTTCCTCTTCCGACCATCCGTTCTCCGAGTTGCGCATCGCCTCATACTTCGGGGCGAGGTGCGTCACGACATGCATGCGCGTCGGGTTGAGCCAGAGGAAGAAGGGCTTGTTGTCCTTCCTCGCCTTGTCGAGGAAGGTGATCGTCTTCGCCAGGATCGTGTCGTCGATGGTCTCCATTAGCTTGGGACACATCGGGCCGACATCCTGGATCTTCTGTTTCCCGACCTTCCCCCAGCGCGGCTGCACCGTCGGGTCATCGGTGTTGGTGGCCCAGCTATGGATGAGGTTCCGCGGTCCCACGACGTTGATCAGGTTTTGCGGATAGTTCGGGTGACAGGGATCCTCCATCGCGTCCAGATGGTAGAGATACCCGTAGAACTCGTCGAAACCGTGCACCGTGGGCAGGAACTCGTTGAGGTCGCCCAGGTGATTCTTGCCGAACTGCCCGGTGGCGTATCCCATCGACTTGAGCGCGGTGGCGATGGTCACGGCCTGCGCCGGAATCCCGATCGGTGAACCGGCCTGGCCGACGGTGGTCATACCGGTGCGGATCGGCAGTTCGCCCGTGATGAAATTCGCGCGACCGGCGGTGCAACTGGCCTCGGCGTAGTAGTCGGTGAAGCGCATCCCCTCGCTGGCAAGCTGGTCCAGGTTGGGCGTGCGGCCTGCCATGATGCCCTGGTGGTACGCGCCGATATTGAACCAGCCGATGTCGTCGCCCATGATGAACACGATGTTGGGCTTCTGCTGCGCCTCCGCACTTGCAGGCGCGACCAGCGCCAGCCCAACCGCAGCGCACAGCGCTGTGACTCCCCGAAACATCATTCGCCTGTGCCCCATACGCACTCCGATCGTGAAGTGTCCGTTACTGACGACCAACGATCTGCGCTGCCTGCCGAATCAAGCAAGCGCCTTTGCCTTCAGCTTCTGGAACTCGTCCTGCGTGATGGTGCCCTCGCCGAGGAGCGCCTTCGCCCTGGCGATCTGGTCGGCCGGGGACACACCGGCGACTCCCTTGATGTACTCCTCCTGCTGGGACCGCACCTTCTGCACTACCTCCCGCTGCCGCTCGGCCATTCCCTTGCCACGCGCGATGAGGTAGATGAGCGCCGTGATGATCGGCAGGAAGATCAGGCCGATGATCCAGAGCGCCTTGCTGCCGCCGCCCAGCTCACGATCACGAAAAATGTCGCCGATGATGTGGAACATGACCATCAGGTACGCGATGAAAACGAAGATCTCGAACAGGAACAAGGTAATGCTGAGGATGTCGCTGAACATTGGGGCTCCGGGAGACGGGAGACGGGAAACGGGAGACGGGAGACGGGAAACGGGAAACGGAAACAGGGAACAGCCTAATGCATGGCGGCCGCGGGTGCCACTCCGCTGGCGTCGATCCAGCGGTCCACCCGCTCGAGCAAGTAGGGGAAGAAGGGGTTGGACGTGAGGCGCATGGTGGACTCGGCGTTGAGCACCAGCACGCCCACCTCGCCCCGAAGGCCCAGTGTTCCCAGCCGGATGCCGTAGTCTTCGGAGAGATCGGGCTCGAGACCGAGCATGGGGTCGGTGATCGGGAACGGCAGGGCGAGGTGCGAGAGGGAGAACACCGTGCGGGGATACGCCAGGGCCAGCGGAAATACCTGCTGGGTGGTATCGCCGGCCAGCACATCGCGGTCGACCATGCTGGCCAGCGCTGGCCCGGCATTGGTAATGACGGACGTGCGGTAGCGCCGCGGTGCCGGAGGCAAGAGCCGGTCGAGCACGTTCTCGGTCGACGGCCGGATGAGGGGGCCGAAGTCGAGACTGCGATTGATGTCGAAGAGCACGAGTTCGCTGCCGTTGGCCGGCAGCTGATTGTAGAGCATCGACACGATCGCGGAGGTGCTGACGGTGAAGTCCACCACCGACTGAAAGGTGAGCACCGGCGGCAGGTGGTCGAGGCGGCCATCGGCGGAGTACTCGACGAACCGGCGCTGGAGCACGCGCGTCAGCAGGTGCGACTGCACCGCGCCGTTGACCGGGAACGAGTTGTACTTGAACGGATTGAACTCGGGGGTAATGCTGAGCCACGCGGCCTTGGCAAAGGGGGGCAATATCGACGGCCACCCGGTGATGCCGGCAAAGCGGGCCATGGCGGTGATCCCGATCATCGGCCCGAGAAGGACGATGCGGTCGGCGCGCGCCAGGCGGGCGTCGCCCAGGGCGTCGAGGGAGTACTTCATTGCCAGCGCGCCACCGTTGGAAAAGCCGACGAGTTGCAGCGGCAACGGCTCCGGAACGCGCCGGCGCGCCTCGCGCACGGCCATGCGCGTCGCCGCGAGCCAGTCCTGCCATTTCACGTGGGAGAGGCCGGAGGGTACGGTGCCGTGGCCCGGCAGGCGGATGGCGATGACGAGGAATCCGCGATCGCGGTACCGCTGGCCGATGGAGCGCAGGCTGTAGGGGGAGTCGGTGAGACCGTGCAGAAGCACCACAACGCCAACCGGTGCACCCGCGGGCTCGAGCATGTACGACCGATTCCAGTCAGTCGCGAACCTGCCCGGATAGATGGGGCTGCCCTCGAAGTAGCGGTTGAAGGGGACGCGGGCGTCGGGCTTGAGCTGCCGGGTGACGTTGCTTCGCACCGCGGCAAGGAGTGTGTCTTCGGCCCGGAGGTAGTCGGCCCATTCGAGCCCGTCGATGTCGGCGGCGCGAAGGTCCTTCGGCACATAGGTGTGCCACAACTCGAGCGGGGGGCCATTGAGGGCGTCCCAGGCCGCGAATGCAAGCACGAGTGCCAGGAGCAGCGCCACGGCCACCATCCCGCCGGTGACCAGGCGCCGCACCCAGCTCTTTTTCACTATTCGCGACCGCCTATGCCTTCGTCACCGTCAGGGCAACGCCCTCGGTGACCACGGCGTTCACCTGGTCGCCCACCGATACCCCGGACAGGTTCGTACCCTTGCCCAGCTTGTAGGTCTGGGGCTTACCGGTGTCGAACTGCAGCGTGACCTTCCCCTTCGCCTGGTCGATGGCCGTGATGGTCGCCGTGATCGCGATGGTCGCCACCGCGATGCCAGCGGGCTTGGTGCCGACCGGGGAGAGCAGGGCCCCACCCTCGACCGCGGTACTTGGCGGGCCGCCATTCTTCGACAGCCACACGACCGCCTGTTCCGTGACCACGGCATTGACCTTGTCGCCCACCTGGACCTGGCTGAAGTTGACCATGTCGGGTGTCGCCTTGAACGTGGTCTTCTTGCCGTCGGCGAACTGCAGCGTGAGCTTGCGGTCCTTGGTGTTCACCGCGGTGACGGTGGCCGACGTGGTGAAGGTTTCTACGGCGATCACCCCGCCGCCTGGAATGGCCGCCACTTCCGCTGATCCGGTGCCCTGGACCTGGTTGCCGCCACAGGCGGCCAGCGCGGCGCCCACGACCGGAAGCAGGGCCAGCGCCCGGGCGGTCCTCAGGCTCGACTTCAGGGAGACTTTCATTTTGCCATCTGCTCCTTGCACAGGGTCATGGATTCACCAACCAGCGGGCGTACAAGATAGCGGGGGTCGGGGCGCGCTTGTCACCAATGGGTATCGATCGAGGTCCACACGGCGCGGTGGTCGCTGGTGTTGAGGGCCTCGTCGACGGACGCGGCCCGAACGCTGCCGGGATGCAACCCGCGCAGGAAGACGTGGTCGAACGACCAGACGTGGTGCGTCCGGCCGACCCCCCGGGTGAGCCAGTGGTACCCCGCCCGGGCAAAGACCCCTCCGGCGCCCATGCGGTTGAGGTCCCCCGCGATGAGGACGGGATCGGGGCTCAAGGCGGCATCGTCCACCACCGCCTGTGCCTGGGCATCCTGCCCGCTCGGGAACATCTCCCACATCGTGCTGAGGTGAACGCTGTACACGCGGAGCCGAAGGCCGCGCACCAGGATTGTGGCGCGCACGGCGATTCGGCGTGACCCACGGGTCCATCCCCGGCCCGGCAGCAGGACCTTGCCGTCGTCCACGATCGGCCAGCGGCTGAGGATGGCGGGCCCGAAGTTCCGCCCGGTGAGCGGGTGCAGCATGGCGGGGTAGTAGACGTAGTGAGTGCCCAGCTGTTCGGCGGCCCGGGCGACGATGTCCTCGTCGGCTTCCTGGAGGGCGAGGATGTCGGCGTTGCCCAGCTGCGGGTCCCGCTCGAGCAGTGCCAGCACCGCATCGGGCCGCTTCACCAGCTCCACATTGTAGGTGGCGACGCGTAACTGGCCGGTCCCCGCGCTCCCATCGCCGTTCAGTGCGGCGTCGTGGTGCGCGAAACGCGGCCCCCCAACCGCTGGGTAGTTGTGGGACTGTCTCCAGCCCAGCGGCAGCGGCAGCGGCCGGCCGGCGACCCCCCGCGGCCAGTGATGTGATTCGTTGCCCATGGCCGGCTAATCTATTCGAGGCTGCATGCCGTGGCGCCTCCTCCCGTATATTCGGTGGCCCGTGCGCATCCTTCTTGTCGTCCTCGCCGCCGTCGCCCTCTCCGCCGGCACCTATCTCGGTCTTGAGCGCCTCGGTCGCCGAGCCTGGCCCGCGATCGTAGCGCGCGCCGTGGCGTGGGCGGCCCTGGGCCTCCTGCTGCTCAATGTGAGCTGTCCCCGTCCGCCGATCGCGCGACGGCCGATCGTGCTGCTCGATGGGTCGCTGAGCATGACGGCGGCAGGGCGGGACTGGGGGGGCAGCCGGCGCCGGGCGGACTCTCTGGGCGAGGTACGCTACTTCGGCGACGAGCGCAGCGGGGCCGACAGCCTGCCCGCCCGGGGGCGGTCGCTCCTGGCACCGGCGCTGGCAGCGGCCGCCGCCAGCGATCGACCGGTCATCGTGGTGACCGACGGCGAGGTCGATGACGCCACCGACATCCCGGCCGACCTGCTGGCGCGCGCGCGAGTAGAGGTCCTGCCGCAGGTGCGGGCGCGCGACGTGGCGGTCGTGAGCGTGGATGGGCCGGCGCGGGTCACGGCTGGCGACTCGCTGCGTTACGAGGTCACGCTGCGCTTCAGCGGCGATTCTGCGCCCGATTCGGCGGTGGTGGAACTCCGGTCGGACGACGCGAAGCGCACGTTGCTGGCGCGGCGGGTACTGCGACCGACCGGAGGGGATGCACGCGGGGTACTGCGCGCCGCCACCGGCGGAATCGCCGCGGGGGAGCACCTGCTCTCGATCTCGGCGATTGACGCCGGCGACGCCGAGCCGCGCACCGACGAGCGGCTGGTGTACCTGTCGGTCGCCGCGACGCCGGGTGTGGTGTTCGTGACCAGTCCGGCCGACTGGGATGCGCGCTTCCTCTTCCGCGCCATCCGCGACGTCGCAGCGCTGCCGGTGCGCGGCTACGTGCGGCTGGGCGAGGGCTGGCGCAGCATGACCGACATGAAGCCTATTTCCGACGATGCCATGCGGCAGGCGATCCGGGGCGCCGACTTGGTGGTGCTCAAGGGCGCCGCCGTCGAGCGTGTCGGCGACGTGCGCGGCCGGGGGGTGTGGCTCTGGCCCGGTGGTGGCGGCGACGCGGCGGCGCAGGACGGCGACTGGTACCTCACGGCGACGCCAGCGTCACCGATCGCGGCGGCGCTGAGTGGATTGCCCATCGATTCGTTCCCTCCCGCGGTGCAGCTGACGGCGCAGCAACCAACACCAGCCGGATGGGTGGGCTTGATGGCGCAGGCGGGGCGGCGGGGTGCCCCGCGGCCGGCGTTCTTCGGCGTGGAGGCCGGGGGCAAGCGCCGCGTCACGACGGCGGTTTCCGGTCTCTGGCGCTGGAGCTTTCGGGGGGGATCGTCGGAGCAGGGGTATCGCGCGCTCGTGGGTGCCACAGTTACCTGGCTGCTGGGTGCGCCAGACACCGCGCGCGGACCGGCGCACCCGGTGCGTCCGGTGGTGATGAACGGCCGGCCGCTGGTGTTCGAATGGACCGGTGCCGGTGCGGCGCGTCCGGTGCCCATCAGCTGGACCGGGAGCAGCAGCGGCGCGGACACGCTGCGGTTCGATGGTGCGGGGCGCGCGGCACTGTGGCTCGATCCGGGCGCCTGGCGCTACCGGCTGGAGGGGGGCACGCAGGGGCTGGTGGCGGTGGAGCAGTATTCGGATGAGCTGCTGCCGCGCGCACAAACGGTGGCGTCAAAGGCAGGCACGAACGTGGCCGGCGGCTCGCGGACGGCGGCGAGGGACTGGGTGTGGCTCTTTGGGATCGCGGTGCTCTCGCTCTGCGCCGAATGGCTGGTACGACGCAAGTTTGGGCTTCGCTAGAAGCGTGAGGAGGAACAGCGACAACGTGAGGAGGAACAGCGACAGCGTGAGGAGGAACAGCGACAGCGTAAGGAGGAACTGAAACAGCGGTTACCGCAGTCGCTTTTCCTCCTCACGCAGTATCTGTTCCTCCTCACGCCTTTCGCATAGCCTTATCTTTGCTTCATGACACTCGGACGAGTAGGGGAGAAGCGGCTTGGCTTGTGGGGCCGGCTCAAGCGCGTCATGCTCACCGATGTGGGCGCGCTGGTGCGCGGGCTCAAGGCCGCCGACCTGGAGGAGATCGAGCAGCTCCTGATCGAGGCAGATTTCGGCGTGCCGGCCACGATGGAACTGGTGGACGCGCTGGAGCAGGGGGTACGCTCCGGCAAGCTCAAGCAGGAAGACGACGTCCGTGATGCGCTGGTCAAACGCCTGTCGGTAATGCTTCAGGGTCCCGACAATCCTGGGCAGATCGCGAAGGCCACGAGTGGCCTGACGATCATCCTCGTGGTGGGCGTCAACGGCGTGGGGAAGACCACCACGGTGGCGAAGCTGGCGCGGCGGCTCAAGAGGGAGGGCCGGCAGGTGCTGCTGGCCGCCGCTGACACCTGGCGGGCCGGCGCGGTGTCGCAACTGCAGCTGTGGGCCGAGCGGATCGGGGTGGCGTGTGTCGCCGGGGCGCAGGGCGGCGATCCGGCGGCGGTGGCATTCGACGCGATCGAGGCAGCGACGGCGCGCGGGCTCGATACCGTCATCATCGACACCGCGGGCCGTCTGCACACGCAGGACAACCTGATGGATGAACTGAAGAAGGTGGTCCGGGTGGTGACGCGGAAGGTGCCGGGCGCGCCGCACGAGACGCTGCTGGTCCTCGACGGGTCAGTGGGCCAGAACGCCATTCAGCAGGGCCGGCTGTTCGGCGCGGCGGTGCAGCCCACCGGCGTCATTGTCACCAAGCTCGACGGCACGGCGCGGGGCGGGGCGGTGGCCGCGCTTCGGCGCGAGCTCGGCTTGCCGATCCGGTTCGTTGGCTTGGGTGAAGGCGTGGACGACCTCGCGCCGTTCGATGCCCGCGGCTATGCCGAAGGATTGCTGAAATAGTCCCCCGCACCTCGTCGCTCCGGCCCGACACCCCGATCCAGTTCCTCAAGGGTGTGGGTGAGAAGCGGGCCGATGCCTTCGCCCGCCTCGGCATCCGCACCGCGCTGGACCTCGTCTGGCACATCCCTCATCGCTACCTCGACGCGTCGGCGCTGACACCGCTGGCGCGCGCGCGCGTGGGCGACGAGATCGCGGCGGTGGGCCGGGTCATGGCGAAGCGGGTGCTGCCGACGCGGAAGGGCCTCCGGATTTTTCATGCGGTGCTGCGCGACGAGTCGGGCCTGCTCGAGTGCGTGTGGCCGGGCCAGGCCTTCCTCGACCGCACCATCCGCGAGGGCCAGTTGCTGCTGGTGTCGGGTCCGGTGCGGTTCTATCACGGTCGGCAGATGGCGCCGCGCGAGTTCATCATCCTGGGCGAGGCTGACGACGCCGAATCGGCGCCCGAGGGGATGATCCTGCCGATCTATCCCGCCACCGAGGGGCTCGGGCACCGGCAGATCCGGTCGCTCATCGAGCGACACCTTGACGCGCTGATCCCGCTGATCGCCGACCTCCTGCCGCCGGACCGGCGCGAGGCACTCGGGTTGCCGGCGCTCCCGGACGCGCTCCGCGCGGTGCACCGGCCGGCGAGCGCGGCGGAGGCGGAACTGGGGCGTCGCCGGCTCGCCTTCGATGAACTGTTCGATGTGCAGCTGATGCTGGCGCGCGCGCGGGCGCTGGCCATGCGCGACAAGGGCGGCCTGGCGCAGCAGAGCAACGCGACCTTCACCCGGCGACTGCGCGAGTCATTGCCGTGGCCCCTCACCGGCGACCAGGAAAAGGCGCTCACGCAGATCGCCGCTGACATGGCGGCGCCGGAGCGGATGCACCGGCTCCTGATGGGCGACGTGGGCACCGGCAAGACGGTGGTGGCACTGCTGGCGATGCTGGTGGCGCTGGAGAACCAGCACCAGGCGGCGCTCATGGCGCCCACCGAACTGCTGACCGAGCAGCACGCCACCACGCTCGCCCGGCTGCTGGCGCCGCTCGGTATCGTGCCGGAGGTGCTGCTGGGGCGCATGCCGGCGGCCGATAAGGCCTCGTCGCGGAAGCGCATCGCGTCGGGCGCGGCGCGCATCATTGTCGGCACGCATGCGCTGCTGCAGGAGACGGTGGCGTTCAAGCAGCTGGGGCTGGTGGTAATCGACGAGCAGCACCGCTTCGGCGTGGAGCAGCGCGCGGCGCTGATCAACAAGGGCTCGGCGCCCGACGTGCTCCTGCTCACGGCCACGCCGATCCCGCGGTCGCTGGCGCTCACCCTGTATGGCGACCTCGACATGTCGGCGCTGCGCGAACGGCCGCCGGGCCGGGGCAAGGTGCGGACCGCCATTCGCTACGATGCGGAACGGGAGCGGGTGTGGGACTTCGTAGGCGAGGAGTGCCGGCGGGGGCGGCAGGCGTACGTGGTCCTGCCGGTGATCGACGAGTCGGAAAAGGCCGACCTGCGCGCGGCCACGACGATGGCTGAGCAGCTCAAGAGCCGGTACGTCGACCTGGAGGTTGGCCTGGTGCACGGCCGCCTCAAGCCGGAGGAGCGCGATGTCGTGATGCGGCGCTTTCGCGACGGAACGGTACGGGTGCTGGTGGCGACGACGGTGATCGAGGTCGGGATCGACGTGCCCAACGCCACGATCATGGTGGTGGAACATCCGGAGCGGTTCGGGCTGGCCCAGCTGCACCAGTTGCGGGGCCGGGTGGGCCGGGGCGACGAGGAGAGCTACTGCATCCTGCTGGCCGATGGCGGCGTACCGGAACGGCTCAAGGCCTTCGCGGCGACGACCGACGGGTTCAAGGTGGCGGAGCTTGACCTGCAGGAGCGCGGCATGGGCGACCTGATCGGGGCCCGGCAGTCGGGCGGCATCACGCTGCGGCACGCGAAGCTGGTCGAGGACGGGGACCTGCTGGAAAAGGCACGGGCCATGGCGCGGGACCTGATCGAGCGGGATCCGGCGTTGCAGCGGCCGGAGCATGGGGCGCTGCGGGATCGGGCGATTGCGAGGTTTCCGAGGGCGGTGGAGTTGTTCAGGGTGGGTTAGTCATCCTGAGCAACATGTCATCCTGAGCAACATGTCATCCTGAGCAACATGTCATCCTGAGCGAAGCGAAGGATCGGATTGCATGCGAGCCGATCCTTCGGTCGCTTCGCTCTCTCAGGATGACCTTCGGTCGCTTCGCTCTCTCAGGATGACAATGGTTTACGGGAAGATCCCCATTTCCCGATAGATCACCGCCACCTTGTCGATCGCCGTCACCATGGCGGCGGTGCGCAGGTCCACCCCGGTACCCAGCGCCACCTTTGTGTCGCGCACACCCCGGTACGCCTCGATCATCGTCTCTTCGAGCCCGGAGTTGACGAGATCGATCTCGTCAGCGCCGCGGGGGAGGTCTGCCTTCTCCAGCGGTCCGAGCGACTTGGCGGTGAGCCGCTCGACACCGCCCAACAGGCCCCGGGCAAAGCCCTCATCGAAGCGCTTTTCCATGCGTCCGAAGCGCACGTGCGACAGGTTCTTGAGCCACTCGAAGTAGGAGACGGTGACGCCACCGGCATTGAGGTAGAGATCGGGCAGGACCAGGACCCCGCGCTGCTGCAGGATCGCGTCCGCTTCGCTGGTGGTGGGGCCATTGGCGCCCTCGGCGATGATCTTCGCCTTGATCCTGGGCGCGTTCTCGGCGGTGATCTGCTGCTCGAGGGCGGCGGGGACGATGATCTCGCAGTCGAGTTCGAGGGCGGCGAGCGAAGGGGAGATGTTCGTGGCGCCGGGGTAGTTGAGGCAGCTGCCGCTCGCCTTGCGGTGGGCCACGACCTTTTCCAGGTCGAGGCCCCTGGGATTGTGGATCGCGCCCTCGCGCTCGGCGATGCCGACAATGACGGCACCGCCTTCCTCCAGGAACTTGGCGGCGTGATACCCAACGTTCCCCAGGCCCTGGACCACCACACGCTTGCCGGCGAGCCCCGGCGCGAGTCCGAGCGCCTTCATGTCCTCGACCACGTCGCACGCCTCGCGCACCCCGAAGAAGACGCCGCGACCAGTGGCCTCGGTGCGACCGCGGATGCCCCCCAGTTGTACCGGCTTGCCGGTGACGCAGCCCAGGGCGTTGAGGTCGTCGGATCGGATCTGGGCGTAGGTGTCGGCGATCCACGCCATTTCCCTGGGGCCGGTGCCGAAGTCAGGGGCGGGGACGTCGATGCCGGGCCCGATGTAGTTCTTGCGGACGAGCTCGAAGGTGTACCGGCGGGTAATACGCTCGAGTTCGCCCTCGGAGAACTTGTGCCGGGAGATGGCGATGCCACCCTTGGCGCCGCCGAAGGGCACGTCGACCACCGCGCACTTGTAGGTCATCAGCGCGGCGAGGGCCATCGTCTCCTCGGCATCGACGTTGATGTCGTACCGGATGCCGCCCTTGGTGGGCAGCTTGTGCTGGCTGTGCTCGGCGCGCCAGGCGTGGATCGTTTCGAGCGTGCCGTCGTCGCGGCGCAGGGGAAAGCTGAACTTCACCACCGTATTGCACTGCCGGATCTGGCCGAGGAGCGTGGGATGATGTTTCGTCAGCGCGGCCGCACGGTCAAAGCTGGCCTCGACCTGCGCGAGAAAGCTGGCACCCTGGGACATGACGGCTCCGGTTGGTGGATCGGTCGTCCAATGGCATGCGGGGAGGGCGGTAGGCCGGGGAATATGCGAAGCCGCCCGCCCGCCGCAAGTTGACGCTCGGGTGACCGGCCAGTAATCTCCCTCCCGCCATGACACAGACCTACATCAACGAACTCCCGCGCCTCGTCGGCGAGACGGTGACGCTCCGCGGCTGGATCATGACCACCCGGTCCAGCGGGAAGATCGCGTTTGTCGTGCTCCGCGACGGGTCGGGCTCCGTGCAGGGCGTGCTCTCGAGGCGCGAGGTGACGGACGATACCTGGGCCCTCTTCCTGACCCTGGCCCAGGAATCGTCGGTGGCGGTGACCGGCGTGGTCCGGGAGGACCCGCGGGCGCCGGCCGGGGTCGAGCTGACGGTGACCGGGCTCGAGGTGCTGGGCCGGAGCGTGGACTTCCCGGTGTCGCCGAAGGAGCACGGCACCCAGTTCCTGTTCGAGCACCGGCACCTGTGGCTGCGCAGCCGGCGGCAGGTGGCGATCGCCCGGGTACGGCACGAGGTGGTGCAGTCGATCCGCGACTTCTTTTACCAGCGCGACTTCGTGCTGGTGGATACGCCGATCCTCACCGGGGCCATCGGCGAGGAGGCCGGCAACCTCTTCTCCACCGACTACTTCGACCTCGGCAAGGCGTACCTGGCGCAGACGGGGCAACTCTACGTCGAGGCGGCGGCGGCGGCGCTGGGCCGGGTGTACTGCTTCGGCCCCACGTTCCGGGCGGAGAAGTCGAAGACCCGCCGGCACCTCACCGAGTTCTGGATGGTGGAACCGGAGGTGGCGTTCAACGACTCGAACGACAACATGCGGCTGCAGGAAGAGTTCGTGAGCTACCTCGTGGCGCGGGCCCTCGATCGTTGCGCCGAGCCGCTGAAGGAGCTGGAGCGCGACACGGCGCCCCTCGAGCGGGTGAAGCCGCCGTTCGCGCGCATCAGCTACACCGACGCAGTGGCGACCCTCAACCGCCTCGGCTCCGACATGCAGTGGGGACACGACCTGGGTGGGGACGACGAGACACTGCTGGCGCAGCAGTACGATCGCCCGGTGTTCGTCTACAACTATCCCAAGGGCGTGAAGGCGTTCTACATGAAGGAGAATCCTGAGGACCCGCGGACGGTGCTGAACAACGACTGCCTGGCGCCCGAGGGCTACGGGGAGATCATCGGCGGGTCACAGCGGGAGGACGACTACGACCTCCTGCTGGCGCGCATCAAGGCGCAGGACCTCGATCCGGAGGCGTATCGCTGGTACCTGGACCTGCGGAAGTACGGCACGTTCGTGCACTCGGGGTTCGGGCTGGGTGTGGAGCGGACGGTGGCGTGGATCTGCGGGATACAACACGTCCGCGAAGCCATCGCCTTCCCAAGACAACTGCACAGGCTGTATCCGTAGCTGAACAGCGTAGGGGGGAACTGAAACGGCGTGAGGAGGAACCGAAACAGCGGTTACCGCAGTCGCTGTTCCTCCTTGCGCAGTCGCAGTTCCTCCTCACGCTGTTTTGTTTCGTCCCAAAGTTGGTCGAGTACTTCAAGTCCCGCCGTGTGCATGTCCAGGCCCTTTTCCGCCGCCATCCGCTCGATCTCGGCGAAGCGGCGGCGGAACTTGGCGTTGGTGCGATCGAGCGCCGGGCCCGGCTGGACGCTGGCCTTTCGCGCGACGTTGACGACCGCGAAGAGGAGGTCGCCGATCTCGTCGGCCAGGGCATCGTGGCCATCCTGACCGACTGACAATTCCTCTTCCACCTCCGCGAGTTCTTCCCGCACCTTGTTGAGCGGGCCACCGACGTCGGGCCAGTCGAAGCCCATGCTGGCGGCGCGCTCCTGCAGCCGGTACGCCATGAGGAGGTCGGGCAGGGTCGGGGGCAGGCCCTCCAGCAGGCCCTTCCGTCCTTCCTTCCGCTTGAGCTGCTCCCACGGTTCCCGCGGCCCGAGGTTGAAGAGGTGCGGATGGCGGCGCTCCATTTTCCGCACCACCCGGTCGGCGATGTCGTCGGGCGTGGCTTCACCCCGCTCCTCCGCGATCACGAACTGCCAGGCGAGGTGGAGCAGGAAGTCGCCCAGCTCTCCGCGGATGGCCTCGGGGTCCTCCTCGCGCAGCGCGTGATC
This sequence comes from Gemmatimonadota bacterium, assembly GCA_031402225.1. Taxonomy (GTDB): domain Bacteria; phylum Gemmatimonadota; class Gemmatimonadetes; order Gemmatimonadales; family GWC2-71-9; genus JAGGAG01. The sequence goes on along the minus strand of JANNSD010000121.1, from coordinate 14,121 downwards.
GAGCTCGAGTACTTCCTCGACCAGGTAGGGGCGCAGCGTCTCGCGCGTCTGCGACCGATCCCACGCGCAGCGCACGCGCAGGTCCTTCACGAGGTCGAGTACCCGCTCCAGCGGTGGCCTGTCTTGCATGGGTTCTCCGTCCCGGTAGCTTACGCGCCGACATGACGATACCGACGCCGGCACCGCAGCGCGCATGGGTAGACGTGGATCTCACGGCACTGGTGCGCAACGCGCGCACCATCATGCATCGGTCGCGCGCCCGGCTCCTGCCGATGGTGAAAGCTAACGGCTACGGACTGGGAGCCGTGCCGGTGAGCCGGGCGCTGGAGGCGCTCGATCCGTGGGGCTTCGGCGTGGCGACGACCGCCGAGGGTGCGGAACTGCGTGCCGCTGGCGTTACGCGCCCGATCGTGGTGTTCTCCCCCCTGGGGCCGAGCGGACTCGCTGAATGCGTGGCGCACGACCTCCGACCGACGCTGGGGGACCTCGCATCCCTTGGTGCATGGCTTCCGGACGGGAGGCCCTTTCACCTCGAAATCGATACCGGGATGGCCCGGGCGGGGGTGCGCTGGAGCGACGGCACCGCCCTGGCGGACGCGGCGCGGCTGCTCACGGGCGCGCGTGGCTGGGAGGGCGTGTTCACCCACTTCCATTCGCCGGATACTGACCCCAACGCGACGCAGGCACAGTGGGAGCGGTTCGAGATGGTGCTGCGCGCGCTGCCCTCGCGCCCGCCGCTGGTGCACGCCGCGAGTAGTGCCGCGGCGCTGGCGGGTACCCGCTACGCCGCCGACCTCGTGCGGCCGGGGATCTTCCTCTACGGCGGCGCGGCGGGCGGCGTCGCACCGGAGCCGGTGGCCCGGTTGTGCGCGCGCGTGGTGGCGACGCGCCAGCTGCAGGCCGGCGATTCGGTGAGCTACGGCGCCACCTGGATTGCGCTCGGCCCGGTCGCGGCGGCGACGCTCGGTATCGGCTATGGCGACGGGCTGCCACGGGCGCTCTCCAACCGCGGCGCCGTCGAGCTCGGCGGACGGCGGTGCCCTATCCTCGGACGCGTCACGATGGACATGACAATGATCGAGTCCGGTGCGTCGCTTGGTGAAGTCGCGACGGTGTTCGGTGGCATCGTGACGCTGGACCAGCAGGCGGTGGCGGCCGGCACGATCAGCTACGAGCTGCTCACGTCGATCTCGCGTCGCGTCGAGCGCTGCTATGGCAGCGCGGCAGCGTGAGCGGCGCGCGCCGGGCGGCGATCATCGTGCTGGATGGCCTGGGATGCGGGCCGGCGCCCGACACGGCCGCCTATGGCGACGCCGGCAGCGACACGCTGGGCAACATCGCGCGCGCAGTCGGTGGGCTCACGCTGCCCAATTTGGAGCGCCTCGGGCTCGGGCGCTGCGCACCGATCAAGGGTGTGGCGCCGGTCATGGCACCGATGGCGGCGCATGGCACGGCCGAGCCGCGCAGCCCGGGCAAGGACAGCACGACGGGCCACTGGGAACTCTGCGGAGTGGTGCTGCCCCGGCCGTTCGCCACCTACCCGAACGGCTTTCCGGCGGAACTCCTCGCGGAGTTCTCGCGCCGCACCGGACGCGGCGTGCTGGGGAACCGCGCGGCCTCGGGTACGGTGATCCTCGATGAGCTCGGCGCCGAGCACATTCAAACCGGCGACTGGATCGTGTACACCTCGGCCGACAGCGTCTTCCAGGTGGCGGCGCACGAGGAGACGGTGCCGCTCGTCGAGCTGTATCGCGCGTGCGGCATCGCGCGGGAGCTGATGACGGGGGCGCACGCGGTGTCGCGGGTCATCGCCCGGCCGTTCACGGGGTCGCCGGGTCATTGGACGCGCACGGCGCGCCGCAAGGACTTCAGCCTCGCACCACCGGGGCCGACGCTGCTCGACCGGCTGGCAGATGCCCAGGTGCCGGTGGTCGGCGTGGGGAAGGTGGATGACCTGTTCGCGGGGCGGGGCATCAGCAGCCGGCACACCGCCACGAACGCCGAGGCATACCGGCTCATCGGCGATGCCCTGGCTGGCATGCCGCGCGGCTTCCTGTTCGCCAACGTGATCGAATTCGACCAGACCTGGGGCCATCGCAACGACGTGCCCGGGTTCCACCGCGGGCTGCTCGACCTGGATACTGCCCTGCCGGGCCTGCTCGGCTCAGGCAGGGCGGACGACCTGATTATCTTCACCGCGGACCACGGCAACGATCCCACGACGCCCTCCACCGATCACTCGCGCGAGGTGGTGCCGCTGCTGGTCTGGGGCCCGAAGGTGCAGCCGGTCGCACTGGGCGTGCGGCGCAGCTTTGCCGATGTGGGGCAGACGGTGGCGGAGTTCCTTGGCGTGGCGATGTTGCCCGCCGGCGATTCATTTCTTCCTGAGGTCTGGCGTGACTGAAACGCTGGTCGCGGCGGCGCGCCGCGCGCAGCAGCAGGCTTATGCCCCGTACTCGAAGTACCAGGTCGGCGCGGCACTCGAGGCGGAGGATGGGCAGATCTACACCGGCTGCAACATCGAGAACGCGTCCTTCGGGCTCACGATCTGCGCCGAGCGCGCGGCGGTGGCGTCGGCGGTGACGGCTGGGGCCCGGCGTTTCCGGCGAATGGTGATCGTGGTCGGCCGCGAGCCGCCGGCGATGCCCTGCGGTGCCTGCCGCCAGGTGCTGGCCGAGTTCGGACTGGGCCTGACGGGTGAATCAGTGGGCCCGGGCACACGGGTTACGTGGACACTGCGCCATCTCCTGCCCGACGCCTTTGGCCCCGGCATGCTGGCGTGACGGTCCCACTGGTGAAGCGGCGGCGCTGGGCGATGCCCGCGTGGCTCGGGGCGGTCGCCGTACTGTCGGGCGCGTGCACTGAGCGGCTCCTCACGCCGGTCAATTGCCCCGAGCTCTGTCCTGGCGGGCAGATCATCGTGTTCGATACGGTGCTCACGCCGATCGTGGGCAGCGATTCGTCGTTCAGCGGTTACGTCACCGCCGCGCAGGCAACCGGGTTCCTCGTCAGCAACAACCTGCCGGCGGCGGACGCGCGCGGCTTCGTGCAGTTCATCCGGCGCAATGACTCGTTGTTCGTGCAGGATACCCTCCGGTCGTACACCATCGACTCGGCCAGGATCAACCTGACGGTCGATGCGCGCGACACGCTCCAGCCGGGCATCGTGCTGCTCCTGTACAAGTTGCCGCCCACGGCCGACTCATCGTCGACCTTCGATGACCTGACGGCGGAGTTTACCCCCGAGTCGTTCCTGGATTCGCTGGAGGTGCCGGATACCTTGCTCACGGGCCGGGTGACGGCGCTCTTCAGCGGGGAGACACTGGCCCGCATTGCGCTGACTCCGGCGGATTCCGGTGTGTTGCGCGTGGGCGTGGCGCTCACCGCCCCCGCGGCGACCGGCGTCCGGCTCCTCTCGGTGCGGGCGGGCACCGGCGCGCCCTCCTTCCAGACATACGTGCACGCGGACATCGCCGACACCACGCTGCAGCGACAGACGATCACCCGCATCCCCAGCTTCAACAGCTACGTCACCGCGGTGCCGTTCCCGCAGCCGACACCGACCACGCTCCTCGTCGGTGGCGCACCCTCGGTGCGCGCGCTCATCCGGTTTCCGTGGCCGCTGGTGCTCAAGGACACGGCGGAGATCATCCGCGCCACCCTGGAGCTCGTGCCGGTGGCGCCGATCGAGGGGGTGCCCAATGTCAATTCGACCGTGGTGGTGCAGGGGATCCTGGTCGACCTGGGGGCCAAGTCGCCCCTGATTCCCCAGGTGACCGCCGCCAACACCTTCCAGGTCCCCACCAGCGCGGTGCTGTCGTTCGAAGTGCGCTCCCTGGTGCGACTGTGGCAGGGCAATGCCGGGCGCCCCCCGGCGCTGTTCGTGTGGCTGTCGCCGGAAGCCTCGTCGTTCTCGGTGCCGGTGTTCGGCTCCACCGCCGACCCGGTGCTCCAACCCCGCCTGCGTGTCGAGTACGTGCGGCCGTACCAGTTCGTGTTGCCGTGATCGGGCGACGGCTCGCCGGGCTCGCGCTCGGGCTGCTGGTGCTCCCGGCATCGCTGGCGGCGCAGTCGTCCATCTTCGGCGTTCGCGGTCCCGGTTTTCCGGGGCGCCCCTACTCGGCGGCCGCCATGGGCGCCGGTGGCAGCAGCGGGCTCTTCGATCCGCAGTCGCAGCTGAGCCCGGCATCACTGGCGACGCTCAAGGGCGGCACGGCGACGTTTACGGTGCTGGCGGACTACCGGTCGGTGGAGACGCCTGCGGGATCAGCGAATGTGCGCAGCTACCGCTTCCCGAACACCTACATCACGGCGCCACTCCGCCACGGGCAGTATGCCTTTGGTGTCGGGGCCACCACGTACCTGGACCGCGACTTCACGCTGGCGGTGCGCGACTCCATCGTATTGCGCGACAGCGTGCGCGCGTACACCGACACCACGGTCTCGCGGGGCGGACTGAGCGACCTGCAACTGGCCTTCGCCATCCGGACCATTCCCAGGACGACGGTGGGGCTGGCGGTGCATTTCATCACTGGTACCAATCGCCTGGCGGCACGGCGCGCATTCGACGACACCAGCTATGCCACGGTGCTGCAGACGGCCCAGACCTCCACGACCGGCTTTGGCCTTGCCATTGGGGCGACCCGGGTGCTGAGCAACAAGCTCACACTTGCGGCGTTCGTGCGCAAAGACTTCACCGCGAACGTGAACATTGACTCGGTGGCCTTTGGCGGCGCCACCACCATTGGTGCGGACTACGGGCTTCCATGGACCGTTGCGGCGGGCGGCCTGTTCGCGGTCACGCCGTTCCTGGAGGTGTCGGCACAGGGGGTGTATCGCACCTGGTCGTCGGCCAACGAGTCGCTGACGAACCTGGGGGCGCCCGGTGCGAAGAACAGTCTCGAGCTGAGCCTGGGCGGTGAACTGACGTCGCGGGCGCGCCGGGCGACCCAGTTTCCGCTGCGCGTCGGTGTGCGCTATGGCACCCTGCCGTTCCTGATCGGCGAGGGCCCAGTGGTCCAGCCCAGCGAGTTTTCGGTGTCGGTGGGCACGGGGGCGCGATTCGCCAAGCAGCACGGTGCCATCGAGGTCAGCCTCGAGCGGGTGTGGCGGCGGGCCAGCGGCAGCGACATCTCCGAGACGGGGTGGCTGCTCTACACCGGGCTCAACATCCGGCCGTAGTACCGTACCCCGCCGCTCCACGGCGGGCTATCTTCCAGCGTGACCAAGCGCGTCTATATCGAGACCTACGGCTGCCAGATGAACGTGGCCGACACCGAGCTCATGCTCGGCGTGCTGGCGCGCGACGGCTACGAGCCGGTCGACACGCCCGACACCGCCGACGTGATGCTGGTCAACACCTGTGCGGTGCGGGACAACGCGGAGCTGCGGGTGGCCGGCCGCGTGGGCGAGTTGCAGAAGTTCAAGCGACCGGGCGACGTGCTGGGCGTGGTTGGCTGCATGGCGCAGCGCCTCGGGCCTGCTCTGCTGGCCCAGGCGCCCAGGGTGGACCTGGTGGTCGGGCCCGATGGGTACCGGAACCTGGCCATGCTGCTGGCCCAGGCGTCGGCCGGACAGCGGGTCACCGACACCGAGTTCCGGCCGTGGGAGCACTATGAGGACGTGCCGGCGGCGGCGGCGGATGCGTCGCCAACCCGGTTCGTCACGGTGCAGCGCGGCTGCGATTACAAGTGCACGTTCTGCATCGTTCCGTACACGCGTGGGGCGGAGCGAAGCCGCATCCTGGACGATGTGGTGGCCGAGGTGCGTCGACTGGCGCTGGGCGGCACGTCGGAGGTGACGCTGCTGGGCCAGACGGTGAACAGCTACCATGATGGCACGCACGACTTCGCCGACCTGCTGCGGGCGGTGGGCGCGGTGGACGGCATCCGGCGGCTGCGCTTCACCAGTCCCTACCCCACCGACTTCACGCCGCGGGTCATCGCGGCGATGGCCGAGGTGGAAGCGGTGTGCGAGCATGTGCACCTGCCGGCGCAGAGCGGGTCGAACGCCGTGCTGCGGCGCATGCTGCGGCGATACACCCGCGAGCGGTACCTCGACGTGGTGCGCGAGCTGCGGGACGCCATTCCCGGCCTGACGTTCAGCACCGATCTCATTGTCGGCTTTCCGGGTGAGACGGAGGCGCAGTTCACCGAGACACTCTCCCTGGTGGGCGACGCGAACTTCGACGAGGCGTATACCTTCAAGTATTCGGTGCGCGACGGCACGCCGGCGGTGCGCCTGGCCGATCACGTGGACGATGCCGTGGCGTCGGAACGGCTCGAGCGGCTGATCGGGGTGGTGCGGGGCCAGGCGCGGCAGCACAACCTGGGGCGCATCGGGTCGACCCATGAGGTGCTGGTCGAGCGGCAGGCGCGCCGGGGCGACCTCATGCTGGCGCGGACGCGCAGCAACCTCTCCGTCCTGGTCGACCTGCCGCCGGCGTCCATCGGCGAGTATCACATGGTGCAGCTCACCGGGACCACCGGTGCCACTTTTACCGGGACCGTGCGTCGTCCCCAGCTGGCGGTGCTATGATCCGGAACCTGGTCGAGGAACATGTGCAGATCGCGTATGACGCGTTGCGGGGAAACTTCCCCGCCTTTTGCGGCTGCGAGTACTGCCGGGACGACATCTTCGTCTTCGCGCTCAACCGGGTGCCGCCGCGCTACGTGGCGTCGCTGGAGGGGCAGATCGTCACCGAGGTGAACCTGGAAAAGCAGCAGAAGCGGGCGGAGATCGACGTCGTGGTCATGGAGGCGTTCCGCAAGGTGTCGATGGCACCGCGCTGCCCCAAGTCGAAGAAGGCGACCGCGGGGTGATCCCTCCGCCGGTGGTGCTGGTGGTGTTGTGCTTCGGGGCCGGTCTTGCGACCGGCCTTTCGCGTTTCTGGGCCCTGGCGGGCGGCATGATGGTCACCGGCGTCGTGCTGGTGCTGTGGCGCCGGGACGTCGTGGTCGTCGTCGGTGCCGCGGTGGTCGGCATCGCGGTGGGTGCGCTGGCGCGCCAGCGGGAGGAGGGGCACTGTGCCGCCCGGCTGCCGGCGGGACGGATGGCCATGGAGGTGCTGCTGCTCGAGCCGGTGACCGGGGAGGGCGGCATGGCATCGGTGGAGCCGGTGCGCGCCGGGTGCCGGGGTGCCGTGACCGCGCGCTTTGCGCGGGGTGCTGCGCTGGACGCCGGGCGCACACTGGCGATCGAGGGCGAGTGGAGGCGCGGCACCCGCCGGATGATCGCGCCGGACGGTGTCCTCGGGGTCACGCGGGTCACGCCGACCGGCCGCGTGAGCGGCGGCGTCGAGTTCCGCGTGCGAAACGCCCTCGCGCGGGCATCGGCCAGGCTGTACGGCGCCCGGGCCCCGCTGGTGGATGCGCTGGTGGTGGGGCGACGGAGCGGCATGGACCGCGAACTCAAGAATGCATTCGCGTCGTCGGGGCTCGTGCACCTGCTATCGATCTCCGGATTTCATATCGGCCTCATCGCCGCCTGGGTGGTGCTGGTGCTCCGCTACAGCGGCGTCGCACGCGTCGCGTCGCTCATGGTCGCGGCATCCCTCGCCACGGTGTACGTGGCGTTCCTCGGCTGGCCCGCGCCGGCGGTGCGCGCGGTGGCGATGGCGTGGGTACTGGTGTGGCTCCGGTGGCGACAGCGGGCCGTGCAGCCGGAGGCGCTGCTGGCCGCGACGGGGCTCGTCGTCCTGCTCCTGGATCCGTTTGCGGTGCTCGACCTGGGTGGCTGGCTGTCGGTGCTGTCGCTCTGGGGCGCCGTGCGCGTCGCGCGCTGGGCGGAGGCGGCGGGTGGCGCCCACTGGCTGTGGCAGTCGGCGGCATCGTCGGTGGGTGCCACCGTGGCCACGGCCCCGGTGACGGCGTGGCTCCTGGGTGCGGTGGCGCCGGTCGGCATCGCGCTCAACTTCATCGCCATTCCGGTGGCGGCGGTTGCGGTGCCGGGTGTGCTCGCGAGCCTGCTGCTGGCGCCGATCGGGGTGGTGAGTGACGCGCTCGCGTCGGGCAGCGGCGCGGCGTTGCACCTGCTGGAACTGACCGCCCGGTGGGGCGCGCGGGTGCCGATGGGGCACGTGGTCATGAATGCGGAGCCGGTCAGTGCGCTGCCCTGGCTCCTGCTGCTGGCGCTGCTCTGCTGGGCTACGCCACGCCGGGGGAGCGCGGGGCTGGCGTCGGGCCGGCTGCTGCTGGCGGGCGCGGCCGGCACCTGGCTCGCGCTGGTTCCCACCCTGCGCCTGCCGCAGTCTGGCGCGGGCCGCCTGACGCTGCATTTTGTGGATGTGGGCCAGGGCGACGCTGCGGTCCTCCGCACGCCCAATGGCCACTTCGTGGTGATCGACGCGGGGCCCAGGGACGAGCGGTTCGATGCCGGTGCGAGCCGGGTGGTGCCACTGCTCGAGCGCGAGGGAGCGGACGCGATCGACGTGCTGATCGCGTCGCATGCGCATCTCGATCACGTCGGCGGGCTTGGCGCGGTGCTCTCGGCGGTCCCGGTGGGCACGGTGGTCGAACCCGCCGCGCCGGGCGCCGATTCGACGTATCGCGAGATGCTCGGGCTCGTCGCCGTGTCGGGCGCGGCGTGGGACCCGGCCCGCCGGGGCGAGCGGTTTTCCGTGGACAGCGTAGAGTTCACCGTGCTGCACCCCGACACCGCGTGGAGCGGGTGGGGGCTCGACCTCAACGACGATTCGGTGGTACTGCTGGTGCGTTACGGCGCCTTCCGCGCCATCTTCATGGGCGATGCCGGCGAGGCACCTGAGGCCGCGTTGCGCGGGCGGGTGGGGCAGGTGGACCTGCTCAAGGTGGGGCACCACGGCAGCCGGACGGCGAGCGGGGCGGCGTGGCTCCGGGAATTGTCGCCCACCGTCGCGATCCTGTCGGTCGGGAGCCACAACCGGTACGGGCATCCCTCGCCCGATGCGCTGCAGCGCCTCGGCGCACAACATGCTACGATCTGGAGAACCGATCAGGAGGGCACGGTCACGGTCGTCACCGACGGCCGCCACGTGGAGGTCCACGGGCGGTCGCGACGGTTCGGATTCGACGTGGCAGGGTCGCCCGCCACCACCAGCCAGGAGTCGCCGGCCCCATGCGCACAGCGGTCACCACCATCGAGCGATTCATCCTGGACCAGGAGCGGGGCTTTCCCGATGCCACCGGCGAGCTCTCGAGCCTGCTCTACGACATCGCCCTTGCCACCAAACTGATCGCCGCCTCCATCCGCCGCGCGGGGCTGGTGGACCTGCTGGGCTCGGCGCAGAACCGGAACGTGCAGGGCGAGGACCAGCAGAAGCTCGACGTCCTGGCCAATGAAGCGATCAAGGAGTCCCTCAAGTTCACCGGCCGGGTTTGCGTGATGGGGTCGGAAGAAGACGAGGAGATGATCCCGATTCCTTCCCAGTACCATCCCGGCAACTACGTGGTCCTCTTCGATCCCCTCGACGGCTCCTCCAACATCGACGTGAACGCCGCAGTGGGGACGATCTTCAGCATCTACCGCCGGGTGAGCGACCATGGCGGCGGCACGGTGGCCGACGTCCTGCAGCCCGGCATCCAGCAGGTGGCGGCGGGCTACGTGATGTACGGCTCGAGCACGATGCTGGTGTACACCACGGGGCAGGGCGTGCACGGCTTCACGCTCGATCCCACCATCGGCGAGTTCCTGCTGTCGCACCCGAACTTCGTGACGCCGGCGGTGGGGAAGTACTACAGTGTCAACGAGAGCAACTTCGCGCGGTGGGACAAGGGCGTGCAGACGGCGGTGCGCGGGTTCCATGGCGACCTGCCGGAGTACATCGCGGGGAAGAACAGCCGGTACATCGGGTCGCTGGTCGCCGACTTCCACCGCAACCTCATCGCCGGCGGCGTCTTCATGTACCCCGCCGACACGAAGAACCCGAACGGCAAGCTGCGGCTGCTGTACGAGTGCGCCCCGATGGCGTTCATCGCGGAACAGGCCGGTGGCGCCGCGACCGACGGTGAGCACCGGATTATGGAGCGGGTACCCGGATCCCTGCACGAGCGGTGCCCACTGGTGATCGGCTCGCGCGACGACGTGCGGTTCGTGGCCGATACCATCGCCCGCGTACGTGGGTCCACGCTGGCTGCGGTGGGGAGGCCGGATAGGAGGTCGTGAGTCGTGAGTCGTGAGTCGTGAGTCGTGAGGAGGAACCGAAACAGCGTGAGGGGGAACGATTGTCCCGGTAGCCTTCCGCAGTTAAGTTCAGTGGTTACCTGAACTTAGGATACCAGCAGCAACATGCCGACCTACGAATATGCGTGCCCCAAAGGGCACGACTTCGAGCTCTTCCAGAAGATGAGCGACAAGCCGCGCACCAAGTGTCCGGTGTGTGGCACCGTAGCGGTGCGCAAGATCTCCGGTGGGGCCGGACTGCATTTCAAGGGCAGCGGGTTCTACATCACCGACTACGGCAAGGACGGGAAGGGTCCGCGGAACGACAAGGCGCGGGAGTCGGGTGAGACGGGCAAGGCGGCTGAGACGGGTACGTCGGCCAAGGCGGGTGAGGCGGGTGCGGCGGGCAAGGACAGCGGGGCGAGTGCGGCGGGCAAGGACAGCAAGGCGGGTAAGGCGGGTAAGACGGGTGGCGAGGCAGCCGCCGCGCCGAAGGCCGAGAAGGCGCCGGCGAAGAAGGCCAAGGCCAGTGAGTAGCGACCTGCTGCGGGTTGAACTGGAGCGGGTGGCGCGGAAGCTGGGCGACGGTGACGTGGACTTCGTGCTGGAGCGTCCGCGCGACGAGACGCATGGCGACCTCGCCACCAACCTGGCCCTGACGCTGGCGAAGCGGCGCCGGTCGAATCCGCGCGCGATGGCGGAAGAGGTACTGCGCGAGCTGCACCCGCCGGCGAGCCTCATCGCGCGGACGGAGATCGCCGGGCCGGGGTTCATCAACTTCTGGCTGGCGAGCGACACACTGGCGGCGCTGCACGCGCGCATCCTCACCGAGGGGGCGCGCTATGGGCGAAGCGCGGCTGGCGAGGGGCTCAAGGTCAACCTCGAATTCGTGTCGGCCAACCCCACGGGCCCGCTGCATGTGGGCCACGGGCGGGGCGCGGCACTGGGCGATGCCATCGCGTCGCTGCTCGAGTGGAGCGGGCACCACGTCACGCGCGAGTTCTACATCAACGACGCCGGGGTGCAGATCGACCGGCTGGCGCAGAGTCTCTGGGCCCGGGTGCAGCAGGCGGTGGGGCGGGACGCGGCCATCCCCGATGGCGGCTACCACGGCATGTACCTGCAGGAGAACGCGGCGCTGGTGCTGGAGCGGGAAGGGCCGGCATTCGCCGACCTGCCCTACGAGGAGGGCGTGAAGCGCAGCCGGGAGCTCGGGCTGGCGATCCAGCGGGAGGAGCAGGACCGCGACCTCGCCGACTTCGGGGTGCGCTACAACGTCATGACGTCGGAGCAGGGGATGTATCACCGGGGTGCGGTGTCCGATGCGCTCGACCTGCTGCACGACCGGAACCTCACCTACGAGAAGGATGGTGCCCTCTGGCTCCGCACCTCCGAGTTCGGTGACGACCTCGACCGGGTGTTGCGGAAGCAGGACGAGAGCTTCACCTACTTCCTGCCCGACATCGCGTACCACATCGACAAGCTGGAGCGTGGTTTCGACGCGCTGATCGACGTGTGGGGTGCGGATCATCACGGCTACATCCCGCGGGTGCGGGCGGTGCTGCGGGCGCTTGGTTTCGAGGACGAGAAATTCGACGTGGTGCTGGTGCAGCTGGTGAAAGTGGTGCGCGGCAGCGAGGAAGTGAAGATGTCGAAGCGGGCGGGCTCCTTCGTCACGCTCCGTGAGCTGGTGGACGAGGTGGGCACCGACGCCGCGCGCTGGTTCTTCCTGTCGCGGAAGGGCGATTCACAGCTCACCTTCGACATCGAGCTGGCGAAGCGGCAGACGGACGAGAACCCGATCTTCTACGTGCAGATGGCGCACGCCCGGCTCTGCGGGATCTTCCGCACCGCCGGTGTGGAGCCCGATTCGGTGACGGGCGCGCTCGACCTCGCGTCGCTGCCGGCGCCCGAGGACACCGAGCTGCTCAAGAAGCTGGCGGAGCTGCCCGAGGTGATCGCCAAGGCGGCGCAGCAGCGGGAGCCGCACCGGATGACGACGTACCTCCACGAACTGGCGGGCAGCGTGCACGGCTGGTACCACCATACGCGCACGGTGGGCGAACCCGGGCCCACCGAACACGCGCGACTGCTTCTTGCGCGCGCCGCGCGCATCACCCTGGCCAACGGCCTCGCCGTGCTCGGCCTTTCCGCCCCCGAACGGATCTGACTTCATGAGCCTGCTCGTCGTCGGCAGCGTAGCGCTCGATTCCATCTTCACGCCGTTCGGCGAAACCGCCGATGCGCTGGGTGGCTCCGCGGTGTTCTTCAGCGTCGCGGGGGCGATCCTCCACCCGGTACAGGTGGTGGGGGTGGTGGGCAGCGACTATCCGGTAAAGGAACTCGAGCAGCTCGCGGCCCGGGGGATCGACTGGTCGGGCGTCGAACACGCCGAGGGAGAGAGCTTCCGCTGGAAAGGGAAGTACTCCTACGACCTGCAGAGCCGGGAAACGCTGGAGACGCGCCTCGGCGTGTTCGCGGCGTTCCAGCCGAAGTTGCCGGCGAAGTTCCGCACCTCCGAGTTCCTGTTCCTCGGCAACATCGACCCGGAACTGCAGCTCGGCGTGCTCGACCAGGTGCCAACGGCGAAGCTCGTGGTATGCGACACAATGAACTACTGGATCCAGAGCAAGCGCGACGCGCTGATGGCGTTGCTCAAGCGGGTGGACATCCTGATGGTGAACGACGGCGAGGCGCGCGAGCTGTCAGGCGACTGGAACATCCACCGTGCCGGCCGCTGGATCCTGCAGCAGGGCCCCAAGCGCGTGGTGATCAAGCAGGGTGAGTACGGCGCGCTGTTGATGGGGGGCGAGCAGACCTTCTTCACGCCGGCCTTCCCGCTGGAAGAGGTCTTCGACCCAACTGGTGCCGGCGATGCCTTTGCCGGCGGGTTCATGGGCTACCTCGCGCGCAGCGGTACGGTGAGCGACATGGAGTTCCGCCGGGCGATGGTGTACGGCAGCGTAATGGGGTCCTTCGCGGTGTCGCAGTTCGGCGTGCACGGGTTCGACGGCGTCACCCTCGACATGGTGGAGCGCCGCGCCCGCGCCTTCCGGCAGCTGACGCACGTCGAGCTGGCGGAGCCCATCGGGTGACGGCCCGACAGTACGCGGCGGCGGGGGTCGACCTCAACGCCGCCGAGGCCGCCAAGGAAAAGATCGGCCACCTCGTGGCCGGGACGCGGACGGCGCTCTCCGTCGGGCTGGTGGGCGCGTTCGGCGGGATGGTACGGGTGCCTGCCGGGATGAAGAAGCCGGTGCTGGTGCTGAGCACCGACGGCGTAGGTACCAAGGTCCTGGTGGCGCTGGAGGCGGGGCGGTTCGACACGGTGGGCGAGGACCTGGTCAACCACAGCGTCAACGACATCCTGGTGCACGCGGCGCGTCCGATCGCGTTCATGGACTACGTGGCGGGTGCGGGGCTGGGTGTGGAGATGATCGCTGGCATCGTCGAGGGCATTGCGCGCGGGTGCCGCAACCATGGCATGGCGCTGGCGGGCGGGGAGACGGCGCAGATGCCGGGGCTTTACCGCGAGGGCACGTTCGACCTGGCGGGCACGATTGTCGGTGTGGTGGAAGAAGACGCCGCACTGCATGGCGACCATGTCGTGCCGGGCGACATGCTGCTGGGCTACGCGTCCACCGGCCTGCACACCAACGGCTATACGCTTGCGCGCCGGATCATCTTCGAGCAGGCGCGCCTCACGCTGAGCGATCCGCTGGGCGACACCGGCAAGACGGTCGCCGATGCGTTGCTCGCGGTGCACCGAAGCTACGTGCCGAGCCTGGCACCGGTGCTGGGGCAGGTGCATGCGCTGGCGCACATCACCGGCGGCGGTATCGGCGGGAACCTGGTGCGGGTGCTTCCTGAGCAGTGCCGGGCCAGGGTGGACATGGGCGCGTGGGATCGGCCGGCGCTGTACCGGTTCCTGCAGGCGGCGGGCGACGTGAGCGAGGCGGAGATGCGCGAGGTGTTCAACCTGGG
>JANNSD010000120.1:0-14541 GCA_031402225.1 Gemmatimonadota bacterium | reverse complement strand
ATTCGGGCGGCAAGAAGTCAGGGCGGCAAGGCGGCAGAAGTGCGCGCGTCCGGCGACCGGCGGTTGGCAAGAGGTAGCCGGATGCCGGCGTTAAGCACCCGCGCGGCGGCATGGATCTCGGGCATCGCAGCGTTGCTGGTGCTTGGCATTGGCATCGGGCGGATGACAGCACCACGCGTCGAGACGGTGGCGCAGGTGAACAGGTCGCCGTCCGTGGCGCTCGAGGTGGCGGCGGCGCAGCACCTGAGCCAGTCGGAAGCGTACCTCACCCTGTTCCGCGCGTCAGTGCGCAGCGGCCAGGTGGACAGCCTGCCGGTGGCCGCGGCGCGCCAGCTCCTCGCCACCAACCGTCTGTTGCTCGATTCGCGAGTTGCCGACGCGCGGTTGCGCCCGCTCCTGCTCGACCTCGAACTCGTGCTCGCCGAGATCACCCAACTCGGCACGAGCGGGCGACGGGCTGATGTCCAGTTGATCACCGACGGCCTCGACCGTGGCGACGTCATGATGCGCCTGCGTGTCGCCCCGAACCGCCGTTCACTTCCCAACGGAGTGCTCTGATGCGCGTCCTCGTCGCCATGCTGTTCCTTGCCACCACCCCGGCCGCCGCCCAGCTGGCGCTCACGCCCGCGCCCGGTCTCTCCGGCATGCCGCCGATCGCCCGCAGCGAGTGGCACCAGGGTGATGCAGCCGACTCGCTCTACAAGGCGGCACGAACGGCGCTGAACAAGAACCAGTACAAGACCGCGGCGGACCTGTTCCGCCAGGTGCGCTCACGGTATCCCCGGTCGGCCTATGTGCCGGACACCTACTACTACGAGGCCTTCGCGCTGTACCGGACCGGGAGCAATGCCGACCTTCGCCAGGCCGGCAACCTGCTCGAGACGCAAGCCGGCAAGTACCCGACCGCAGCCACGGCCGGCGACGCGCGCGCGCTGATGTCCCGCATCGACGCCCAGCTGGCGCAGAAGGGCGACGCGCAGGCGGCGGAGCGGGTCGCCAGCACGGCGGCAGCGGCAGCATCACCCCGGCCGGCGGCGGCTCCCCTGCCGCCCATGGGGCCGATGGCCCCCATGGCCCCCATGGCCCCCATGGCCCCGCGCGCGCCGCGAGGGCCCGGCGGTGACGACTGCGGCGACGAGGACGATGACGTGCAGATGGCAGCACTCAACGGGTTGATGCAGATGGATGCGGCCAAGGCGACACCGATCCTGCAAAAGGTGCTGGCCCGCCGCGACTCCGGCTCGGTGTGCCTGCGCCGCAAGGCGGTGTTCCTCATCGCACAGCAGGAAACCACGAACGCCGAGAGCATCCTGCTCAGCGTGGCACGCAACGACCCCGATCCCGAGGTCCGCTCGCAGGCGGTGTTCTGGCTGTCGCAGGTGAACAGTCCAACCGCCGTCGCGGCGCTCGACTCGATCCTGCGCTCGTCGAAGGACCCGGAACTGCAGGAGAAGGCGCTGTTCGCGCTGTCGCAGCAGGACTCGCCCAGGGCAAAGCAGTTGTTGCGCGCGTACGCTGCCCAGGAGAGTGCGCCGGAAGACCTGCGGGAGAAGGCAGTGTTCTGGCTGGGGCAGGAGGGCGACACCTCGAGCATCAGCTTCCTGCGCACGCTGTACGGCAAGACCACGAACGCGGAGCTCAAGGAACGCATCCTCTTCGCGGTGTCGCAGTCGAACACCGCCGGGGCCCAGGCGTGGCTGCTCGAGGTGGCGCAGAACCCGAAGGAGTCCATGGAGGCGCGCAAGCAGGCGCTCTTCTGGGCGGCGCAGAACGGGGCGAGCGTCGCGAGCCTGAGCAAGCTGTACGGGCAGCTGCAGGATACCGAGCTCAAGGAGCAGCTGATCTTCGTTCTGGGACAGAGCAACGACCCGGCGGCAGTGACGAAGCTGCTCGACATTGCGCGGAACGACCGCGACAAGGAGCTCCGGAAGAAGGCGATCTTCTGGCTGGGCCAGTCGAATGACCCGCGGGCGGCGCAGGCGCTGGAAGCGATCCTCACGGGGGCGAAATGAGGGCGGGCCGGGCGGGCAAGACGGGTGGAGCGGCGATGCTTCTCCTGCTGCTCCCGGGGATCGCCGCCGCACAGAGCCTCGAGTTGCGAGTGTTCGCGAAGCCGGACGCCGTGGTACGGCTCACCTATGCCAGCCGTCCGGGCGTGTGTGGTGGCGGGAACAGCATTGTCAGCATCGATGACGGAGACGACGAGCGGGACGGCTGGACCTCCGACTGCGAGCAGGGGCCCGTGCGGGTCGCGATCACCATCCGCCATGGCATCGTCACCAGGATCAGCACCCGCATCGGGGGCCGGTGGCTGCCGCAGAGCGGGGCAACCGACCTCGGCACGGTGTCGGCACCGGCGGCGTCGCAACTCATGCTGGCCATCGCTCGTAAAGGGGGAAGGGCCGCCCAGGACGCCATTATGCCGGCAACGCTGGCGGACAGTGTCCGGGTCTGGCCCGACCTCATCAGGCTGGCAAGAAGCCCGGAAGTGAGCACGGACGTCCGCAAGGCAGCGGTCTTCTGGGTGGGGCAGGCGACCGCCGCCGCGGCTACCGCCGGGCTGGTGGCGGTGGTGGGAGATGCGGCGCTGAACCGCGACGTCAGGGAGGCGGCAGTGTTTGCCCTGTCGCAGCGGCCGAACGACGAGGGAGTGCCGGCGCTGCTCGCGACGGCGCGCACGGACAAGGATGGGAAGATCCGCCGGAGCGCCATTTTCTGGCTGGGCCAGTCGGATGATCCGAGGGCGCTGGGGTATTTCGAGGAAGTGCTGACGATGGGGCCGACTCGACCCTAGGCGCCGCGGCAGGAGCAACCCTTTCCCGGCGGGCGCCATCTAAGCGGCACACCTCCAACGAACGCCGGGAACATCCTGAATGCTGGTTGCGCTCCTCCTGCAGGTCGCACTCGTTGCCTCGCCCGGTGCGCCGGGTGGCGGCGCGCTGCCCGATTCGGCGGCCGTCGCTGCCGCGCGGAATGTGCACGCGTTGCGTGCGACCGAGCCGGTGCGGATCGACGGCATCCTCGATGACAGCGTCTGGAGCCGGGCCACACCGGTGTCGGGATTCCTGCAGCGCGCACCGAAGGAGGGCGCCCCGGCCACCGAGCGCACCGATGTGCGCGTGGTGTTCGACAACGGCGCCATCTACATCGGCGCCGAGATGTTCGATGCCACGCCCGACTCCATTGTCACCCAGCTGGCCCGGCGGGACAACTGGGTCAGCGCCGACCAGTTCCAGGTGTTGCTCGACCCCTATCACGACAAGCGCAGCGGCTTCTACTTCGGGCTCAACGCCGCGGGCGTGCAGTACGACGGCACGCTCCTCAACGACGACTGGGACGACGATACCTGGGACGGCGTATGGCAGGGTGCGGTGCATCGCACGCCGACCGGCTGGACCGCCGAGATGCGGATTCCCTATTCGCAGCTTCGCTTCAACCCGGGCACGAACCAGGTGTGGGGCATCAATTTCCGGCGCGACATCGCCCGCCGCAACGAGCGCGACTATCTCATCTACACGCCGAGCAATGCGAGCGGCTTCGTGTCACGGTTCCCTGAGCTGCAGGGACTCGACCAGCTCGAGCCGCCTCGCCGCATCGAGTTGCTGCCCTACGCCACCGCGCGGGCGGAGTACATCTCGCACGACCCCGGCGATCCGTACAACGACGGCTCGGTGTACGGCATGGGTGTTGGTGGCGACTTCCGGATTGGGCTCGGCTCCAACCTCACGATCAACGGCACCATCAACCCCGACTTTGGCCAGGTGGAGGTCGATCCGGCGGTCGTGAACCTGACCGATGTCGAGGTGTTCTTCCCGGAGCGGCGGCCATTCTTCGTCGAGGGCGCCAACACCTTCGCCTTCGGACAGGGCGGCTCCAACAACTACTGGGGCTTCAACTGGGCCTCGCACGACTTCCTCTATACCCGTCGCATCGGACGTGCGCCGTCAGGTGCCACGCCCAGCGACGCCACCTACGTGGACGCACCGGGCGGTACCCAGATCCTCGGTTCGCTCAAGCTGTCGGGCCGGCTGGGAGGCTGGAATGTCGGGGCGCTTTCGTCGCTGACACGGCGGATATTTGCCAATTACGAAGTGGCGGGGGTGCCGGGCAGTGTGGAGACCGAGCCCACCACCAGCTGGAACGCCATCCGGGTGCAGAAGGAAATCGACGGCGGCCGGCAAGGGATCGGCGTCATCTCCACCATCACCCAGCGCTTCTTCAACGAGTCCGGCCTGCCGGCCCAGATGAACCGGGGCGCCTACACCGTCGGCGTGGATGGCTGGAGCTTCCTCGACCGGAATCGGGTGTGGGTGCTGACGGGGTGGGCTGGGGGCAGCCTCGTCACCGGTACCGAGCAGCGGATGACGGCACTGCAGCAGAGCAGCACCCATTACTTCCAGCGACCCGACCAGGACTACCTGCGCGTCGACTCCCTGGCCACGAACCTCACCGGGTTTGCCGGACGGCTGCTGCTGAACAAGCAGAAGGGGCCGGTGCAGTTCAACGCCTCGTTCGGCGCACTCAATCCGGGCTTCGAGTTGAACGACATCGGGTTCGCCCAGCGCACCGACATCATCAACAGCCACGTCCTCACCGGCTACCGCTGGACCAGGCCCACCACCATCTACCAGCGGGTCAGCGTCAACATTGCCGCGTTCGGTACCTGGGATTTCGGCGGGAACAACACCGGCGCCGGACTCTTCAGCAACGTGAACATTCAGTGGAGCAACTTCTGGTGGTCGTGGGCCCGGGTGAACCTGAACCCCCAGACCATCAACATCCGCAATACCCGGGGTGGCCCGGCGATGCTCAACACCGCAGGCTACAACTTCGGCGGCGGCTTCGAGAGCGACAGCCGGAAGCGGGTGACGTATGGGCTCGAGGGGTTCGTCAACCGGTACCAGCAGGGTGCGGACAACAGCTGGAGCGTGAATACGTGGGTGGAGTGGAGGCCGATGCAGCGGTTGCAGGTCCGGCTGGGCCCGGGACTCGAGCGCAACCTGGACGGCGCGCAGTATGTGGGCACCTGGGTCGACCCCACCGCGACCGCGACGTACGGCAGCCGCTTCGTGTTTGGCGACCTGGACCAGTGGACTCTGTCGGGCAATATCCGGGTGAACTGGATCTTCACCCCGAAGCTGAGCCTCGAGCTCTTCCTGCAGCCGTTCGCGTCCAGCGGCAGCTACCGGGTGCTGAAGGAACTCGCCGCCCCGCGCACCTTCGACTTCAACGTGTACGGCGAGAACGGGTCGACCTACGATCCCGAAACCGGCATTGCGTACCCGGATGGACCGGGCGGGCCGGCGGCACCAATCGATATCGGCAATCCCGATTTCACCGTGGCATCGCTCCGCGGCAACGCCGTGCTGCGGTGGGAGTGGCACCCCGGTTCCACGGTGTTCCTGGTGTGGACCCACAATCGCAACAATGCCGACGGCAACGCCAACTTCGATCCGGGCCAGTCGTTCGGCAGCCTGCTGCAAGCGCCCGCCGACAATGTGCTGCTGGTGAAGTTCACGTGGTGGCTGAATCCGTGAGGGAGTCGTGAGTCGGGAGTCGTGAGTCGTGAGTACCCGCGTTTAGATTGTTCCCCCCATGGTACGCCTGCCCTTCCCTGTTGCCGCGGTAGTGTCCGCCGTCCTGCTCGCTGCCTGCGGGCCAGGTCCTGCCGCCGTGCCCCAGCTTCCACTGGAACCGGGGGGCGACTCGGTCGTCGTTCCATTCGCCGAGGCGACCGACGCGGCGTGGCTGGGCGGTGATCGCTGGGCGGTGCTGCTGCCGGGCGGACCGGAGGCGGGCATCGTGGACTTCGCCAGCCGGTCGCATGCGGCGCTCGGCACCAAGGCGACGCTGGAGAACCCCTTCAGCCTGTTCCGCGCCGGCGACACGCTGTATGCCGGAGAGCCACTCAAGCGTCGGCTCACGCTCTGGACACTGGACGGCAGCTTCGTGCGGAACGAGCCAGCGTCCGACCTGGTGCGGGGCGCGTTGCCGCGGGCCCGGGACGGCGCCGGGCACTTCTACGCTGAGCTCCGCCCGGCGGCCGGCGCGGACGGCAGCGGCAACCGCGACTCGGCGGTGGTGGTCAAGCTCAACGGCGCCGGGGTGGATACGGTGGCACGGCTTGCCCCCCTCGACCTGGCGAAGGTGGCGAGCCCCACCGGTGAGCGTTTCGAGCGGCGGGTGTTCAGTGGCGTCGATCGCTGGGGTATGTATTCCGACGGGACGATGTGGCTGGCGCGGGTCTATCACAATCGGGTGGATTTCCGGCGACCCGATGGCAAGACCATGAAGGGCGATCCGCTGCCCGACCGGGTACTCGAAGTGACCCGCGCCGACCGCGACCTGTTCGTCCGCAAGTTCCCCGAGGAGCTGCGTGGCACCGCGGAACAGTTGCCCTTCGCGCCTCTCAAGGCGGCGTTCACCAGCGCCTTTGCCGATGCCGACGGCCGGATATGGCTCGAGGGCAGCCGGTCAGTGAGTGATTCCCTGCAGCGCTACAATGTGGTCGGCCGCGATGGTCGCCTCCTGTTCGTGGTCCTGCTGCCCGGCACTGGTCGCGCGATTGCCGCTTCTGCCACCCAGGTGCTGGTGGCCGACCTGATGCGCGATGGCATGCGCCTGCGGCTGGCGCCGATGCCCTCGGTTCCGTCCACTTCCTCCGATACCGCCAAGTGAGAGTAATGAGAATCTGCCGCCATTCCCTGTCGATTGTTGCTGCCGCCCTGTTGGCGGGATGCGGCAGCAAGGTGCCCTCGGTGACGCTCGCGGTAGAGAAGAAGCTCAACGCGACCTTTGGCGGCGTGAGCAATGTGGTGGAGATCGGGGGAGGGCGCGTGGCCTTCGCCGACCCGATGGGGCGGCGTTTCCACACCGGCGACTTCGCGACCGGCGCCGTCGATACGGTGGGCGTTCCGGTGGACTCGCTGCCGTACAACGCGCCACCGTCGCTGTACAAGCGACCGGGCTGGGTAGCGCAACTTGCGGGTGACACGATCGGCGTCGTGGATTTCGGGGCGACCCGCACCACCCTGTGGACGCCCACCGGCTTCGCCCGGGTGCTGACGATTCCCGAGGCGGGCGGCGCGACACCGGTGCTGGTGTACGACACGCTGGGATACGGCTACAAGGCGGATTTTCGCACGGTGACGGGAGGAGCCGAGCCGGGCACGGAGATGCGAAAGGACAGCCTTCCGGTGCTGCGACTGAACCTGGCGAGCGGCGTGGTCGACACGGTGGCGCGCCTGAGTGTGCCCGAGTTCGGGGAGGCGAAGTTCGGCCCGCAGGTACAGACGGTGGCGCAGGTCTTCGGCCCGACCGATATCTTCGGCGCGCTGCCGGATGGGTCGATCTGGGTGGCGCGCGCGCGCACGCTATCGGTGGACCGGCGGACACCCGAGGGCACCTGGACGCGCGGCGCGGCACACAGCTATGCGAAGGTTGCGGTGACGGAGGAGGACAAGAAGCGAGTGATGGATCGGCTGCATGCGCGCGGCATGCCGAGCAACGTGGAAGTGGTGTTCCCCTTCGCGAGGACGAAGCCCTCGTTCGAGGCGGCCATCGGCCGGCCCGGTGGCGAAGTGTGGCTGCAGTACAGCCGGGCGGACGAGAACGACCCGATGACCTATGCGGTGATCGGGAGGGACGGCACAATGCTGAAGACGGTGACGCTGCCGGCGGGCGTGGGGCTGACCAGTGTCACCGGCACCTACGCGTATGGCGCGATGAAGAATGGAGAGGGACGGGACCTGGTGCGGCTGGTGGTGCCGTAGCCAGACGTCCCGCGCCCGGCACCTCACCCGCCGAGATCGATGACCACCTTGCCCGTCTGCGCCCCACGGGCAAGGCGCCGGAACCCCTCCAGCGCTCGCTCGAACGGCACCACCTGGTCCACATGCGGCCACAGTAGCCCCTCGCCAGCCAGTCGTACGATCTCCCGATACTCCGCGTGACTTCCGAGCGTTGATCCGAGCAGCGACCACTGGTGCCAGAAGAGCCGTCGCAGGTCGATGGACACCTGCGGTCCCCCGGTAGCGCCACAACTCACCAGCGTCCCGCCCCGCCGCAGGAGCCGGGTCGATCGCTGCCAGGTGGGCTCCCCCACACTGTCCACGACGATGTCCGCGCCACGGTTGGCGGTGAGCTCACGCACGCGCGCCACCACGTCCTCCGTGGCGTGGTTCACCAGACCCTCCGCCCCGTATCCACGCGCCACCTCCAGCTTCTCCGCGCTGCTGCTCGTGGCAATCACGCGCGCGCCCGCGTGTACCGCGACCTGCACCGCCGCGAGGGCCACACCGCCACCCACGCCCCAGACGAGCACCGTGTCACCCGCCCTGATCCGGGCGCGGGTAACCAGCATCCGCCAGGCAGTGAGTGTCGCCAGAGAGAACGCCGCCGCCTGGGGCCAGGGCATGGCCGCCGGCACGGCGCCGAGATTCGACTCCGGCACCACGATGAACTCAGCCAGCGTGCCACCCCGGTGTTCACCCAGCACCTGAAGTGCGCCGCACAGCGACTCCTCGCCGCGCATGCACTCCGCGCAGGTACCGCAGCACACGCCCGGATGGATCATGACCCGGTCGCCGGGGCGCACCGCGGTCACGGCGCTCCCCACCGACTCGACCTCGCCGGCGCCGTCCGACCCCACGATCAGGGGGAAGGCATAGGCCATCCCAGGCAGCCCGTCGGCCACGAACAGGTCCAGGCGGTTGAGGGCGGCGGCCCGAATCCGGACCCGAACGTCATGTGGGGAACGGACTTCGGGGGCGGGGACGTCGGCGAGGACCAGGTGCTCCAGCCCCCCCACCGACTGGAGCACCAGGGCGCGCATGAGGAAACCTGCCCCGGCGGGCGCACCAGTTGCAGTCGGGCTCATGCGGTGAACGGTTTCATGGTCATGTGCTCGCTTTTCGGGCGTCCTCGCGACATGGCAACTTGCAGAGCGAGTGAACTTGTGCATCTTATGAGCGTTGGCGGAAGGCCCTATCGCCTCGACCGCGGCGGGTATCGCCGCATCCCAGGTACCACAGGAGCGTACGATGGCCGAGCTTGAGTCGAGCTGGCAGAGCGCCGGGTGGATGGACGAACTCCCTGGGTCGGCGGAGCCCGCAATGCCACCGCCGCCACCGCCGGCCCCGTCGCTGGCCGCCAGGGTGAGGACGGCAGTGGTGAAGGCTGAGAAGGCGGTCGAAAAGGCCGTCTCCAAGGCCACCAAGGCGGTGAAGAAGGCGACCACCAAGACGAAAAAGAAGGTCGTCAAGCGCAAGGTGGTCCGGAAGGTCAAGAAGACCGTCCGGAAGGCCAAGCGGACCACCAAGAAGGCGGCCCGGAAGACCAAGCGGACCACCAGGAAGGCAGTCCGGAAGAACACGCGGACGGCGAAGAAGGCGGTCCGGAAGGTCAAGAAGAGCGCCAAGAAGGCGGCCCGCAAGGCGAAGCGGCGCTAGACCGCAGATGTTACCCAACGCCCCGACTCTCTTGGAGCCGGGGCGTTGTGTATTTTACCGTCTTCCCACGCCCCGGACGCGAATGCCGAAGCACCTGCTCGTCCTGTTGCTCGCCGTGGCCGCCTGCGATCGCACACCCCCGGACGGGGTGGCACTCGTGGGCGCCACGGTCTTCGACGGTTCGTCGGCCCAGCCCCAGCTGGACCAGGTGATCATCGTGCGCAACGACAAGATCGAGGCGATCGGGACGCGGGCGGAGGTGGATGTGCCCCCGCGGATGCGGACCGTCGACCTCACGGGCAAGTTCATCGTGCCCGGCCTCATCGATGGCCACGTGCACCTGCAGCGGTGGACGTTGCCGCGCTTCCTGGCCGCCGGTGTCACCAGCGTGCGCGACGCGCACGGCCCGTTCGATTCCATCCTGGCGCTTCGGGAACAGGCCAGCCTCGGTGCGCTGACCAGCCCGAGAATCTTCAGCGCCGGGGCCATGATCGATGCGGCGCCGGCCACATACTCCGACGCCTTCGTGGTGGGCGGAGCCAACGACGCCCGCAAGGCCGTCGACAAGCTTGCGGTCGCCGGCGTCGACTACGTGAAGACGTACAGCAGGATCACACCCGAGTTGCTGCGCGCGATCGTGGACGAGGCGCAGACGTTCGGCCTCCGGGTCACGGCGCACCTCGGACTGACCGATGCGGTGACCGCGGCCGACATGGGCGTGCGGGCCATCGAGCACATGAGCGGCGTGCCCGAGGCGACCGCGACCGAAAACGCCCCGATCTACGCGGCGCACCGGGAGGGGTTCTTTGATGGCTGGACCGCGTTCGAGAAGGCGTGGGCTGGTCTCGATTCGGCCGCGATGGCCCGGGTGGCCGAGAAGCTGATCGCCAACCAGGTGACGATCGTGCCCACGCTAGTGCTGCACGAAACGCTGAGCCGCCTGGACGATCCCGCCATTATGCAGGACAGCTCGCTCAGGATGGTGCCCGACTCGGAGATCAGCCGGTGGAACGTACCGGGCATGATCGAGCGGGCAGGCTGGACCGCGACCGACTTCAGCGACTTCCGCGCGTCGCGACCGAACCAGGACCTGTTCGTCCGTATCTATCGCGCGAGCGGCGGAAAGGTCGTGGCGGGCACCGACGCCGCCAATCAGCTGATCGTCCCCGGACAGAGCCTCGTCCGCGAACTCGAGCTGCTGGTCCAGGCTGGATTCTCGACCTCCGATGCCCTCTTCGCCGCCACGCGCGACGCCGCCCTCCTGCTGGGCGCCGATTCGCTCGGTGCGCTCGTTCCCGGCCGGAAGGCCGACCTGGTCATCCTGACCCGCGACCCCATCGCCGATATCAGCAACCTGCGGAGCATCGAGCAGGTCATGGTGCGCGGCCACCTGATGTCGACCGACTCGCTCCGCCACAACTGGTAGCGATGGCGCTGACGCGCATCATCCTGGCCTGGCTCGCCACCAGCGCATGGTTCGCCCTGGCCGACCTGGTGCTCGCTCGGCTCCGTGGACAGCCGAGCCCGGCCCGGGGCCCGGCGCCGATGTGGGTGCCGGCGGTGGAGGGACTGATCTTCACGCTGTTCGGCGCACTCTGGTTCGGGAGTTTCGGCCCGGGCCGGGGCGGATGGGTCCTGCTGTTCGCGCTGCTGGCATTGCTGCTGGAGTTGCCGGTGAGGCTGCGGGACGCGACACAGCGATCGCAGCCCCGAGGGCTTGGCGCCGCGGTCGGGATTGGGGTGATACGTTGGGTGGTGGCAGGTGGAATCATGGCGGCGGTGCTTTGACAGCGTGAGGAGGAACTGAAACAGCGTGAGGAGGAACTGCAACTGCGGTTGACCAGCTTGTCGCATGGGGCGGGGTGCGCCTGCAAGCTGGGGCCTTCCGAGCTGGCGTCGGTGCTTCGGTTCATTCCTCACGTTTCGGACCCCGCCCTGCTGGTTGACGCCTCCACCCGCGACGACGCGGCGGTGTACCGCCTCTCGGCGGACCGGGCACTGGTCGCCACCGTCGATTTCTTCACGCCCATTGTCGACGACGCCGCTGACTGGGGCGCCATCGCGGCAGCCAACGCCCTGAGCGATGTCTACGCGATGGGTGGCACGCCGCTGCTGGCACTCAACGTGACGGCGTGGCCCAGGGAAACATTGCCGCTGACGTTGCTGGGCGAAGTGCTGGGCGGCGGCGCGGCGGTGTGCCGCGAGGCGGGATGCCTCGTGGCCGGCGGGCACACGGTGGATGATCCCGAGCCCAAGTTCGGGATGGCCGTGATCGGCGAGGTGCATCCCGACCGAATGCTCACCAACGCCACCGCGCGCGCGGGCGACCTGCTGGTACTCACCAAGCCGCTTGGCACCGGGATTCTCACCACGGCGCGCAAGCGCGACCTCTGCGGCGATGACATGCTCGCGCCGGCGGTGGCCTCCATGCGGGCACTCAACGCCGGCGCCGCGCGGGCGGCGGTGCGGGTGGGCGTGCACGCGGCCACCGACGTGACCGGGTTCGGGCTGCTGGGCCACCTGCACAACATGCTGATGGCGAGCGGTATTGGCGCGGAGATTCGGGTCGCGGGCCTGCCGGTGTTCCCGGGCGCACGCGACCTGGTGCATCGAGGCGCGGTGGCGGGTGGCACGCGACGCAACCTCGAGGCGCGCACCGACGTCACCTGGGAGCCGGGCGTGAGCGAAACGGATCGCATCATCTGCGCGGACGCACAGACATCGGGAGGGCTGCTGCTGGCGGTCGCGGAGGCAGATGTGGCCGAGTTGCAGCGGCAACTGAAGGCGGAGGGTACGCTCGAGTGTGCCATTGTCGGCCGGTGCGTGGTGGGAGTGCCTGGCGCCATGCGCGTCCTGGCGAGCTGACGCCCATGGGATTGCGCTGGACACCGGAGCGGATGGACCGGCTCGAGTCGGCGGCTCGTCGCGGGCTGCGGGTCACCGTGGCGCGGCGCGGCACGGAGTACGTCGTCGTGGCGCGGCGGGTCGGGGTCGTGGGCGGGAAGGAAACGTTCGTGGGCTTCCTGCCAATGACCGGCGAGGAGCTGAACTTCGTGCTCAACGACATCGACGCCTTCGAGGTGATCGGCCTGTGACCCAGCCCGTCGCCGTGGTGCATCTCGACGAGAGTTGCCTTGGCAACGGGCGCGAGGGTGCCAACCCCGGCGGCGCCGGCGGGCTGATCGAGGTACGCACTGGGCGCGGCATCGAGCGGCGCGACGTGCTGGTGGGCGACCCCGACACGACGAACAACCGGATGGCCCTGACCGGCGGCATCGCGGTGCTCGAACTGCTCGCGAGGAAGGAGACAAGGTTCCGGGCGCTGTTCGTCTCCGATTCCGAGTACCTCGTGAAGGGGATCCGGGAGTGGGCGCCCAGCTGGGAGCGCCGGGGATGGACGCGAAAGGGCGGCGCGATCGAGAACCTGGAGTTGTGGCAGTCGCTGGTGTCGGCGGCGCGGCGGCACGACGCGCAATGGACCTGGGTGCGGGGACACAAGGGTCACGCGAAGAACGAGTACGCGAACGACCTCGCGGTGAAGGCGGCGAAGGAACAGGTCACGTCCGATGGCGCGGTGCTGTCGGGCTTCGGTGCGTGGCTGGAAGCAAAGCGGGCAAAGGGGATGTACCTCGAGTACGACGCCGATGCGGCCTTCTCCACGCTGGAGGAACGACTCGCCGGCGGCGAGAAGTTCCTCCTGCGCGAGGAAGCCTGAAGGGAACGCTAGGACACCGGCACCCAGGTGCGCACCGCGGCCTGGCCGCAGGCGGGCCAGAGCACCTTCACGTACGATCCATCGGACAGTTCGTAGTGCACCTCACCCGCCGAGATGCGGGGCGCTGCGGTGCATGAGGCATCGAAGCGGAGCGGCGTCACCGTATTCACGGTGAAGGTGTGCACGTTGCCGTTGCGGCTGAAGGTGACCTGGCCGCTCTTCACCGCCGTGCCACTGGGCAGCGGCTCGCCCCGCACCAGCGTGGCGCCGGCATCCGGGGCAAAGACGAGCAGCGTGTTGTGCGCGATGGTGGCATCGCCCCGGCGGGCGAAGGTGCGGACGATCGACACCTGGTTGCTGAGGCTCAACTGTGACGCCGTGGCGGTGAGGGTGCGCGAGCCGTTCCGGGTGGCCGACCAGGAGTCCACCGTGTTGGGCGCCGTGTACATCCACTTGAAGTTGTCGTAGCTGAGCAGGTAGGCGAAGCTCGGCGCGGGGTCCGGATCGCTGATACTGATGACCCCGGTCAGTTCGACGTTTCCGCCGCGCCAGTTGGTGAAGCTGCAGGCCGGCAGGGCGTAGGTGAACGTGCTGTTGTCGCGGATGCCGTCACCATCGGCGTCAGTGGTGGCCGACACGGTGGCACAGAACGGCAGTCGAGAGTCGAGGGTCGTGAGTTGAGACGTGCCGGTTGCGGGAGCCATGAGTGACATGGCAAGCGCGTCGTTGACACCATTCAGCGCATCCACCGCCAGCTCGGTTTCGTCGGCGCTTGCGGCACCCACGTCGAGTGCATCCTGTTGCACGGCGCTGGGAGTGTCAGACGGCAAGGTCGTGCTGTCGGAACAGGCGCCAAGGAATGCAGCGCCAATGAGGGCGGACCATACCATCCGGGCCCGCGTGTGACGAAGATCACCAGACATATTGCAGTTCCCCCGTTATCGGCGTTTGTGGAGCGGCCTTCCTGCTGGAGCCAAGGACGCGGTGCCGGGGGGGCCGTTAAGCGTGACCGGACGGGGCAGGGTGTGTAGGTTCACGACACAGGCTGGCATGATGACGTCCCCCCGGGAGGATCGGCGTGCAGGACATCGAACGGCTCTTTCGTCATCTCACGCGCACGCTCCAGGCGGTGGACCCCGCGCGCCTGCAGCAACCGGTGAGCGTGGCTGAACTGGTGTCGCGGTTCGTGCCCTATCGCACGAGTCGGCGGGCGCTCGGTGTAGAGTCGAGTGAGGACTACGAACTCCTGCTGCTCCGGTTCGCCAGTGGCGAGGGGGGATTTGCGATCACTGAGCCAGACCCGGTGCGGCTGCGCTTCGCCAGCGAGGCGAAGAGTCCCAACCCCGATCTCTCGGTGCTGCGGGAATTCCGCGATGC
>JANNSD010000119.1:0-54624 GCA_031402225.1 Gemmatimonadota bacterium | reverse complement strand
TGACGCCTGTCTCGGCTGCCGCGGCTGCGAGCCCGCCTGCCCGTCCGGCGTGGGCTATGGCAAGGCCCTGGAAGCCGCGCGGGAGATCCTCGCCACGAAGCGCGGCATCGCCCCCGCCGCGAAGGCAATCCTCGCGGTATTCTCGTATCGGGTCATCTGGAGACCACTGCTTACCGCCGCGCGCTGGTTCCGGAGCACCGGCGTTCCCGTCCGCTGGTCCAGCGGCACGCGCTTCGGCTTCAGCATGGGCATGCTTGCCTCCACCAGGCGCACGGAGCGGCCCCGCGCGGTCCCCAATTTTCATGTTTCGCACTCGGCCCCCACGGTCGCCCTGTTTCGCGGCTGCGTCATGGATACCGTTTTCCGCCACGTGAATGACGCGACACAACGCGTGCTCGAGGCCAACGGGTATCGGGTGGTGGAAATCAGCGGACAGGGCTGCTGCGGGGCGCTGCACGAACACGCGGGCGATCGCGCCGGCGCCGAGTCGCTTGCGCGCCAGAACCTGGACGCGTTCGGCAGCCGCGCCAACTATATCGTGGTGAACAGTGCCGGCTGCGGTGCGCTCCTGAAGGAATACGGCCACCTGCTCGGCACGAGGGAGGGGGAACAGTTCGGTTCCCGGGTGCGCGACGTGACCGAACTGCTCGCCGCCAGGGGGCCGCGCCAGGGCGGAGCGCTGCCGCTCGATGTGGTGTATGACGCCCCTTGCCACCTGCAGCATGCCCAGAAGGTGCACGCAGAGCCGCTGGCGGTGCTCAATGCCATTCCCGGGTTGCGCCTGCGACTCCTGCCGGGCTCCGACAAGTGCTGTGGCAGTGCCGGCATCTACTCCATGTTGCATCCGGGCATGGCCCGCGCCGTGCTCGACGACAAGATCCGCGATATCGCCGCGGCGTCGCCGGTGCCCCGCGTCGTCGCCACCGGCAATCCCGGTTGTCACATGCAGATCGGCGCCGGCCTGCGCGCCGCCAGCATGGACACTGCGGTGCTGCACCCGGTAGAGCTCCTGGACGAATCGTACCGTGTGGGCGGCCTCTACAGCCGCCAGCAGTAGTGTCACGACTTCTCGTCCTCACGTCCTCACGTCCTCACGTCTCGAAGCCCTCTCGCCTACCTTTCATTCATGCCTTCCGTCATTCTCTTCGATTTCAACGGCGTCCTGATCAACGACGAGCCGCTCCACTGTGAGGCGCTCATCCACACCCTCGCCGAGTACGGCATCGACCTCGATCGCGACACCTACTACCGCGACTATCTCGGTTTCGACGACCGCGAGTGCTTCCGCTATGCCTTCACCCAGTCCAACCGCCCCTCCGATGACGCGAGCATTGCCGACGCCACGGAGCGGAAAAACGGCACGTGGGAGCGCCTGCTCCGCGCTGGCATCCCGATGGTTCCGGGCGCGGCGGACTTTGTTCGCGCCGCGGCCGCGGCGGGGCACCGCCTCGCCATCGTCTCTGGCGCGCTGCGCCGGGAGATCGAGCTCGTCCTGTCCCGTGAGGGCCTCGCGCCGCTCTTCGACCTCATCGTGGCGGCCGAAGACGTGCCTGACTGCAAGCCCGATCCCGCTGGATACAACCAGGCCCGCGCCGCGCTGCGGGCGGCTGCGGGCGACTGCATGGTGATCGAGGATTCCCTGCCCGGCCTCCGGGCGGCGCGCGGCGCCGGACTCCGCTGCGCCATGCTCACCACATCGCATCCCGCCGAGGCATTGACGGCGGCCGATGCGGTATGGACCGACTTCACCGGCCGGCATCCTTCCGACCTGCCCTGGGCCACCGGCCATGATTGAGGCCACACTCGGCGTGGAGGGCCTCGAGCGCCTCCGCACTGGTGCGCTGGTGCACCAGATGCCCGCCGCCGTCTTCTCCATCGCCGGCCCTGGTGCGCTGCCATGCCTGCAGGGCCTGCTCACCAACGACCTCCTGAAGGCGGCCAATGGCTCGCTCGTCTATGGCGCGCTGCTCACGCCCAAGGGCCTGATCATCCTTGACTGCTGGGTGATCAAGCAAGCCGACCGGCTCCTGTTCATCACCGATCTCGAGGCCCGCGCCACGGCGGCGGAGCTGTTCCGGAAACTCCTCCCGCCCCGCCTGGCCCGGGTCACTGATCTCACGGGGGAGTGGCAGGTCTACCGGCTCTTTGGTGGTGGCGCCGCCGTGCCCCAGGTCGAGGTGGACGGCGTGGTGGTGGCGCGGCGCGCGACGGCGACCCCGTTCGCGGCCCTCATCGCCGGCCCCGCCGACCCGGTCGCCCACGCCCTCAAGCTCCTCGCCGTCGCCGGAGCCCGCACCGCGACGAACGACGAATGGGAAGCCACCCGCATTCTCGCCGGGTGGGCCCGCCGCGGCGCCGAGATCGACGAGAAGACGCTGGTGCAGGAAGTCCGCTTCGACGAGAACGACGGCGTGTCATACGAGAAGGGGTGCTACACCGGGCAGGAAACGGTCGCGCGACTGCACTTCCGGGGACACACCAATCGCGACCTCCGAGGGCTCGCCTGGGCGGACGCTCCCGTCATCCTGAGCGAGGCTCCCGTCATCCTGAGCGAAGCGAAGGATCGCTCCGTCGACACGAAGATCATGCTCGGAGAAAAGGAAGTGGGCAGCGTGAGGAGTTCCCTCACGCTGCCCACTGGCCGCATCGGCCTCGCGCTGATTCGCCGCGAGGTGGAAACTGGTCAGGTCGTCATCGCCGGCGGATCGCCCGCCACCGTGGTCGCCCTGCCGTTCGCCTGATTTTAGTGCGTGGCCGGCGCCGCCGGCTTCGCTTCCATCTTGCTGGTCGCCGCGTCGGCCGCGTTCGACATCGCGCCCTTGGCCGAATCGGCCATCGCACCCATCGCGCCCTTGGCCGAGTCCGCCATCGCACCCATCGCGCCCTTGGCCGAATCCGCCATCGCGCCCATCGCGTTGGTGGCCGCAGCCGCGACCGTGTCTACCGCTGCACCGGCCGCCGCGCCCGCCGCTTCCATCGAACCCGTATCGCCCTGCTTCTTGCCACAGGCCGCAACCGCAACCACCGCGGCCACCATCAGGAACTTCCGCATGTGCCCGAACTCCTCGAAGTTGAATGACCCTGCCCCAAATCACCGTTGCCCCGGCGTCGACCAACGCCCCGTACGGCGCGCAAGGTACCCACGAAACGCCATTCGTCAACTGGTAAGCTGCTGCGAATTGTGAGGTTGCGCACATTTTGCGGGGTGGCCCAAACCCCCGGCTCGCTCCCGGGTATCATCAACCATGACACAGCCACGCACCCTCCACGACCTCAAGAACAGCCCCTGGCAACCCCGGACCGTCCGCGAGGAGCTCCGGGCCAACCTCCTCCAGGCGCTCGAACAGGGCACACCCCTGTTCCAGGGCGTCGTCGGATACGAGGATACCGTCCTTCCCCAGATCATCAACGCCGTCCTGGCGCAGCACGACTTTATCCTGCTGGGGCTCCGCGGTCAGGCCAAGACCCGGATCCTGCGCGCCCTGGTGGAGTTGCTGGACCCCGTCATCCCGGTCATCGCGGGGAGCGAGGTCAACGACGACCCGTTCAAGCCCATCAGCAAGTTCGGCCGCGACCTCGTCGCCGAATGCGGTGACGCCACACCCATCAGCTGGCTCCAGCGCGACGACCGCTACGTCGAGAAGCTCGCCACCCCCGACGTCACCATCGCTGACATGATCGGCGACCTCGACCCCATCAAGGCGGCGCGCGGCGGGCACCTGCTCTCCGACGAGCTCAGCATGCACTATGGCCTGCTGCCCCGCGCCAACCGCGGCATCTTCGCCATCAACGAGCTGCCCGACCTGAGCGGCAAGATCCAGGTGGGCCTCTTCAACATCATGCAGGAGGGTGACGTCCAGATTAAGGGCTATCCCGTCCGGCTCCCGCTCGATGTCCTCATGTGCTTCACCGCCAACCCCGAGGACTACACCGCGCGCGGCAAGATCATCACCCCGCTCAAGGATCGCATCGGCTCCGAGATTCTCACGCACTATCCCCGCACCGTTGAGCTGGGCATGGCGATCACCCGGCAGGAAGCCTGGATCGATCGCGGGGCCAAGCCGGTGGACGTGCCCGACTTCGTGCTCGAAGTGATCGAGCGCGTGGCCTTCGAAGCCCGCCAGGACAAGCGCATCGATCGACGGAGCGGCGTCAGCCAGCGCCTCCCGATCAGCGTCCTGGAGCACGCCATTTCCAGCGCGGAGCGCCGGGCACTCGCGCACCGGGAGGCGACCGTCACGCCGCGCATTACCGACATCTACGCGGCGCTGCCGTCCATCACCGGCAAGCTCGAGCTGGAGTACGAGGGAGAACTGCAGGGTGCCGACGCCATTGCCCGCGAGCTCATCCGCCGCGCCGCCGGGGCCACGATGATGGAGCGCATGGGCCACATCGACCTCGCCTCCATCGTGGCGTGGTTCGATGGCGGCGGCGCCCTCAAGATTGCGGGCGACGAAAAGACCGACACCTGCCTCAAGGGATTCTCGGTGGTGCCGGGGCTCGTTACCGCCGTGGTCGCGGGCGAACTCGCCGAGCGCAGTCAGGCGGCGCGCACCGTGGCCGGGTGCGAATTGATCCTGGAAGGGCTCGCCGCGCAGAAGAAGATCACCCGCAGCGACGAATTCGGGTATTCCCGGATCCGCCCCGAGCGGAAGAAGGAGCAGGGCCACGGCCAGGGCGGCATCAACTTCGCCTGAACGCCCACCCCCTCCTGCCGGCCTCACGCACAATCAGGTCGGCCGTTCCATCCACTCCCAGGTACCCCGTGTTGATCACGACGTGATAGTGCACGGGGTCGGCCCAGTCCCGGCCGTAGTTCTCGCGGTGATACCTGGCCCGCCGCCCGTCGGTCTCGTGGATCTGCCGGCGCGCCTCTTCCACCGTCACGTTGAGCCGCCCCGCGATCCGTTCCGCCCGGATTTCCACCGGGGCCACCACCTGCACGTGCAGCGCCCGCTCCCGCTCGCCCAGCACCGCCGCGGCGCCGCGTCCCACCAGCACCACCCTGCCCTCCCGGGCAATCTCTGCCACCACGCTCTCCGTGACGCGCACCATCAACGGCTCGCTGAGTCCCTCCATGGTGGCACCGGTCGGTACCGCCAGTTCCGCCGATGCCGACGCCAGCGCCCAGGCCAGTCGCTCCATGAAGCTGGGCACCCGCTCCTCGCGCAGTGCCACCTCATCGGGCGTGAGACCCGCGCGCGCCGCCACCCGGTCCACGAACTCATTGTCCGCCACCCGCCACTCCAGCCGGTGCGCGACCCGCCGCGCCACTTCCGCGCCGCCCGCCCCGAACTGCCGGGATATTGTAATGATCAAGCGCTACCTCCGCAGTTGCAGTTCCTCCTCACGCTGTCGCAGTTCCTCCTCACGCTATTCTTCGTCCAACGACCACGGCTCTCCAAACCCACACCGCCACCACCACACACACCGATCCGCCCAGCCCGAAGGCGATGCGGGTCCCAAAGTGTTGTGAAACCCACCCGATCTGCAGGGCGCCAAACGGCGCCATCCCCAGCACCACGAAAGAGTAGAACCCCATCACCCGCCCGCGCAGGTGATCCGGTGCCTCCTGCTGCAGCAGCGTGTTGGCGCTGATACTCTGCAATACCATGCTGCAGCCCACCACCGCGAGCAACCCGAACGCGGCCCAGTAGTTCGGGGCGAACGCGGTGGCCACCAGGGCCATGCCGAAGCCCGCCGCCGAGATCAGCGCCAGGCGTCGCTTCCGGAGCGCGCCGCCGAACGCCGCCAGGAACAACGCACCGGACAGCGCGCCCACACCCACTGACGACACCAGCGCACCGTAGCCGCCGGCGTCGGCGCCGAGCACGTCGCGCGCGAACACCGGCAGCATCGCGAGGAAGGAGAACCCGAAGATGGTCGTCGATGCGATCAGGATCATGAGCGCGCGGGGCCAGCGCTCATGCCGGACGTAACGCGCCCCTTCCTTGAACGCCCCGATCACGTCAACGCCTGCCCCGGCCGGCTGCGCATGGGGCAGGTCCATCCGCCACAGTCCCCAGATCACCGCCAGGAAGCTTGCGGCGTTGAGGAAGAAACACGCCGCCACGCCCCACACGCCGATGATGACCCCGGCGAACGCCGGCCCCAGTACTCGCGCCAGGTTGAACACCGACGACTGCAACGCGATCGCGTTCATCAGTGAATCTCGTCCTGACAGTTCCGCCACCATGGCCTGGCGAATCGGTACCTCGAACGCCGTTACCAGCCCGGTGAACAGCGCCAGCCCCATGATCCACCCGACCGTGACATGCCCCAGCACCACCAGGATCGCCAGCACCAGCGCTTCCACTGCCAGCAGCGCCTGCAGGATCATCACCGTCTTCCGCCGGTTCACCCGGTCCGCCAGTACCCCGCCGTAGAGCGTGAAGAGGAGGATCGGCAGCGACCCGAGCGCCGTCACCAGTCCCACGATGAACGCAGAGTTGGAGAGTTGCAGCACCAGCCACCCCTGTGCCACGGTCTGCAGCCAGGAGCCGGTGTACGAGATGAGCTGTCCGGTGATGAACAGCCGGAAGTTCCGGGAACGGAGGGCGGGAAGGGACGCCGGGATGCGGGAGATGAGGCCGGGAGCAGTCACAGCCCGAAACGTAATTTGAACTCCGTCCCGTTGCGGGGTAGGATGAGTCATGCGCTTCACCACGTATTCCAAGTTCCTCCCCGAACTCGCCGACGCCGTCAACCTGCAGGCGCTGCTCGACCAGCTGGGTGACTTCCTGCTGCAGTCGGGGTTTGGTGGTGGCGGCCTCTGGAACGACGACCCGGGCGAGCCCGATCGCAGCATGGACGCCCTCCGCGAGGCCATTCTCCAAGCCCTCATGGACTCGGGCCAGCTCACCCCCGACATGCTTCAGTTGCTTCGCGGTGAGTCCACCGGCGACCCGGCGAAGGACAAGGACCTCGAGCGCCAGCTCTCCGAGATGCTTGACCAGATCGTCCAGCGCCTCATCGATGAGGGCTTCCTCAAGGTCGACCAGACGCCCCAGATGCCGGCCGGCTATCAGTCCCTGTTTGGCCCCGATGGCCAGGCCCGTGAGGCGGCCGAACAGGTGCAGTTCGGCCTGACCGAGAAGGGCATGGACTTTCTCGGCTACAAGACCCTGAAGGGCCTGCTGGGCAGCATCGGCAAGTCCAGCTTCGGCGCGCACGATACCCCGTTCCTCGCCACCGGGGTCGAGTCCGAGTCGGCCAGCCGGCCGTACGAGTTCGGCGACACCATGAACCTCGACGTCCCCGCCACGCTCACCAACGCCATCGCTCGCGGCGGGCTCAAGATGCCCCTCGAGCTCGACTATCCCGACCTGATGGTCAACCAGACGGAGTACCGCTCATCCGCGGCCACCGTGCTGATGCTCGACTGCTCCCACTCCATGATTCTGTACGGCGAAGATCGCTTCACCCCGGCCAAGAAGGTGGCGCTGGCACTCACCCACCTCATCCGCACCCAGTTTCCCGGCGACTCGCTCAAGGTCGTGCTCTTTCACGATTCGGCGGAGGAGATTCCCCTTGGCGGGCTCGCCAATGTGCAGGTCGGGCCGTACCACACCAACACCGCGGAGGGCCTCAAGCTGGCCCGGCGCATCCTGCTGGCGCAGAAGAAGGACATGCGCCAGATCATCATGATCACCGACGGCAAGCCCAGCGCCCTCACCATGCCGGACGGCCGGATCTACGTCAATTCGATGGGATTGGACCCGAAGATCCTGGAGGCGACCTACCGCGAGGTGGCCAATTGCCGTCGGGCGGACATCATCATCAACACCTTCATGCTGGCCCGCGATCGCTACCTGGTGGACTTCGTGAAGCAGGTGTCGGAGATCTGTCGCGGGAAGGCGTACTTCACCAACACGATGTCGCTGGGGCAGTTCATCCTGATGGACTTCATGAAGCGGAAGACCCGCAAGGTCTAGCCGATGTCATCGTGAGCAGGCCATCCGTCATCGTGAGCAGGCCATCCGTCATCCTGAGCGCAGCGAAGGATCGCTAGAATGCACTTACCGTAAACACATTACTCGCTATCACCGCGATCGAACCCTGAGTGCGGAGGGTGAAATTCCGCGGCACGAAGCCGCTAAGGCTGACGGTCATTCCGCTGAACACTGCCAGTCCCTGCACGAACGGCCTCGACCCGCCATTGACCACCGAATTGCCACCGCCCGCCCCTCCCCCCGTCTCGCTCCGCAGTTGCAGCGAAACATTCCCGACAAATCCGGTGGCCCGGTTCCCGAGCGCGTCTCGTACCTCCACCGCGACCTCTGGACTGAACGCAGCGCCCTCGTTGACGTTCGTCGGTTGCGTGGCAAACCCGACCTGTGTCGCCGGACCCGGCGCAACGTCGAACGGCGCACTCTCGGTACTCAGCGTACCTGAGCGTGCCACAACCGTGTAGCCATCTCCCACCACATCCAGTGTCACCGCATCAAACGTCGCCACGCCATCGACCGTGTTTGCGGTGGTCGTCCCGCCCAGCGTGCCACCGCCCGGGTTGTTGCCGAGCACCACCGTCACCGGCGTGGCGGCGTTCGTCACCAGGTTCCCGAATTCGTCGCGGACCTCGACCTGGAATGCCGGGATGGCCGCACCCGCGACGGCACTGCTGGGCTGCACGATGAACGCCACCGACGCCGGCGCTCCCGGTGTCACATCGAACGGGTCGCTGGGGACCGTCGGAAGGGTCGCCGACGCGGCCACCAGTGTGTAGCCGCCTGCCGCCACATTCAACCTCAGCCCGCTGAAGGTCGCCAGACCAGCAACCGCGTTCACCGAGGCCGGCCCGTTGAGCGTCGCACCGCCCGGATTGCTCCCCAGCGATAATGTGACCTGGGAGGTCGCGCCAGTCCCGGTTGCCCGGTTCCCCAGCGCGTCGAGCAACTCCACCTGTACCTGCGCCATCTCGGCACCGGCCACGACATTGGTCGGCTGTACCTGCCACCGCAGCGACGCCGGTGCGCCCGCCGTGATGGTGAACGCGTTGCTGGTGGCATCGGTCAGCCCCGCAGACACGGCAGCGAGTGAATAGCCTGCACCCGGTCGGTTGATCCTCAGATTGCTGAACGTCGCGACGCCGTTGACGGCGGCAACTGTCAGTGTGCCCGACAGCGTCCCCGATCCCGGGTTGGCGGCAAGTGAGAGCGTTACCGGCGCCGACGATGTGGTGACCCGCCCCCCCAGTACGTTCTGGATCTCCACCTGCACCGGCGGCGAGATATTCGCACCGGCGGCCGTGTTCCCTGGCTGGACCAGGAACGCCACTCGGGTGGCGGGGGCCGGCGTCACCGTCACCTGCGCATCGCCGCTCCGCCCTTCCGACGTGGCCACGATCGTAACCGGACCGCCCGGGGTCAGCCCCGTTACCAAACCGGTGTTCGAAACCGATGCCACGCCGCCCGATGCGCTCCACAGCACCGCGCGCCCCGTTAGCACGTTGCCCCCGTCATCCTTCAGCACCGCACTCAACTGCACCGTCGATCCTGCCGCGATCGTGGACGTCGACGGTGACACCGTGACACTCGCCACCGCGGCGTCCACGACCGTTACCTGCGCCGTGCCCGACTGGCCCTCGATCGTTGCCGTGATCGTGACCGGCCCGCCCACCGCGACACCCGTCACCGCACCCGACGCCGCGACCGTGGCAATGGCGTCGTTGCCGCCGCTCCACACGGCGGTGCGCCCCGCGAGTTCCTGGCCCTGGGCATCGAACGCCTTCGCCACCAGCGTGCTGGTGCGTCCCACCGCCACGTTCACCGTGGCCGGCTCGACCCGCACCGACGCCACCGCACGCGGTGCCACCGTGACCTGCGCGCTGCCCTGCTTGCCCTGAGCCGCCGCCGTCACCGCCACTGGGCCGCCTACCTTCACGCCCACCGTCATGCCGGTGGTGCTCACCGAGACCGTGGTGGCATCGGCACTCTGCCACGTAAACGTCGGCACGGTGATCTGGCTCCCGTCGCACGAAAACGCTTTGGCCCCGAGCTGCAGCGAGGCCCCATCGGCGAGCGTTGGCGTGCCCGGCGTTACCTCGATCCGCGACACCAGCGTCGCGGCAATCGGGTCGCAGTCACCCCCGCCATCGCCGCCACCACCACAGCCGACGATCGCGAGCAGGCCAAGCAACAAGCACCTAGAAGAGACCAACGGACACCCCGAGTCGTGTAAGGAAATAGCCCGCGCTGCCCTGGTTCCCCGTAAAGTCTGCGACGAAGTACTGCGCGCCAACGTCAATGCCGACCCGCTGTGCGACCTGGAAGATCACGCCCCCGCCACCGCCGTAGATGAACGAATTCTCGGTGGAACGCACCAGGTCGCTCGGTGACCGGATCAGCAGGCTGCCATAGCCGAGCCGAGCCGCCAGATACGGCGCCGCCAGGTTGCCGAACACCCCCAGCACGTATCTCGGCTCCACAAACCCCACCGACAGCGTTGCCGTGATATCCCCGACACTGGCGTCCGACTTGAACACGGTGCTGTTCTGGTAGCCCGCCCCCACCGAGAACCGGCCGAAGGTGAAACGCGCCTGTGCTTCCCAGCCAAGCGTGACGCTCTTTTCCAGCACGCCGTAGTCCTCGGTCGGAAACACCAGCTCCCCCGACACCTGGATGGAGACGAGTTCCCGCGACTGCGCCGCAAGCGGTGCCGCAAGGAGCAATAGAAAGCCCAGCGCCAATTGCGCCGAACGCGCCTTACGCGCCATACGCGCCATCTTCACGGCTCCCCCTCCAGAATTTTCCACCCAA
This sequence comes from Gemmatimonadota bacterium, assembly GCA_031402225.1. Taxonomy (GTDB): domain Bacteria; phylum Gemmatimonadota; class Gemmatimonadetes; order Gemmatimonadales; family GWC2-71-9; genus JAGGAG01. The sequence goes on along the minus strand of JANNSD010000119.1, from coordinate 43,867 downwards.
GCAGCCGCCAGGACTCACCATCCCGAACGACCGTGGCCGATGCCTTCACCCGCCGCTGCGTGGCGGTGCCGAAGTTGCTGCGCCACCGGAGCACCCACTCTCCCGTCGCCTCGCCCGATGATTCATCCACGTCGAGCGACGTCACGCGCGCATCCGAGATCTTCGGTCTGTTCTTCTCCACGAACGCCGCAAAGCTCGGCGGTCCCGCCGCCAGCACCGCCGACCGCGACTCGCCCGCGGTCACCGCTGCCACCAGTCGAGGCAACCACCCATTGAGCGCCGCGCGCCCGGACAAGAGCCGCTCGTCCAGCAGCCGCTCCTGGGCCTCGCGCGCCTGTTCCGCCTGCGCCGCGCCGCGGGCCTGTGCGTCGACCCGTTCCTGTGCCTCGATCGAGTCGCGCCGGCGCCTCTCCGCCGCTGCCGCCGAATCCTGGCTGCGCTGCTCCGCCACGCGCACCGCGGCCGTGGCGGCCAGTTCCATCGAGTCACGCATCTCCTGCTCCGCTTCCGTCAGGCGCGCCTCCACCAGCGAGTCGCGCACCCGTCGCACCTTCGCCTGACCCGCCTCGCGCTTGAGCGCATCCGCCGCCGCAATAGAGTCGGGGATCGCCGCCGCCGGAGCCGGAGAAGTCGAGTCGCGCACCACCGCGGCCACGACTGGTGCGGCTGCAGGAGCTGGATCCGGGCCCCTGCTCCACACCGAATCACCCGCCGACCCGCCCACCCGCCGACCCGCCTGCTCTTCACCCGCCTTACCCGCCTTACCCGCCTTACCCGCCCGGTACCCATCCCACGCCACAAACCCGATCAGCAGGACCAGTGACACGAGAAATCCCGCCACCAGCCCGATCCGGTCGGGCAGCCATTGCCGCGTGCCCTCCACCTGGTACCTCGGCAGGATTGTCGCTGCGACATCGCCGTAGAGGCGCGCCACCCGTTCATCCGGGGCGGGGAGCCGCGTCGTCACCTTCCCCACTCGCGCCAGGCAGACGCTGATGTTGTCGTCGCCCCCGCGCGCATTCGCCTCCGCGACCAGTCGCGTCGCGATGTCGTCCAGCGACCCCGGCGCACTCAGCAGTCGCGCGAGTTCCTCGCCCTCGACCCGCTCGTGCAGGCCATCGCTGCACACCGCGATCACGTCCCCCGGCGCCATGCGCCGGAACAGCACGCTCGGCGTTGCGGTCTCGGTTACACCAAGTGCCGATGCCAGTCGCCCCGTGTCGTTGATCGTGAGCATGTCCTCGCGTGGGGGCGTCAGCAGCGCGAGCGGTTCCTGCGCATGATCCTCGGTGAGCTGCTCCAGTTCGTTCGCCGAGAGCCGGTACACCCGGCTGTTCCCCACATGCACGGCACAGAGCCAGTCGCCCATCAGTACCGCCGCCGTGAGCGTGGCGGCGGCTGGCAGTCCCCGCCCCGCCGCCGGCAGAGTGCGGAGCCTGGCGTTCGTGTCGGCCACCGCCGTCTCCACGATCTCCGCCATCGCGAACTGCCAGCGCGGCCCGATCCGCAGCGAACCGACCAGCCCGCTCAGCGCATCCCCGAACGCCTCCACGGCGACGCCGCCGGTGCCGCTACCTCGCGCATGCTCGCCCATGCCGTCGGCAACCGCGAGCACCACCATGTCGAGGTCGTCCTGTGGCAGGCCCAGCCCGAATACCGCCACCGCATCCTCGTTGTGCCGCAGCCGACGCCCCGTGTCGGACGCCGACGCCACCTCATGCACCGTCGCCGGACGCGGCGGTGCCATGATAGGAAATCGGACCTGGTGAGGCGACTCCGGCAAACCTGCGCTCCAGCGTGACAGTTACTTGAGCCCCCCGGTCACCCGCTTCGCCAATTGCCCCGCCCGCAGCGTCGAGCTCTCATTGTCCACTCCGTTGATCGTGGCCAGCTGCGCCATGCTGATCGTCGAGGGAAACTGGCGGTTAAACTGCTCCAGCGTCATGTCGCGCGGCACCTTCACCACATCGAGTCGCGCCGCCTGCACATTCAGGTACGCCGGGTCGGTGAGCGGCTTGAAGGTGCGCATGACCTGACGGATCGCCGCCACCGACTGCGTGTGCGACGGCAGCGTGGATCCCATGATCATGTAGGTGTATTCGCCGTACTCGATGAACGCGGCGCTGCCCACCACCGTCGTGCCGTCTTCGAGGTGCGCCTGGAAGTCACCCCCGCTCGCCGGGAGTCCGTTGATCCGCCCGCTGTTCGTCCCGGAGGCCTGCACCCCCTCCTGGGAGAAAAACGTACTCGCGGCGGCAGCCGCCGTCGTGCCCTTCCCCGCCAGCCGCAGCTGCACCGCCGCGTCCGACTGCGGCGACGCCGCCAGCACCCCCTCGGGCTTGTTCTGCGTCGGCCACCCCGCGGGGAATGTCAGCTCGAACTTGAGGTCGGGATGATAGAACACCCCGTTCTTGAAGTAGCCCTGCCTCGGATCCTCCCCGAAGACGAATCCGTCGAGCAGCTTCATGTAGGACTCGCGGCCCAGCGTGGCACCACTCAGGCTTCTTCCGCCTTGCTGCAGTGAATCAGCCCGCTGCGCCGCCTTGTGCACCCGGTTGTCGGGATCAGGGTGCGTGGAGGCCCACTCCGGCAGGCGCTGTCCAGGGGCGCCGCTGATCCGGTTGAGCGTACGGAACATGTCCGTCGCGGCGCGCGCGTCGTAACCGGCCTTCGTCATGTAGCGAAAGCCGAGCACGTCCGCCTGCGACTCGTCATCGCGGCTGAACTTGAGGAAGAGCAGCTGCAGCCCCTGCTGCAGGGACGCGCCCATGTCCCGCACCGTTGGCGAGATCACCATGCCGGCCATCAGTCCTACCTGCGCCAGCTGCTGGTTGCTCATCTGGCTCACGGAGTGCTTCGCCGTCACGTGCCCAATCTCGTGGCCGATCACCGACGCCAGCTCCGCCTCATCGTTCATGTACGCCATAATCCCGCGCGTCACGAAGATGTAGCCCCCCGGCAGCGCGAAGGCGTTGACCTGCGCGTCGTCGAGCACGTGGAATTCCCACGGCAGGTTGGGCCGCTCCGACCCGGCCGCCATGTGCATACCGATCTGCCGCACCAGCGCCTGGGCGGCGGGGTTGGCGTACTCGCCGATCGATTGGATTGCCTTGTGGGCCTCCTGGCGTCCGATCTCGATCTCCTGCGATTCAGAGATGAGGGAGAGCTCGGATTTCCCCGTAACAGGGTTGGTGGCACAGGCCACCGTCGCGACAGCAAGGAGCATCAGCGAGATGCGCCACTTCATGCTTCAACCCCTTGCTACAAAGTGAGTTAGGAGGTCAATCAGCGCCGACCATCCCCTGCGGTCCGGCAGAGATTGTGTCATCAAAGATACCTCCGGATAGCGACGTGCGCTTGACGCCCGTCCCTGCTTCGCGCTATTTCCCGCCCCCCATGAATACCCCGGCAACCTTCCCTGCTCCTGCCCCTGTGGCCACCACCGGGCCCACCCCCCCGGATGCGGCGCAGCAGCCCCATGTCACGACAGTGCATGGCGATACCCGAGTCGACCAGTACTTCTGGCTTCGCGACCGGGAGGATCCGGCAGTACTGGAGCATCTCAGCGCCGAAAATGCGTGGACCGACGCCGTGATGGCGCCAACGAGCGCACTGCAGGAGACGCTGTACCAGGAACTGCGTGGACGGATTCAGGAGACCGACCTCACCGTCCCCGAGCCTGACAGCGGATGGCTCTACTACCTCCGCACCGAGGAGGGAGCGCAGTACCCCATCCTCTGCCGGCGCCGTGACGTGGCGGACGCACCAGAGGAAATTCTGCTCGACCAGAACGCCCGCGCCGCCGGACACGAGTACTACCGGGCCGCGGGGCTCACGGTGAGTCCCGACCAGCGCCGCCTCGCGTGGGGCGAGGATACCTCCGGGTCCGAGGTGTACGTCGCGCGCGTGAAGGACCTGGGCACCGGGGCCATCCTGTCCGAGGCCATCCCCGGCACCAGCGGCAACCTGGCCTGGGCCGCCGACAACGAGACGCTCTTCTACGTCACCCTCGATGCCGCCCATCGGCCATCACGGGTCTGGCGGCACCGGGTTGGCGCAGACGGTGCCGACGCCCTGGCCTACGAGGAACACGACGAGGCCTTCTGGGTTGGCGTCGAGCTGACGAAGAGCCGCGCCTTCCTGTTCATCGAGTCGGCCAGTCACGCCACTTCCGAGACGCGCTACGCGCCCGCCGCACAGCCGGAAGCGGCGTTCCGGATCGTGCGCCCCCGCATGACCGGCATCGAGTACGACGTGACCCATCGCGGCGACCGGTTCTACCTCGTCACCAACAAGGGCGCCCGCAACTTTCAGCTGGTGAGCGTGCCGACCAGCGATCCGTCAGTGCCGTGGCAGGTCGTCATTCCGCCCACCGAATCCATCAAGCTGGACGCGGTCGACGCGTTCGCCGGTCATCTCGTGGTGTACGAGCGTGAGGGCGGGTTGCCTCAGGTTCGGGTCATCGACATCGAGGGGGGCGTGACGCATCGCGTCGCCTTCCCCGAGCCGGTGTACAGCGTGCGCCGCCACAGCAATCCCGAGTGGAGCACCAGCACGTTGCGCTTCACCTACACCTCGCTGGTGACGCCCGCCTCCGTGATCGACTATGGCATGGACGCGCGCACCTGGACGCTGCGGAAGGAACAGGTCATTCCCAGTGGCTACGATCGCGTCCGCTATCGCTCCACCCGCCTGCAGGCCACCGCCCAGGACGGCGTGCAGGTGCCCATCTCGCTGGTGTGGAAGGAACCGCTCGAGCGGAACGCCGAGCGGCCGATGTACCTGCAGGCGTACGGGTCCTACGGGATCAACTTCGACCCATCGTTCTCGTCGCACTACCTGAGCCTGCTCGACCGGGGATTCATCGTGGGCATCGCCCACGTGCGTGGTGGCGAGGAGATGGGCCGTCGCTGGTATGACGACGGAAAGCAGAAGCAGAAGCGCAACACCTTCACGGATTTCATCGCCTGCGCCGAGTACCTGGTGGCGCAGCGCTACACCGCGAGCGATCGGCTGGCGATCACCGGCGGCAGCGCCGGCGGCCTGCTCATGGGGGCCGTCACCAACCTCCGCCCCGACCTCTTCGCCACCGTGGTGGCCGACGTGCCCTTCGTCGACGTGGTGAACACGATGCTCGACCCCACCCTGCCGCTCACCGTCATCGAGTACGATGAGTGGGGCAACCCGACCGACGACGAGTCGGCCTACCGGTACATGCTGTCGTACTCACCCTACGACAACGTGGCGCCAAAGGCGTATCCCAACTTGCTCGTCACCGCCGGCCTCAACGACCCGCGCGTGGCCTACTGGGAACCCGCCAAGTGGACCGCGAAGCTCCGCGAACTGAAGACGGATGGCAATCGGTTGCTCCTCCGCACCAACATGGGTGCCGGTCACGCCGGAGCGAGCGGCAGGTACGATTACTTGCGGGAAGTCGCCTTCAGGTATGCCTTCGTCCTTGATACGACCCGCCTCCCGTAGTCGCTGTTCCTCCTCACGCTGTCGCCGCCGCTCCCAACCCTGCAGCCCTGCCAGTCACCCAGGCGAAAAGGAAGTTGTATCCCCCGATCGGCCCAAACGCGTCCAGCATCTCACCACACAGGAACAGTCCCGGATGGCGCCGGCTCTCCATCGTTCGCGGATCGATCTCGCTGAGCGCCACACCACCGCCCGTCACCTCCGCCTTCCTGTAGCCCTCGTCTCCCGTCCACGGCAGCGGCATCGCCGCCAGTGCCGCGATCAGCCTGACACGATCCACGCGCGCGAGCTGCGACGCCGGCGTTGCCCCCTTCACGGCGGCCGACTCCAGCACCATCTCGGCGAGCCGCTCCGGTAGTTCCCGCCGTACCAGGGTGCCCACATGCACCGTGCCGCCGGCACGTAGCAGGTCATCCCACCCCCGCGCCTCCAGCGCCGTCCACTGCACCGCGATCTCCTGCCGGGCGCCGCCCGCCAGACGCGACCGCACCGCCAGGTGCGACAGGTCCAGCACTGACGGCCCGCTGTACCCCTTGTGCGTGAACAGGAATCCGCCCGTTGCACTGAACCGCTTCCCATCCGCCCGCGCATGGAGCGTCACCGGCAGCGAGATCCCCGCCAGCGCCGCATGCCGCGGCTCATTCGCCGTGAGCGGAGTCAGCGCCGGATAGGTCTGGTGCGTCTCATGACCCAGCGCCGCCGCGACCCGGAGCCCGGTGCCATCACTGCCCGTTGCAGGTACCGACAGGCCGCCGGTCGCCAGCACCACCGCGCTCGCCGAAATCCGTTCGCCCCCCGCGAGCACCACCTGCCAGGACTGCCCCGGTCCCTCCGGCGGCACGATGTCTTCCACCATCGCGCCCAAGCGCACCCGCGCGCCCAGTCCCGTCGCCAGTGTCAGCAACCCGTCGCGCACATCACGCGCCCGGTTCGACTTGGGAAAGAGCTTTCCGCTCTCCGGCTCGAGCGTGAGGTCGAGCCCCAGTCGCTCGTTGAAGAACCGGACCTGCTCCTCGAGCGGCCAGCTCTTCAGGATGTTGCGCAGGCTGTGGATGGATGAGTCGGTGACGAACCGGGTCAGGTCCAGCTCGGAGGGCAGGATATTGCAGCGTCCGCCACCGCTGATGAGGATCTTCCGCCCGCCATCCTGCGTGCGCTCCAGCAGCAGCACCTCCCTCATCGGCGACCGCGCCGCCGCCGCTTCAGCGGCAAAGATCGCCGCCATCGTGCCGGCGGCGCCGGCACCAACGATCACGATCCGTCCGGATGGTTCACGATTGACAGTCACGCGCATAACCTAACGCGCTGCCCCGGCACCCCGGCTATCTTCGGCGCGTGACGTCACCAGCGCCGCTGTCACCCCTCGCCGTCGAGTTCGTGCTCCGCATGGGCCGGGCACTCCACCGTAACGGCTTCTCGGCCAGCCGGCTGGAGCGGGTCATGACGCGGCTCGCCGAGAAACTCGGCCTGCCGCTGCCGCAGGTCTTCTCCACCCCCACCGCCATCTACGCCGCCTTTGGACCGCTGAGCCACCAGAGCACCCACCTGCTCCGCGTCGAGCCCGGTTCCGTGAGCCTGAGCCACCTCACCCGGCTCGACCGGGTGGTCTCCGATGTCGTGGGTGGCACCGTGTCACCGGAAGTCGGGCTCGCCCGCCTCGACGAGATCGAGGCGTCACCCCCGCCCTACGGTACCGCCCTCACGGTCCTGGCCTTTGCCCTCACCTCCGGGGCTGTCGCGCGATTCCTCGGTGGGGGGCTTCGCGAGATTGGCGTCGCCAGCGCCATCGGGATCGTCACCGGTCTCCTCGCCGTGCTCGCCGGCAAGGTGAACCCGCTGCGCGAGGTGTACGAGCCGGTCGCCGCCAGCGCCGCCAGCTTCATTGCCGGCGTGCTCAGTGTTCTCTGGATGCCGTTCGCGACCTCCACAGCCACGCTGGCCGGGCTCATCGTGCTGATTCCCGGCTTCATGCTCACCATCGCCATTCGCGAGCTCTCTACCCGGCACCTGGCCTCTGGCACCGCCCGGCTCGCCGGCGCCGGTATCATCTTTCTCGGCATCATCTTCGGCGTGGCACTCGGCAACCGCCTGGCGCTCGTGGTCGTCGGAACGCCACTCACTTCCCCGATCTCGACATTGCCTGGATGGACCTTTGCCCTCAGCGCCCTGCTTGCCGGGCTCGCCTTTACCGTGATCCTCCAGGCCGAATGGCGCGATGCTCCGTGGGTGGTCGCCGCCGGATTGCTCGCCGTCCTCGCCGGTCGCCTCGGCGCGCAGGCGCTCGGCCTCGAACTCGGTGCCTTCGTTGGCGCTGCCGTCGTTGGCGTCGCAGGCAACCTCTTCAGCCGCCTCCGCAACCGCCCGTCCGTGGTGATGCTCGTGCCCGGAACCCTGATGCTCGTACCTGGAACCATCGGATTCAGCAGCTTGTCGTCATTGCTTGACGCCCAGGTGGTCCCCGCCGTACAGACCGCCTTCAGAATGGTGCTCACGGCAATTGCACTGGTGGCAGGTCTCCTCTTCGCCGACATCATTTCACCAGAACGTCGCGTCTAAGGGCCCGCTCACCGCTTACCGCTCACGGTGTCGCAGTTCCTCCTTACGCCTTCGCAGTGCCTCGTTACTTGGCTGTGCACGATTCCCCCGCTTCCCCATCCCCCTCCGTCCATCACAACGGAGTGCCTGCAATGTCTTTCACCTTCCTCCAGCGCCTGCTGCGCGAATCCCGGCCCCTGGCGCTCGCCTGCGCCATGCTGCCCGCGCTTCCCCTGGGCGACCGTCCCCTCGCCACCGGCCGAATCGAGGGCGTCGTGCGCGACATCAACGGCGCCGCCATCGCCGGTGCCACCATCACCATCGACGGCACCCGCCTCTCCACCTCCAGCAATCCCCTCGGCCGCTATGCCCTGGCCCAGGTCCCCGTCGGCACCGTCACCCTGCGCGCCGCCCAGGCGGGCTGGAAGACGGCCGTAATCACCGGTGTCGTGGTGCGCGCGGGCCAGGTCACGACGGTGGACGTGCGCCTGGTTGCGGCACCGCCCGAGGGGAAGGACCTCACCTCGCGCGATGAGTACACCACGAAGAGCATGCCAAGCAGCGGCGTCGGGAAGATGAGCGAGCAGTACAACCGCGCGGCCAGCCCTTCCTTGTACCGCCAGCGGCCGTTCAACACCGAGGACTATCACAACTTCAAGGACAACGGCTTCCAGCGCCCGGCGACGGCGCCGCTCTCCACCTTCGCCATCGACGTCGACGCCGCCTCGTACTCCAACGTGCGGCGCTTCCTCACCCAGGGTCAGCGCCCACCCGCCGACGCCGTGCGGGTGGAGGAAATGATCAACTATTTCCCCTACGACTATCCCGATCCGCGCGGCACCGATCCCTTCTCCGTCACCACCGCGCAGATGCCCGCACCCTGGGCCAGCGACCATCGCCTCGTACTCGTCGGCATGCAGGGCCGCCGTATCGACGCGCGCGAGCTACCGCCCAGCAACCTCGTCTTCCTGCTCGACGTCTCCGGCTCCATGGCGTCGCCCGACAAGCTGCCCCTCGTGCAGCGCGCCTTCCGCCTCCTGGTCGAGCAGCTCCGCCCCGAGGATCGCGTCGCCATCGTCGTGTACGCCGGTGCCGCGGGCCTGGTGTTGCCATCCACGCCCGGCTCCGACAAGCGCACCATCCTGGCGGCACTCGATGAGCTCCAGGCCGGGGGGTCTACCGCGGGCGGCGAGGGCATCAAGCTCGCCTACCAGGTGGCGCAGCAGAATCACCTCGCCAACGGTAACAACCGGGTCATCCTCGCCACGGACGGTGACTTCAACGTCGGCGTGTCCAGCGAGGGCGAGCTGGTGCGACTGATCGAATCGAAGAAGCAGCAGGGCACCTACCTGACGGTGCTGGGCTTCGGCACCGGCAACCTGAAGGACAGCCGCATGGAAGCCCTCGCCGACAAGGGCAACGGGCACTATGCCTACGTTGACAACATCATGGAGGCGCGGAAGGTCTTCGTGCAGGAGTTGGGTGCCACGCTGGTGACGATCGCGAAGGACGCCAAGATCCAGGTCGAGTTCAATCCCGCCCAGGTCGCCGAGTACCGCCTCATTGGTTACGAGAATCGCCTCCTGGCGGCGGAAGACTTCAACGACGACGCCAAGGACGGCGGCGAGCTGGGCGCGGGCCACGCCGTCACGGCCATCTACGAGATCGTCCTGGTTGGCAGGGGTGGTACTGGCACGAGCGTCGATCCGCTCAAGTACCAGGAGCCCCGCAATACCGGTCGCGCATCGGACGAGCTCTTGACGGTGAAGCTGCGCTACCAGCCGCCCACCGGCACCGGTGCCAGTCGCCTCATCGCCGAGACCGTGCGCCGCGACGACAACGCCCGCGGCAACACGGACCTCCGCTTCGCCGCCGCCGTCGCCGAGTACGGTATGCTGCTCCGCAACTCGGAGTACAAGGCGCAGTCGAACTGGGAGAATGTCATCGCGATGGCCCGGCAGAACCTCGGCACTGATCCCGGCGGCTATCGTGCCGAGTTCCTCCGGCTCGCCGAGGTCGCGCGGGGAATGAGTGGCGGTACGGATGATGAAGTGGGTGTGCGGTAGGGCATGAAGGCGTGAAGGGGATTCCTTACCGCTCCCATCTCCTCACGTCATCACGTCTTCACGTCCTCACGTCCTCACGTCCTCACGTCTTATTCATGTCGTATCGCATCGATTGGCGATAGCCGCGCCGCCCGCATCGCCGGATAGCTCCCGAACACGAGCCCCACCGTCACTGCGATGGCGGCCGACGCCAGGATGCTCGACCACGTGAGCGCCGCACGGATCGGCGCCTCGGTAACATGCCGCATGATGGCCGTGGCGCCGAACGCCCCGGCCAGGCCGAGTACCGCACCCAGCAAGGCGCCGGCGCACGCGATCGCCACCGACTCCGCCAGGAACTGCACCATGATGTCCCGCTGCGTGGCGCCACAGGCCTTCCGGATCCCGATCTCCCTGGTGCGCTCCAGCACCGCCGACAGCAGCACATTCATGATTCCGATCCCGCCCACCAGCAGCGCGATCCCCGCAAACGTGCCGAGCGCCAGCTTGAACACCAGAATTCCCTGCCGCGCCTGGTCCAACTGGTCTGCCGCCGACGTCTGGATCTCGTAGCTTTTCGGGCCCATGCCCACATGCGCTTCCAGCCAGCGCTCCACTTCCGTTCGCAGCGCCGCCACCTCTTCCACCGCATGCGCCCTGATCACCAGGGTCGGCTTCCCACCAGTGGCGGTCGCCGACACCACACGGTCCAGCACCGTGTACGGCACCAGCACCGTGAGGCGCCTGTCCTCAGGCGCCGCCTTCTCCATCACCCCGATCACGGTGAACCCGCTCTCGCGCAGCGTCACCCGCTGCCCGATGGCGTCCTTCGGTTCACTGGCCAGCGCGCGCGCCAGCGTCTCCGAGATCACCGCCACCATCGCACTGTCCCGCAGCTCGGCTTCGCTGATGAAACGCCCGCCCAGGTACGTCGGGTTGAGCCGCTCCTCCGCCTCGGGCACCGTGCCGAACACCAGCGCCGCGCGCTCGATACTGATCGCGCCGCCCGACACCATCGCCGCCCGCGCATCGCGTATCGACACGCTCGCCCTCGTGCCCAGCATGCCGGCGATCGAATCCCGCGTCCCGAGCCCGAAGCGCAGTACCGAGTCGCGGGGCACCTCCACGCCGTCCACCTGGTCCGTCGTCCGGCTCGCCACCACAATTGTCTGCAAGTCGGTGCTGCGCTCGATCGCTGAACGCGCGAACTTCTCCACCCCGTCGCCCACCGCCAGCACCGCCACCAGCGACGCCACCCCCATGATGACCCCCAGCGTCGACAGGGTCGTGCGCAATGGGTTGCTGCGGAGGCTCGCGATGCCAACGCGGATCGGTGCAGAGACAGTAGTGAAGGGCATGGCTGGCGTACGCGAAAGGCGAGAGCAGGGTTTCAGGTCGCAACGCGTGCAAGCCGTACCAGCCCTATTATTCTCCCGTGACTTCAACCGCGCTCTGCACCCTCCTCCGCTCCCTGGTGGACTACGCCGGCCTCTTTCCCCCGGCCGCCCTCGACATGCCAGCCGCGGTCCACGAGTACGCCGCACACCGTGCAGGCTCCGACGCCTGGATGCTTGGCCACTTCATCCTCCCCGTGAGCCGCCTCGACGAATTCGAGGCCTCACTGGCTTCGCTCGGCGGCTCCGCCATTGGCGACGTCTGGCAACTCAGCGTGCTCGCCAGCGCCGACCTCGATGCAACCCTTACGGCGATCGACGACTTCAACGCCCGCAGTCGCGCCAGCGAAGGCCGGACCGCCGTCGCCGACACCATCGAGCTCAAGCTCGACGCGGTTCCCGACCTCGAGGCAGCGCTGGCGACGGTGCCAGCCGCGCTCACGACGTACGTCGAGTTGCCCATCGATGACGATCTCGCCCGGCACCTCGCAGCCATTTCCCGCGCCGGCGCCCGTGCCAAGGTCCGCACCGGCGGTGTCACCCCGGGCGCCTTCCCCGCAAGCCAGGCACTCGCTCGCTTCATCCAGGCCTGTGCCGACGCTGGCGTCCCGTTCAAGGCCACGGCCGGTCTCCATCACCCCCTGCGCGGCGAGTACCGTCTCACCTATGAGCCCGGTGCCCCGCACGGCATGATGTTCGGCTTTATCAACGTCTTTCTGGCCGCCGCCTTTGCCCGCACCGGCCTTACGGTAAGGGAACTGGCGATGCTGCTGGAGGAAAACGACGCCACTGCCTTTGAGTTCACTGAGTCCGGTGCCAGCTGGCGCGGCCGCAGCGTATCACGCACCGAGATTGCCGCCGTCCGCCACCACGTGGCACTCAGCTTCGGCTCCTGTTCCTTCCGGGAGCCCGTGGATGACCTTCGCTCCCTGGGCCTCCTGTGACGCGCTTCCCTGTCGATGAAACCCACGCCTCGGCCCTGACCAGCTGGGTCCCGTCCGCCAACGCACCCGGCACTGACTTTCCCGTGCAGAACCTTCCGCTCGGGGTGTTCCGCCGGCGCGGCACCAGTGACCGGCCCCGCATCGGCGTTGCGATAGGCGACCAGGTGCTCGACCTCTTCCACGCGGCACAGGAAAGCCTCGTCTCCGGCGCCGATACCCTGCGGGAGGCCTGCGAGGGGCCGTCGCTCAACGCGCTGATGTCCCTGCCCCACGCCCATCGGCTGCAGTTCCGCCACTCCCTGAGCGAGCTCCTGCGCTCTGACTCCGCCGAAGCCGCGCGCGCCCAGCTCGTGCCCCGGGCCGATGCCGAGATGCTGCTGCCTGCGTCGATCGGCGACTACACCGACTTCTACGCGTCGATCTTCCACGCGACCAACGTGGGGAAGATGCTCCGGCCCGACAATCCACTCCTGCCCAACTACAAGTACGTCCCCATCGGCTACCATGGCCGCGCCTCGTCCATCGTGGTGAGTGGCACCGATGTGCATCGCCCGAGCGGACAGACCCGCGATGATGCGGCCCTGCCCCCGGTATTCGGGCCTACCCGGCGCCTCGACTACGAGCTGGAGGTGGGATTCTTCGTCGGGCGCGGCAACGCACAGGGCGAGCCGGTGCCCATCGAGCGCGCCGGCGCGCGGCTCTTCGGCCTCTGCCTGCTCAACGACTGGTCCGCCCGCGACATCCAGACGTGGGAGTACCAGCCACTCGGCCCCTTCCTCGCCAAGAACTTCAGCAGCACCATCTCGCCCTGGGTCGTCACCATGGAGGCCCTCGCCCCATTTCGCGTGCCGGCGTTCGCGCGCACGGAGGGTGACCCCGCTCCACTGCCCTACCTCGCCGACGCCGCTGATCAGGCCACTGGCGGCATCGATGTGCGACTCGAGGTACTGCTCTCCAGTGCGCGCATGCGCGCCGACGGGCACGAGCCGATGCGCCTGAGCCACTCCACGCTCGCCGACCTCTACTGGACGCCGGCGCAGCTCCTCGCGCACCACACGTCCAGCGGCTGTAACCTGCAGCCCGGCGACCTGCTCGGCAGCGGCACCGTGTCCGGCGAGGCGAAGGACGCGCGCGGCTGCCTCCTCGAACTCACCTGGCGCGGTGCCGATCCGATCCAGCTCCCCTCCGGCGAGACCCGCCGTTTCCTCGAGGATGGTGACGAAGTGATCATGCGCGGTTCGTGCGAGCGCGGGGGCTTTGCCCACATCGGGTTCGGGGAGTGTCGTGGCGTAGTGCGCGGCTGACGGCCGGTCAGCCGCGTTTGCACAATCGCTACTTCTTTCGCATGGCCGCGCAGGGATCCTCACGCTCCGCCCGCTCGGTCACCCACACGACGTCGTATACCTTCCGCTCGGCCTCACTCGGGAGTGCTCCGTCCGGCTCGCGCTCGAGGAAACCCACGACCACGACCTGCTTCGCAGGTGCGAGCTGCGCCAGGAACCGCGGCACCCCGTAGTCGCGTCCCACATGACCGTTGCCGGCGATGAGCCACGCCGGGTGTCCACTATGGGCAGCGCGGAGGAGCGCCTCCGTCATCGCCGCGTCCCGTGCCTCCTGCGCGGCGCGCATCATCGGCACCATCTCCGGCGGCAGCTCGCCGCAGTGGCCCTCGGCGAGCGTCTGCACCAGCGCCTGTGCACCGGCCTCGGACAGCGGCACCTGGATCATCATGTCTCCAAGTGGAGGTGGGGCGGCGGCGGGCCCGCCCTGCATGACGGGGCGCAGCCGGTCACGGCTCAGCTGGCTGCCGTAGCGCATCAGGTCGTACTCCACGACCACGTCCACCAGCAGCTGGTGCAAGGGCCAGCGCCAGTTCTTGCGGTCGAATCCCGCGCGGTCGAGCCAGTCCTCGATGGGCAGCGTCGGCTGCGTCTGCAGGACGCTGTCCGCGCCCCAGGGGAACTGCTCGAACACGATGGCCGGCTTCGATGACGCGCTGGCTCCGATGAGTTCGGCACGCAACCGGTGCTGCGTCGCATTGTCGTGCACCTCGCCGAGCAGCACGAAGTCGGCACCCTGCAGGCGCTTCAGCAGCGCAGCGCGCGTCAGCGGGGCACCGGTGCCGACATTGAGGATCACGTCCGGAGACGACGGCGCCTGCGCCGAGGCCCGCGTAATGGTGCCACCCCACACCGACAGGGCGAGCACGAACCGGATGGCGCGTGAGTGCGCGATGCTTGTGGCGGGGATTGGAGGAATACCGGGGTGCCGGGTCATGTCGCTCTCTCTGGAAGGTGAATTTCGTACCCCCAAAGGTATCTTGAAGGATGACCGCCACCGCAACCTCAGGGCGGCCGATCACCGGCCTGACCTTCGACAACAGCTATGCCCGCCTGGGCACGCCGTTCGGGATCCGCGTGGCACCGACGCCGCTCCCCGATCCGGTGCTGATCCATTTCAACGCTGATGCCGCCCGGCTGATCGATCTCGATCCCGCCGAAGCCGCGCGACCTGAATTCCTCCGCTACGCCTCGGGTGCGGAGCCGTTCCCCGGCAGCGATCCCGTCGCCATGCTCTACGCCGGCCATCAGTTCGGGTCGTTCGTTCCCCAGCTGGGCGACGGCCGGGCCATCCTCCTCGGCGAGGTCCTGAACGCGCGCGACGAACGCTGGGACCTGCACCTGAAGGGCAGCGGACCCACGCCCTTTTCTCGCGGATTCGATGGCCGTTCCGTGCTCCGCTCCGCCATCCGTGAGTACCTCTGCGGGGAGGCGCTGCACGCGCTTGGCGTTCCCACCACGCGGGCGCTCTGCGTCGTGGGCAGTTCCGAGCCGGTGCGCCGCGAAACCATCGAGACGGCGGCCAGCATCATCCGCATGGCACCCACCCATGTGCGCATCGGGAGCTTCGAGGTGTTTGCGTCGCGCGGGCAGACGGAGTTCCTGCGCACCCTGGCCGACTACACCATCGACCTGCACTTCCCCGAGTTCGCCGGCCACGGTGATCGCTATGCCCGCCTGCTGGAAACGGTCGCCCGCCGCACGGCATCGCTCATGGCGCAGTGGCAGGCCGTCGGCTTCACCCATGGCGTGATGAACACCGACAACTTCTCCATTACCGGCCTCACGCTCGACTACGGTCCCTACGCCTTCATGGAGGCGTTCGACAGCGGGTTCATCCCCAATCACTCCGATCCGCAGGGCCGCTACGCGTACGACCAGCAGCCTGCCATTGGGCAGTGGAACGTGAGCGCCCTCGCGCAGGCGCTCCTTCCCCTCATGCCCCGCGAGCAGGCCGTGGCTGCCTTCGATGCCTATCTGCCCGCATGGGAAGAGGCGTACGCCCGCGTCATGCGCGACAAGCTGGGCCTGGAGATGGCACAGCCGGGAGACGACACGCTGCTCGACGAGCTGCTCGGGCTGATGCACGCGGCCCGCGCCGACTGGACCATCACCTGGCGCGCACTCGGGGGTATTACGGGCGATACCGACAGCCGTGCGTTGGCGTCGCAGTTCGCTGACCGTGCCGGCTGCGATGCATGGGTGTCACGCTACCGCGCCCGCCTGCGCGCGGAGCAGAGCGACGATGTCCGCCGGCGCGCGCGCATGGATGCCGTCAATCCGCAGTACGTGCTCCGCACCTGGATGGCCCACGAGGCCATCACCGCGGCGCAGGCGGGCGACTTCTCAGGCATCGACCGGCTGTTGCGCTTGCTGCAGCGCCCGTTTGATGAGCAGCCGGGTCACGAGGCATGGGCCACCACCGCACCGGCCTGGGCCGGGTCGATCGAGCTCAGC
The DNA here is from genome assembly GCA_031402225.1 of Gemmatimonadota bacterium. Lineage (GTDB taxonomy): Bacteria > Gemmatimonadota > Gemmatimonadetes > Gemmatimonadales > GWC2-71-9 > JAGGAG01. Next base: position 27,674 of record JANNSD010000119.1, on the reverse strand, counting down.
TGCTCGTCGTGACCCCGCGGCGGGCCCGATGGAACGCGCTGTGGCGGCGGCTCGGCGCCACGCCCTCGGATGACGCGTTCGCCGCCCTCGAGCGGCAGTACTCTGCACCTGGCCGGCATTATCACACGCTCGCGCATCTCGATGCCGTGCTCGCCACCTTCGACGAACTGCGCCACCTCGCCCCGAATCCCGATGTGGCCGAGCTTGCCCTGTGGCTCCACGACGTCGTCTGGGAGCCGATGCGAGACGATTGCGAGCAGCGGAGCGTTGAATGGGCAATGGAACACCTCCCCGTCCTACGCGCCCTACGCGCCCTAAGCGCCCTCATTCTCGAAACTGGACACCTGAAAGCATCGTCCGTTACACCCGACGCCGCCGTGGTGCGTGATGCCGATCTTTCCATACTCGCGGCCGACGACCCTGTCTTCGACGCCTACGAGCACGCCGTGCGCGCTGAGTACGCGATGCTCCCTGCCGCTCAGTTCCAGGCCGGGCGTGCCCGGATACTCGCCGACTTTGCCTCGCGCCAACCGCTGTTCTTTACCCCCGTCATGCAGCTGCGCGAGCCACGCGCCCGCGCCAACCTGGCCCGTGCCCTGGGCCGGCTGAAGGCTTGATATCCTGCTGGCACATGGCCTTGCGTCACCGATGTACCTACTTTTCGAGCACCCCATGAGAAGGCCGCTGCTCATCGTTGCCGCACATTCCGTCACACCGGTGCGCTAGCCGTGTATTACGTCCGGCTGCCCTCGGGTGACGAAAAGACGTATCGAACCGTCGACGAGATGGTTTGGGACGTCGAGCTTGGCGTGATCACCCGGGACGCGCTGCTCTTTCATCCCGCGACGAAGGTATGGGTTCAGGTCACCCGGCACCCTCAGCTCGGCTCGCGATTTGTAGCCGAGGAGGGCGCCGCCGCGGAGGTCGGGCTCGACTTCGATCTCCTGAGCGACGACGAGATCAAGGGCATGGCGCCCAGGCTCCCGGAGCCGCCCGTCACGCCAATGGCTGATCTCGTCATCAATACCGATCTCGCCATCGATGCCGCCGAACAGTTGGCGGCGGCACCGGAGGTAAAGCCCGCGGAGGGGCTCTCGATCGCCGGCGATTTCCTGACCCTGAAGGAACCGATTCCATCCCTGATCCAAGCTGAGCCACCAGCCCCACCCGCTCCACCCGCTCCACCCCCTTCCACGGCGCACCGCGCCCCAATCCCGTCGCCCACCGCCTACATGGCCGAACCGTCATTGGACGGTGAGCTGTCGCCGCTGCCCGGGGAGGACCTCGATTCGACGGAGTACAAGCCGCTCGAGTGGAAGCCGGAACCGCGCTTCCGCGGTCTGGCGTTGATCGGCGGGGCGGTCGCGTTGGTCCTGCTCATCTCCACCGGGGCATGGTTCGGCTGGCAGTGGTGGTCGAATCGTCCCACGGCGGTACAGCAGGGCGTCGAACCCGACTCCATGGCACCGGGTGACACGGCGCTGGCCCGTCAGGCAGTCGACTCCGTGTCCGATCGCGACCTGGCGCGGGCGATTGCGCTGCTCGCAGTCGCCGAGACGGCGGGCACCGGACCTCGCGCCACATCCCGGCCAGGACGGCTCATTCCCGGTGCACAGCCGCGGGCTTCAGTCGAGGGGCTGCGCCCCATGACCCCCATCGAGTTGCGCCGCAGCTACGCCGGCGCCTACGCCAACGCCCGTACCGCCATGGATTCCGACCTGGCGCTGGGCGGCGTGTCGCGCCTCTTCTCGAACCCCCGTCTCAGCAGCCGCGACAGCCTCCGCGCCGGCCGCCGTCTCGTCACTGCCGCGCGCAACATCGTGCGGGTCTATCATTCCGATGAAGTGCAGATCGAACGGGCCTATCGCGATACCGTCACCTACCAGGTGAGCCGCATGGGGTGGAGCCGCGGGCAGCAGGGTGACTGGAAGTCCCGCGCCACGCTCAAGGAGAGCTACGAGGGATCCGAGCTCACCGACTCGCTCCTCACCTTCACCGACGATCTCTACACCCTGCTCCTCGGGCACTGGGGCGAGTACGAGTTGAGCGGCACCAGCATTTCGTTCGATGACCCGTCAGTCGCCGACGAGTATCAGGTCCTCGCGACCTGGCTGCAGACCCACATCGCGCAGCTCGACAACGAGACCGACAACACCTCATCCTCGCCCACCTCACGCCGCATCGCGCGCGCGCTGAGTGGCACCCGACCTCCCACCCTCCGGCGCAGCCGCGTCCCTGACTGAAGAACTGAGCCCCTGAGCATATGACGGCAACACCAGAAAGCCTCGGCGTCCTCGAACTCGACGGGCGCCAGGGTTCCCTGCGTCGGCAGAGCATGGCCTGGGACCCGCAGCGCGACGACGTGCGGGTGGACGATCGCACCGTGCGTGAGTTCGGCCTGCGCTCCGGTGACGAACTCACCGGCGAGGTGCTTGCGCCGAACCGCGGCAAGCCGCCGCTGTTGCGGAAGCTGACCGCCGTCAACGGCCGGCCGCCCGAGGAGGCCCGGCGTCGCCCTGACTTCACGCGGCTCCCCGCGATCCATCCGTACCGCGTCCTCAAGCTCGAGGGCGCCGAGGCCCCGGGCCGGAAGGGCGACATGACCGGCCGACTGGTTGACCTGATCGCCCCGCTCGGGTTCGGGCAGCGCGCGCTGGTCGTGGCGCCCGCCAAGGCCGGCAAGACGACCGTGCTGCAGACCATCGCCGCCGGCATCGCCCACAACCACCCCGAGGCCCAGCTGTTCATCCTGCTGGTGGACGAGCGCCCCGAGGAAGTGAGCGAGATGGAGCTGGCCGGCGTGGGCGAGGTGATCGCGTCCAGCTTTGATCACCCCGCGGAGCGGCATGTGGCACTCGCCGAGCTGACGGTCGAGCGGGCCCGGCGCCGGGTGGAGGAGGGACGCGACGCGGTCATCATCCTCGACTCCATCACTCGGCTTGCGCGCGCCTTCAACACGACGGAGCGCAGCACCGGGCGCACCCTGTCCGGCGGACTCGACGCGCAGTCGCTCGAGACCCCCAAGCGACTGCTTGGCAGCGCGCGCCAGGTGGACCCGAAGGCCGGCACCGGTTCCCTGACCATCATTGCCACCGCGCTGATCGACACCGGCAGCAAGATGGACCAGGTGATTTTCGAGGAGTTCAAGGGCACCGGCAACAGCGAGCTGGTGCTGAGTCGGGAGATGGCCGAACGGCGCATCTACCCCGCCATCGACCTGCGGGCGAGCGGGACCCGGCGCGAGGAACTGCTCCTGTCACCCGAGGCCCTGGAAGCGGTACGGCAGGTGCGAGCGGGATTTGCCGCGCTCGCACCTGCCGATGTCATGCAGCGCCTCGTCAACGAGCTGAAGCGCTATCCCACGAACGCGGATTTCATCGGCTCCTTCGCGAAGACGGGAGCGCGGAGCTAGGCCTCCGATCCGTCGTGAGGGCCTTGCTGGTGTGCATATCGCTGGTGGCCACGACGGCCCTGGCTCGCCCGCTCCCCGGGCAACAGTTCGTTGTGCGAGTGGTCGCCGTGGACGGCGCCCCGATCCCGAATGCCGCCGTCGAGTTCTGGGCCGGCACCCGGCGCGTGCTCACCCTCGCCACCCGGGAGGATGGGGTCGCCATCGCCCAGCGCCGCAAGCTCCCGTCACTCACCTCGGTCTCCGCGCGGGCCATCGGCTACCGGCCTGCCTCAGTCCCGGTCGGCAAGAAGGAGTCGCTCGAGGTACGGCTCGAGCAAGTGCTCCCGCGCATAGCGGACCTCGTGGTCGAGGCGCTGCCCCGGTACGACTGCCGCGCGGACGAGCCCGCGGCGCGCGGCACCTGGCAGGCGGCGACCACGCGCTACAACCTCCTCCCGATCGAACGCCGATACTGGGCCGTCGGGCGCGGCAATCAGGAAACGGCGACCGTCTCGACGCTCTCATCACCCGACAGCTGGGGCACGACGCGCTGGGGGGTGAGTGGCCAGGCACGAGCGCAAACCACCCAGTTCATCCGCGACTCGGGCTACGCCATTCGCAAGAAGCCGGGACGGTCGGTCGGCCTCATCGCCACCGGCGGAGGCGGCCCGTGGTGGTACCCGAAACTCCACACCTGGAACGCCGACCACTTTGCCCGGCCGGAGTTCGGCCAGCTCAATGCACTCTACACCATTTCGTCGGGGCCGACCGGATGGACCATCGGGTTCTGCGCCAAGCGCACCACGCGCCCCGGCATCGCGGGCGTGATGCGCATCGACAGCAGCTATGCCTTTACGCGGGCGGAGTGGCAGTTCCTGACCGGCAAGCCGAAGGAGGATGCCGGAGGGGAGATCGTCTTCCTGACGGGGACGACATCGGCACTGCTGCCACTGGTGAGCTACTTCTGGAAGCTGGCGGGCGGGCCGGAGGGTGACGACCCCCTCTACTACCGCGAATCGTTCATGGCCGACGAGTGGACCATCAACCTCGACGATCCCCAGCGCACCGATCCCGAGGCGGGACGGTCGCGCTGAGGATTACCCAGCTCATCCGTGCGCGCGCTCGAACTCCTTCATGAACTCGACCAGCGCCTTAACCCCGGCCGCTGGCATCGCATTGTAGATGCTGGCCCGGAGCCCGCCCGCAGACCGATGGCCCTTGAGTCCCTCGAACCCCGCCTTGGTCGCTTCCGCCACGAACTTGCCGTCCATCTCGTCGCTCCCGGTATAGAAGCAGACGTTCATCAGTGAGCGGCTGCCAGGCATCGCCCGCGCCTTGAACACCCGGCTCTGGTCGAGGTAGTCGTACAGCACCTTGGCCTTGGCCGCGTTGTGCTGTTGCATTGCCCCTAGCCCCCCTTCGGCCTTGATCCACTTGAATACCTCGCCCATCACGTAGATGCCGAACGTGTTGGGCGTGTTGTACATCGAGTTTTCCTTCGCGTACGTGCGGTACTGCAGCATCGTCGGAAGGTCCTTGCTACCCACCTCTACCAGGTCGTTCCGCATGATCACCAGCACCACGCCCGACGGCCCGAGGTTCTTCTGGGCGCCGGCGTAGATCATGCCGTACTTGCCGATGTCGAGTGGGCGGCTGAACATGTCGCTCGAGGTGTCCGCGATGAGCGGCACTCCCGCTGGCACCGGCGGCTCGCTGGTCCACTGGGTGCCGTAGATCGTGTTGTTCGTCGTGAGGTGCACGTATACCGGGTTCGGCGAATACTTGATGTCCGCCACCGGCGGGATCCGATCGAACTTCGTCGCCGCCGCACTCACCGCCTCGTGCACCCCGCCCACCCGCTTCGCCTCGATGACCGCCTTTTCCGACCACACGCCGGTCACCAGGTAGTCGGCGGTGCGATCCGGCGGCAGCAGGTTCATCGGCACCATCGAGAACTGCAGCGACGCGCCGCCCTGCAGGAACAGCACCCGGTAGCCGTCGTCGATGCCGCCCAGGTCGCGGCACGACTGCTCCGTCTCCTTGATGATCTTGTCGAACACCTTGCCCCGGTGACTGTGCTCACCAATGCCAATCCCGCTCCCCGCCACGTTCCAGATGTCCTGCTGGGCCTTCTTGAGCACCGACTCGGGAAGGACCGCGGGGCCGGCGCCGAAGTTCCAGATACGATCGGTCACTTGTCGATCTCCGTGAGGTCGAGCGAGATGATGTGCGAGTTGCCACTGCGGATCGCCTGGAGCGCCTCGGGCGCGGGGCGTCCATCCAGGTGGATGCGCGCGAGCGTGGCCGTGGCGCCATGATAGATGATGTTCTCCACTTCCTCGACGTTGATGGCGCCGTCGGACAGCACCTTGAACACGTGCGCCAGCACGCCGGGCCGGTTGTGATGCCGCACCGACAGCACGTGCGTCGCCGAGCTGCGAGCGAGGCGATTGACGCAGTTCGGTACCATGCCCGCCTGCACGAACTGCTGCACGATGTGGATCACCTCGTGCGCGATTGCCACCTGAGCCTGATCGGTGGAGGCTCCGACATGGTGCGTGCCGTAGACGCCTGGCAACTGCGCAATCGCCGACGCAAACTCCGCCGCTGAGCCGCCGGGCTCACCCTCGAACACATCGAGCCCCGCCCGGATGCCCCGCGTCTTCACCGCTTCGGCCAGCGCCAGCTCGTCCACCACCGAGCCCCGTGAGGTGTTGATGAGGTACGACCCCGGCCGCATCGCCGCCAGGAACTCCGCATTCACCAGCTGCTTCGTTTCCGCGTTGGCCGCCACATTGACGGTCACCGCGTCAGCCCGCCGCGCCACCTCGATCGGTGTCTCGGCGTAGGCAATGCCCAGCCGCGTCGCCTCCGCCAGCGTCAGGTTCCGGCTCCACGCCACCACGTTCATCCCGAAGGCGTGCGCCCGCGCCATGATCTCCCGGCCGATCTGCCCCAGCCCGACGATGCCCAGCGTGCGCCCGTGCAGGCCGCGCGCCTTCGAGTACTCACCCTTGTTCCACTGGCCGGCCCGAAGCGCCGCCACCTGGTCGGGGATCCGCCGGTCGCACGACAGCAGCAGGCCTATCACCAGCTCCGCCACCGCGATCGAGTTCTTGCCCGGGCAATTGGCGACGAACACGCCGAGACTCGACGCCGCCGGCACGTCGATGGTGTCCACTCCCGCGCCGGCACGGATCACCAGGCTCAGGCTCGCCCCGGACTTGAGCGCCGCCGCCGACACCCGCGTCCCCCGGACGATCAGGATCTGCGGGTCCACCCGCTCCAGCGCCCCGGGCAGGGTGTCGGCACCCAGATCGGGCTGGGACTCCACCTCGCAGCCCAGCTCCTTGAGGCCGTCGGTGCCGATCTTCTCGAACTTGTCAGCGATGAGGACGCGCATGGGTTCCCAGTCGTCAGTCGTGAGTCGTCAGTCGTCAGGAAGTCTTCAGTCGTCGGCACGGGCTGGCTGCCGACTCTCTGACGACTGCCGACAGCCGACTGCTAGCCCAGCTCGTGCACAAACAGCCCACTCCGCAACTTGGGCTCAAACCACGTGCTCTTTGGCGGCATGATCTGGCCCGCATCCGACACCGCCAGCAGCTGGTCCATCGTGGTGGGGAAAAGCGAGATCCCCAGCGCCATGTCGCCGCTCGTCACCCGCCGCTCCAGTTCCGCCGTGCCACGAATGCCGCCCACGAAGTCGATCCGCTTGTCGGTGCGCGGGTCGGTGATACCCAGGATCGGGCCCAGGACGCGATCCTGCAGCAGCGACACGTCGAGCGACCCGATCGGGTCGCGACGATCGATGGTGGACTCGTCCATGGTGAGCCGCCACCAGCGCCCCTCCAGGAAGAACGCGAATGCGCCCGACCGTGGTGGCCGCGCGTCCGCCACCGCCTCCACGCGCCCGAGCGCTGCCAGCCGCGCGCGGAACGCCTCGGCGGAGAGTCCGTTGAGCGACTTCACCACCCGATTGTACGGCAGGATGGCCAGGGCGTCGGCCGGAAAGAGCACCGCCAGGAACCAGTTGTACTCCTCGTTCCCGGTGTGGTGCGGGTTCGCCCGGCGCCGTTCCTGCCCCGCCCGCCAGGCACTCGCCGAGCGGTGATGCCCGTCCGCCACGTACGCGAGCGGCACCTGGGCAAAGTGACGCAGCAGCGGCGACGGGTCCACCACCTTCCACACGATGTGCCGCACGCCATCGGGCGCCACGAAGTCGTACAGCGGCGGCGCCGCCACCGCCGCCGCCACATCGGCATTGATCGCCTCACTCGACCGATAGGCCAGGAACACCGGCTCGGCGTTGGCATCGAGCGTCAGCACGTGGCGCGTGCGGTCGTCTTCCTTGTCCTTCCGGGTCTTCTCGTGCTTCCGGATGATGTCCTGCTCATAGTCGTCCACGTGCACGCAGGCCACCACGCCGGTCTGGCCCCGGCCGTCCATCTCCTGCCGGTAGACGTAGAGGGTGCGGTCGCCATCTCGCACCAGCGTGCCGTTGGCCAGGAAGCCGTCCAGGGCCGCGCGCCCCTGCGCGTAGACGGAAGGGTCGTAGGGATCGGTGCCGGCGGGCAGGTCGATATCGGGACGGCCGACGTGAAGGAAGCTGCGGGGATTGCCAGCGGCCAGCGACGACGCCTCGTCACGGTCGACCACGTCATACGGCACGGACGCCACCTGAGCGGCGAAATCCGGTGGCGGGCGCAGGGCGCGGAAGGGGTTGAGTCGCATTCGGCGAGGGGATGCTAGGGGCACGGGGTGGGAGCGTCAAGCGGCTACATTCCAAGATTGCCAAACCCGGAGAATCCCGTGCGCACGCTGGTCCTCGCCGCCCTCTTGATATCGCTCATGGCCTGCCGCAAAGCGGAGGGCGGCGCCGGAGTCTCCGGGCCACCGGAAACCGTCACCTACGCCAGGGAGCTGGACGTGCACCTCGACCACATGACGAAGAAGCCCAGCGGCCTCTACCTGCTCGACATCAAGGAAGGCACCGGGCCGGGAATCGCCGCCGGGCAGACCGCGCAAGTGCACTACACCGGCTGGCTGGTCAATGGGAAACAGTTCGACTCCAGCCTGGGCGGCTCCCCGCTGGAGTTCGCCGTGGGTCAGGCCAGGGTCATCGCCGGCTGGGACGAGGGCGTGGCGGGCATGAAGAAGGGCGGGAAGCGACGTCTCGTCGTCCCGCCCGAACTGGGGTACGGCGCCGAGGGCTACCCCGGCGCCATACCCCCTAATGCAACTCTGGTGTTCGACGTGGAACTCCTCGCTATTCGGTAAGGACGAGGAGGACGCACCACTTCACGTCCTCACGTCCTCACGTCCTCACGTCCTAGTTCAGGTCGGCGAGGATCTTCGCCCCGAACGGAACGCCGCCGCCCGGTGCATCGGTGGCAATGACCGTACGAACCTGTCCCGACGCGAGGGGCACGTCACCGGAATCGATCGCCACCGTCTTGGTACCGGCCACGGTGACCCGGATCCGGTAGGTGCCGGCCGGCAGGGTCAGGTAGGACGAAACGCTCCTGAAGATGCGGTTGGTCAGGACCGGCACGGCGGTTTCCAGGTCCGCCGCGGGTCCCGTCACGTACACGTCGACCGCTGGCGCCGTGGGGGCCCCGTGAACGATGCGCACCCTGACGTTCCCGGTGATCGGGGCGGTACGGTCGTCAGTCAGCAAGATCGCCTCGATCTGGGCGACGAAGTTCGCCGCCAGGACGGTGTACGAACTGTCGACGGCCAGGGTGGGCGACGCATCGATGACGTTGGTGTTGCTGCCGACCGGCTGCACCTGGACCGTCGTAGCCCCGCTCGGGACGCTCAGGTAATCCGTGTTGTCCAAGTAGGCCACGTTGGTCGCCACCTCGGCGCCGTTCACCAAGATGTCGACGTTTGGCGCATTGGGCGACAGGTGCACGGCGCGAAGCTGTGCGGTCGTCACGGGATCGTCATCGCCGCAGGCGGCCAGGGTAACGGCGGAGGCCAGGACGGCCAGGGCAAGCATCTTGAACTTCATGAGACAGTCTCCAGGGGGTGTTAAGGTTTGTCCAACGTGCCCTATACCCCGGCCCCTCCCCGGGGTTCCTGCCTGGCCGGGGCATGGCCCCGAGCGACGCTGGAAAGCCCGAATCTGTGAGGTAGATCACACTGAAGATTTCCGCCGCTCCCTCACGTCCTCACGCCCAGTTCTTCCGGCTCCGGCGTAAAATCCTCCCCGGGATTGATGAACCGGTCTGTCTCCAGCCCATACTGCTTGTCGTACAACTGCTTGTACCGCCCGCCCAGCGCCAGCAGTTCCGGCTGCGTGCCCCGCTCCACGATCCGGCCCCCCTCGAGCACCAGGATCTGGTCCGCGCTCGCGATGGTCGAGAGCCGGTGCGCAATGACGAAGGTCGTGCGCCCCGTCCGCAGCCGCCGCAACCCGTCGCGAATGAGTTCCTCACTCTCGCTGTCGAGGCTCGACGTTGCCTCGTCCAGGATCAGGATCCGGGGGTCGGCCAGGATCGCCCGCGCAATGGCGACCCGCTGCCGCTGGCCGCCTGAGAGCTTCACCCCCCGCTCCCCCACCACCGTGTCGTATCCCTCCGTGAAGCGGCTCACGAACTCGTCGCAGTGCGCCAGGCCCGCCGCCGCGAGGATCTCCGTTCGGGTCGCACCCGGCTTCGAGAACGCCACGTTGTCGGCAATGGTGCCGTCGAAGAGGAAGTTGTCCTGCAGCACCACGCCCAGCTGGCTCCGGTAGTCGCGCAGCCGAAGTGTCGTGAGGTCCATCCCATCCACCATGACCCGGCCCGTCTGCGGGCGGTTGAACGCGAGGATGAGGCTCAGCATGGTGCTCTTCCCCGATCCGCTCGATCCCACCAATGCGGTCGTTGACCCCGCCGGCGCGTGGAAACTGACGTTCTGCAGCACCGGAACCTCGGGCTCGTAGCTGAAGCTCACGTCGTCGAACAGCACGTCGCCGTCGATGACCGGCACCTGGCGCCGCCCGGCGTCGCCGGCGTCCTCGGTGACGAGCCCGCGCACTTCGCGGATCCGGTCCAGCCCGGCGAAGGCCTCGCTCACCTGCGTACCGATCGACGCGATCTGCACCAGCGGTGCCGCGACCAGGCCGATGAAGAAGATGTACATGATGAAATCACCCAGCGTCATCTGGCCGCTCAGGATCGCGCGCCCGCCCATGGTGATGAGCAGCATGCCCACGAGGCCGATGATGACGGTGGTGACGGCCGAGACCCAGGAGATCGCGGTGATCGTCGCCGCTACGTTGCGGAAGAGCTTGTGCACCCCCCGCGCGAACACCAGCCGCTCCCGCCGTTCTGCCGTGTAGGTCTTGACCAGCCGGATCCCGCCCACCGTCTCCGCCAGGCGGCCGCTCACCTCCGCATTGATCGCTCCCCGCTGCCGGAAGATCGGCCGCAGCCGGTTGAACGCCACCGCCATGACGGCGCCGAATACCGAGAGGATGACGAGGGTGATCGTCGTCATCCGCCAGTTGAGCCAGAAGAGTACGCCCAGCGCGATCGCCGCCGTCATGAATCCACCCAGCAGCTGCACGATGCCCGTGCCCACCAGGTTCCGGATCCCTTCTGCGTCGCTCATCACCCGCGAGATCAGCACCCCGGTCTTGGTCGAGTCGAAGTAACTCACCGGCAGTCGCAGCAGGTGTTCCTGCACCGCCTTGCGCAGGTCGGTGATCGCCCGCTGCGCCGCGATGCTCATGACCTGCGACAACCCGAACGACGTGGCGGCCTGCACCAGGGTCGCCAGGCCCACCGCGAGGGCCAGCTGGCCGAGCAGGTCGATGCGGTGCTGCGGCAGCACCCGGTCGATGAGGAATTTCGAGCTGGTGGGAAGCACCAGGCCGGCCAGGCGGTTCACCACCATGAGCAGCATGCCGACGCCCATCTTGCCGCGATGCGCCCAGATCAGTTCGCGGGCTTCGCGCCAGACGACCGCCGTTGTCACCCGGTTCTTCTTCTTTTCAGCTGATGCCACGGAGTACCTGTGTACCTTTCGGCCGGCGAAAACCTGGGACCAGACTGAACATGAGAAATGTAGTCGCCCGCGCCCTGCCCACCGGGGAGGAGAGCCGGGCCCTGCTGCGCCTCGCCCTGCCGGTGGTGGTGGTGCAGGTCGGCATCATGGCCATGGGCGTGGTGGACACCATAATGGTGGGCCACCTCTCCGCCACGGCGCTCGCCGCGGTGGCCCTGGGCAACCTGTACTTCTTCGGCTGTGCCATTCTCGGCATGGGCGTCCTGATGGCCCTCGACCCCGTCGTCGCCCAGGCCCTGGGTGCGGGCGACCATCCCGCCGTCGCACGCGGCGTCCAGCGCGGGCTCCTCCTTGCCATCGCCCTGTCCATCCCCACCGCCTTCGTCCTGCTCTACGGCGAATCGGCGCTCCGGGCGATGGGGCAACCGACCGAGGTGGTGCCCCTCGCCGGCGCCTATGCCCGCTGGACCGCGCCCAGCGTGCTGCCCCTGTACCTGTTCGTCGCGCTGCGCCAGAGCCTCCAGGCCCTCCGTCACATGCGCCCGATCATCATCTGCATCGTCGCCGGCAACCTCATCAATGGCGTCCTCAACTGGATGCTGATTTACGGGCACCTGGGCGCGCCCGCGCTGGGCGTCACCGGGGCCGCCATCTCCACGACCATCGGCCGCTGGGCGCTCCCCTTCATCCTGCTGGGCCTCGCCTGGCACGAACTCGGGCCCGCGCTGCGCCCCCTGCGTCGCGACGCACTCGACCTCGCCCCGCTCTGGCGCCTGTTCCGTGTCGGCCTGCCCATTGGCGTGCAGACTGCCCTCGAGTTTACCGCGTTCGGGGCCGTCGGCCTGATGATGGGCCGCCTCGGCACCATCCCGGTCGCCGCACACCAGGTCGCGATCAACCTCGCGTCGCTCACCTTCATGGTGCCGCTCGGCGTGGGACAGGCTGCCGCGGTGCTGGTCGGGCACGCCATCGGCGCCACCGATCAGTCCGGCGCCCGCCGAGCGGCGCGGGCCGCGATGGTCTATGGCATCGGCTTCATGGCCCTGACGAGTATCGTGTTCCTGCTCATTCCGGTGCAGCTTGCCCACCTCTACACCAACGATGTGGCCACCATCGCGCTGGCGGCGGCCCTGCTCCCCGTCGCCGGCGTCTTCCAGCTCTTCGACGGCGCCCAGGCCGTCACCGCCGGCATCCTCCGCGGCGCCGGTGATACCCGGGTGCCCATGCTCATCAACCTTGGCGGCTTCTGGCTCTGCGGAATCCCCCTCAGCCTCGCGTTGGGGTTTCACACCGCCATGGGCCCTGTGGGCCTCTGGTGGGGATTGGCAGCGGCGCTCGCGGTCGTGGCGGCCATCCTCACGCTGCGCGTCCGGACACTACTCCGCCGCCCCATTACGCGGGTGATGATCGAACAGGTGCCGGCGGATCTGAGGACGTGAGGACGTGAGGACGTGAGGACGTGAGGACGTGAGGACGTGAGGACGTGAGGACGTGAGGACGTGAGGACGTGAAGCAATAGGTGAGACTTGGGAACAGGAAGCGGGAAGTGGCCGGGAGGGATGGGGCGCCCGGCGAAGGGGATCGTAGAACGCACCGTTGCATCGGATCGAAGGGGAACTTCGGCGTGCGTTCTCCCTTCCCCGAGCCGGGCGCCCCGCCCGACTGGCCTGTCGGCCCAGCCCGACTGGCCTATCGCACGAAACGAGAAGGGCGGACCTCTCGGCCCGCCCTCCCCCCAACTTTACGTCCTCACGTCCTCTACAGCGGCTCGATAAACATCGACGCGTAGTCCCGCCCGGTGTTCGTCATCAATTTCAGGTGCACCTGCGTGCCGTCGTAATACCACGCCGCGCCGGTCGCATTGTCCACCTCGGCTACACTTGCGGCCTGCGCCAGCGGCGAACCCGAGTTGTAGTCCCGGATCACCCTGATGTTCCCCGTGGGATACGGCACCGTGACCCGCGCCCATTCACCCACCTGCGTCCGGTTGAGGAAGATTCGCGGCTTGGGCGGCACCGCGCCGCCCCACGCCACCACGTAACCCCGTCCCGGCACTGCCGTGGTCGTGCCCGTCGTCTGCGTGTTTGGCACGCCCACGAGGGTGATGCTGGCATTGTCGTCCCGCGTCAGCGTGAAGGGACCCGCCGCTTCCGGGCCATTGTTGTTGATCCGCAGGTTGACCCGGCGGCCGGTGCAGACCTGGGAGTTCCATGCCGAGCGAAACGTGCACGTGCCATCCACCATGAACGGCACGTTCGCCACGACGAAGTTGCCCGCCGCACCCGTCACCGAGCCGGTCGAGTCGTAGAAGGCCGCCGCCTTGTCTCCGTCCTTGTCGGCGTGCGGGTCCTCGAAGTACACCTCGTTCGAATTGATGAACTGGAGTTGGCGCGCGAAGTTCCCGGTACTGATCGGGAAGGCGTTGTTGCGATTCTGTCCCAGCGCGCTCGACGGGATCGTGCCCATCTTGTTGAAGTTGATGAACTTCACGTTGTCGGCACCCACCCGCCCGTCGTAGAACTCATAGCCGCGGTAGAAGCCCAGCGCGGCGGTGCCCACGTTCTCGCTCTCGCCAATGAAGGTCGAGTTCTGCACGAACGTCTCGTTGGAGGCGAACGTGGCACCAATGCCGTTATCGGCCAGCACCGCATTCGTGATCCGCTGGTCCCTGCCCCGAAGCCAGACAGCGCGGCCGGAGTTCTTGTAGGCCCGCAGCCCGGTGAAGTCAGCGATGACCGCCGGCGAGTCGTTGGCCGGATCCTGCCGCGGCGAGTAGTTGGTCGTCTCGGTGGTGCCATCCATGGTCGGTCCGTCATCGACGTTGAGGCCGACCGACCGGTTGGAGTGCGCCACGTTGTCCTTGAACTCGCGCAGCGCGGTCCGCCGCGGCAGGTCCGCCGCGCCCACCGAGAGGCCGGTGGGTGACGCCGGGAACGCGCACCAGAAGCCGATGCCGCGCGAGCCCGCCGCCACGTTGCCCCGGTAGGTGTTGTCCGGGTTCGTGATCCAGTAGCTCGACGGCCGGGTGTCGGATGGCAGCACCGCCTCGCCCGTGGCCGGCGCGCGCGTGGTCATGACCAGGTTGCCCGTGAAGGTGTTGCCCGACTCCGCCCCGTCCTCCAGGAAGAACCCGTGCCCGATGTGATCGTGGCAGACGTTGCCGTCAGCGACGACATTGTCGGTGCCATGCACCGTCAGGCAGCGGTTGAAGCTCTTCCACACCGAGTTGTTGCGGAAATACTGCCCGTCCACCGCGCCGGCCATGTGCCAGTGCATCGGGTAGCGCGCCAGGCGGGCCTTCTGCCCCATGCGTGTGAAGGTCACGCCTTCCACGTGCGCCGTGGCCCCCTGCATCACCATCACGTGACCGCCGATGCCGGTCGTAAGCGACGCGCTGTCGCCCTGGATGGTGATGCTGCGCGACAGGAGGCCCACCTCGCCCCGCTCGTCCAGCGACACACCGCTCACCGACTGCAGCGTGCCCCAGTGCGCGTAGCGCAGTGGCGTCTCGAACGTCACGCTCGAGCCGCTCACCTGGGTGATCGTCGCCTCTTCTGCCTGGAATGGATCGAAGTCCGTCGATGCGAGCACGATCCGGTCGCCGACGCGCCAGTTGGGCGCCTGCAACAGCGTGATCTGCGTGGCACCCACGGTGGCAGTCGACGACAGCTTGGTCCACGCCAGCCGCGCCTCGCCATGCAGCTCGAGCCGGCCACCAGCCAGCACGCCAATCATCTTGTCGCCGAAGCCCTGGATGTCGCCACTGCCATCGCCGGTCAGCGTGATCGTCGCCTTCCTCGTCCGCTTGGCGGACGCGGTGCCGATCTGCAGTGTTCCCTGCACAATCACGTAACGCGAAGTGAGCGCCAGGTCCATCGACGGAGAGAACGTGAGCGAGCCGTTGATCGTGAGGCTCCCCAGCGCCGGCGTGTCCATGTCCAGGAGCACGTTCTTGTCGGCAGGAATCACTACATCGGCGCCGGCTGCGGGCACCGTACCGCCCCACGTGGCCGGATCCGACCAGTTGGCATTCGCCACCGGAGGCGGATTTCCACCGTCACCCGGGTCCGGTTCGGACACTGCGGTGCATGCCGAAAGCGACAAGAACATGACAACGGAAACTGCAGCGCAGATCGCACGGGACGTTTGCATACTGACCTCGTGATGCGGGGTCGGTTCTATCCAAGACAATGTCAATGGATAACTTGGAAAACTCGACCCACCATCGAGGCAAGAACGGTGCTACCGGTAGCGTACTGCGGAATGGTGCAACTGCTTTCAGTTCTTTGACATACTGCAGATTCTAGCACCTGAAGTTGAGAGTCGAGAGTTGTTACTCTCGACTCTGGACTCCCGACCCCCTAGTAGAGCCGCAGCCCAGCAGGCTGCACCTCCACCCCCTTCACCCAGGCGCCAACCGGAACGGGCACCACGTTGTCGCTCCGCTTCGTGGCCTTCCGCACCGGCGGACTCCAGATCGACTCGGCAAGGGGCACGCCTGCCACCTCGATCGAGCGGATCCGCCAGCCCACCATGCCGGGCGACACGATGCTCACCGGACCGATCCCGGTCATCTTCGCGAAACCGAGTGCTGCCATCATCTCCATGCCTGGCACCGCCGCGAGCCGCACCTCCGCGTCCATCCGGAGTTCCGTGCCCTGAGCCGAGAAGGCGATGTTCCTCACGTCCTGCTTCTGGGCCGCCGGCATCAGCGCGGCGATGACGGCATTCACGCTGTCGTACTTGAGTGTCGTGGGCTTGGTCGGCGCGGTCTGCGCAGCCAATGGCGCCGTGAGGGCGCAACACAGCAGCGCCGTTCGCGCCCACCCGCCTACCCGCGCACCCGCCGAGCCTGCGTTCATCGCTTCAACTCCCCGTTCACGTCCTGCATGGCCCACCAGAGCGCATGCGGACGATGGTTTTCCCAGTAGTAGTAGTCGCTCATGCGGGAGGCATACAGCGACGGAGCGTAGGGAAAGGCGAGCCCACCGCCCCGACGCAGTTGATTCAGGCCCTGCACCAATGCGATTGTGTCCCGGGCCACAGAATCGGGTAGCTGCCCCACCGCGCGCCCGGCCAGGAACCCCTGCGTCCAGGCCACCCGCTGGGGAGCCTCCATCGCGATCCAGTCGCGGCCGTCGAGCTCGAACCAGGAGCGGTCCTGGCGAGCGCTCAGGTATCCAGCGGTCAGGACGCATCCGGTGGCGACGCCGAGCACTGCCACCAGCCAGCGCGGCGACGGGGATGTCACTTGGCCGAAGGCGTGACCACCATCGACGGCTCCTTCGCAGCCGGGTCCACGCGCATGTCGATGAACATCCCTGCTGGAGCGTGACCCGGCACGCCGCAGATGATCCGGAACGTGGCGTTCGGCGCCGCAGTGAAGCGCATCACGTCCTTGCCGCCCTGCGGCAGTCCCTCGAGCAGGTTGATGGTGTACGCCCGGGGAATCGCAGCCTCTCCACCCATGTTCGGGATCGGCCCCGTGCCGGAAGCCACCTCGGCGCTGTGCGGCACGCCATCCTCGTTGACGAACGGCATCACCACGGTGGCACCCGCCGGCACCACCAGGGTCAGGTTCCCATCGGTGAAGCCGTTGAAGTTGAACGGACTCGGCGCCGCCGGCGCGCCGGCGATGAGCTGAAACGTCACCGTCTTGGTGTCGGCGTTCCAGGTGAGCCAGGCGGGATCCGGCTTCCGCGTGGCCGGTTGTCCCTGTGAGAGGACTGTGGCTGGGACAGCAGCAAACACCACAGCAACGACTGCAAGTGCACCGTAAACCATTGCGGCTCCTGATCATGAACGATAGAAACTGAAGGCGGGAGCACCTCGAGAGGCACTCCCGCCCATCAGTAGTGCAAACGACTTGCCGATAGTTACTTCGACGCCACCGACTTCGGAAGCCCGAAGAAGAGGATGGCGCTGCCCAGCGGGAAGTTCAGCTGGTAGTTGCCACCACACGCGACGCCGATCATCTGCTCACCCTTGCGCTTGAAGCTCATCGGGGCGGAGTTGCAGCCGGCGCCCGCGTTGAACGTCCAGAGCAGCTTGCCGGTCTTCGAGTCATACGCGTTGAAGTTGCCGTTGCCCTCGCCGGTGAACGTCAGGCCACCTGCGGTCGAGAGCGCGCCACCCATCATCGGCTGCGGCACCTTGTTCTGCCACGCGATCTTGCCGGTGGCCAGGTCCACGGCGGAGAACAGGCCATACTGCTCCTCGGTCGGGATCGCCACGAAGGCGGAACCCAGCCAGAGACGGCCCTTCTCCCAAGGAGCGAAGTTCGCGCGGTACCACATCGGCTGGTGCAGCGCGGCGACGTAGGCATAGCCCAGCGTCGGGTCGATGGAGATCGGCGACCACTCCGCACCACCGTTCGCGCCAGGAAGCATGCGCGTGCCCTCGCCGCCGGTCGGCAGCGCGAACATGTTCTCCTGCGGCACGAACGCGTCCGACCGCCGCACCAGCCGGCCGTTCGCGGCGTCGAGCACGTACATCCAGCCGGTCTTGCCCGCGTGCACGACAACCTTCTTGCCACCAACCGTGGCTACAACCGGCGGCGAGACGGCGTCGAGGTCCCACACGTCGTGCGGAACGGTCTGGTAGAACCACTTCGTCTTGCCCGAGGTGGCATCGATCGCCACGACGGCATCGGTGTAGAGGTTGTCGCCCGGGCGGATCGCGCCGTAGAGGTCCGGGGACGGGTTGCCCACCGCGACGTAGAGCGTGCGGGTCTCGGGATCGTACGCCGGCGTCATCCAGACACCGCCGCCGCCGCGCGTCCACGCATCGGGGTTCTTCGCGCTGTCGGCCTTCTCCTGCGCAATGTCGCGATGCAGGCTCGCGCCATCCGGGGTGCTGCGCTCCCACGTGCCCCACCAGCCGTTCGGCGCCTTCTCATCGAACGTCGGGTCGCCCTTCGGGGCCGGGATGGAGTACCAGCGCCATACCTGCTTGCCGGTCACGGCATCATACGCCGTCACATGGCCACGGATGCCGTACTCGCCACCCGACACGCCCACGATGACGGTGTTGTCGACCACGAGCGGCGCGTGCGTGATGCTGTACCCGTACGTCGGGTCAGCGACTTCGTTGTCCCATACGACTTCGCCCGTCGTCGCGTTCAGTGCGACCAGACGGGCGTCGAGGGTTCCCATGTACACGTGCGGGCCGTGGATGGCGACACCGCGATTGTTCGGGCCGCAGCAGTAGATCGTGGTGCCGAGCTTGTGCTCGTAGCGCCAGAGCTGCTTGCCGGTGTCCAGGTCGTACGCAATCGCCGTGTTGAATGGCGTCGTGACATACGCCCGGTTGCCCACCACGACCGGCGTGTTCTCGAAGGAGCCGACCTTGGCAATGCCGGTCTGCAGCATGCCGCGCGGCACCATCCGGGCAACGTTACCCGCGTTGATCTCGTTCAGGCCGGAGTACCGCTGGTTCCACTGGCTTCCGCCATAGGTGGTCCAGTCATCTCCGGTCGGCTTCTGCGCGGCCGCGGTGCCCGTGATCAGGCACAGCGCCGGCAACCAACTGAGTCGACGAAAATTCATCTGTGGTGCGCTCCCCGTGATGTAGTGAAGATCCCGCGAACCCGAACTGAGCTCGCACGCCCGGCCCCGCTCCCCAACGGGTCCGGTGACCTGCTTAACTTGGCTTGGCGGTATTTTCAGGTACCCTAAATTTCCGTCTCGTACGCCCGGTGTCAAGATGCCAAATGTCCCGGAGGCCAATGTCTAAGGTTTTGTCTCCCATACGATTCGGCCTCCCTGGGGCCATTCTGGGCGCGCTGCTCGCCGGCACGGCGGCGGCCCAGACCGCCGACCTGCCCCCCTGGATCCACCCCGACCCGGCCGCGGAGACGGTGCTCCTCGACCTCGTCGTGACCCGGCCGACCGGAGCCGCCAGCGCGCTCATCAGCGGGGAGCACGACGGCGGCATCCAGATCATCGTGCCCCGCGACTGGACCATCAAGTGGCACTGGATCAACCAGGACTCGAGCGCAAGCCATAGCCTGGTAGTCGTGGCCGAACGCGAAAAGCTCCCTCAGGAGGGCGGCCAGGCGGTGTTTACCAACGCCATGACCCATGCGGTGCTGCCCGGCCTGGCCGTGGGACGGACGGACGACACCTCCTTCGAAGCGGAGGATGGCGGGTGGTTCTGGGTGTATTGCGGTGTGCCCGGCCACGCCATTGCGGGGGAATGGATCGGCCTGCGGGTGGACCCGGCCGCGACTCAGGTGGGGGTGAAGAGGAGGGGCGGGTAGGCGGGTGGTCGGGTAGGTGGAACGAACTGCTGGCCTTGGGGAACTATTGGGATGCGAACTATTCGCGCCCTGGGCGCCCTGAGCGCCCTGTACGCCCACCCACTGTCCGCCCAGTCCCGGCCCGCGGACTTCGTCCTCGAGGCCCTCTCGCGCCACGCGATCGTGTTCCTGGGGGACGTCCACCCGATCGCCGAGCCCAAGCAGATCCTGACCGAGGTGATCAACCGTCAGGACCCCGCGACCGCCATTGATCTGCTGGCACTTGAGGTGGCGGCGGAACAGCAGCCCTTCATCGACGCCTACCTCCGTTCTGCGCCGGAAGACACCACGCTCCTGGTGGACAATCCCCGCACCCTGCGTTCCCACTGGGGTGCCAGTCACGACTACCTCGAAGTGTATCGCGCGGTGTACCGCTGGAACCACGCCCATCCCGGGCGTCCCATCCGCATCTCGGCGTCAGATATCCGTGGCTGGCCCATCGCCCCGCTCACCGAGATGATGGCCGCCGGAGGCTTTGCCAACCGCGACGAGTGGATGGCCCGCAGCTTCGCCTCCCTGTCGCGCGCGCACCCCGAGTGGCGCATCCTGATCTTCATGGGTGGCTATCACGGATTGCAGATCGGCGGCGGCGAGGTCGAGGTCGGGCAGGCCAGGGCGCGGTTCGACAACTGGTTCTGTGGCTACCTGAAGGAGGGCGGCATCACGGTGTACACCATCCTCACCGATGCCCGCCAGGACGACGGACACGGTGCCACCCGCGTCTTCGATGAACTGGCAAGCCATGGGGGCGGGAACTTCGCCACTGCGCTCGACGTCGCCACCGATTCCATCCGGCAGCCGATGCACGAGGTCGCGATCGAGGGCTACCGCCTCAGCTTCTGGCCCGACCGGTTCCCGCTGCGCCTGGCCGCCAACGCGATGATCGTGCTGGCAGCGTCGACACCCATAACGCTCCTCGGGCCGTAGACGTAAGACGCCTACTCGTCCGTCTTCTCCACCTCGATCGTGTACTGCGCGGCGAGCGCCGCAATGGCACCAAGCGCCACCCACACCGGCAGCAGCACCGCACCCACCACACCGATGGTGAGCGGAATCTCGAGAATGGTCTTGCCGTCGTCGTTCTTGACGATCACGCGGCGGATGTTCCCCTGGCGCACGAGTTCCTTGATGCGCTCCACCAGGCGATCGCCGGCCACCTTGTGTTCCTCGGTGTGGACCTGCTCTGTCGTGGACATGATCTCTCCCTTGGCTACCGTCGTAAGGTCGTTCGACATCGTTCGTCTCCGCTGAAGCCGTTGGTCGTGCGTGTGATATACGTTCCCCGGTCCGACGAGTTTCACCCTGAACCATCTACCCGCCCAACCCACCCTACCCGCCTTACCCTCCCTGCCCTATTTTGACCCCACACACTGGGCGTAGCAACCGCCCTTTGATAGACCATCGAATGAAGGCGGAACCAGGCATGAAGGCCAATGACATCCGGAAGGGCATTGTGGTGATCCACGAGGGACAGCCCTGCCGGGTGATGGACTTCCAGCACCGCACCCCCGGAAATCTCCGGGCGTTCGTTCAGGTCCGCATGCGTAACCTGTCCAATGGCAACAGCTTCGAGACCCGCTTCAGCTCCACCGAAGACCTCGAAACCGCCCGCCTGGACACCAAGGAAATGCAGGTCATGTACGACGACGGCACCGATGTGCACGTCATGGATTCGCACACCTATGACCAGTTCACCTTCGACTCCGAGGTCGTGGGCGAGCTCCGCCCCTGGATGCAGCCTGAAATGAAGTTCCAGGCCGAGTGGCTCAATGGTCGGCCCATCTCGATCAAGCTCCCGGCCACCCTGGATATCGAAATCACCGACACCGCTCCCGTCATGAAGACCGCCACCAAGACCGCCAGCAGCAAGCCGGCCACCTTGGTGAACGGGGCCACCATCCAGGTCCCGGAATTTGTCGGCAGCGGCGAAAAGGTGCGGGTCAATCCCACCACCGGTGAGTATCTGGAGCGAGTGAAGTAGCCCGACACTGTCTGGTCACCGCAACGAATAGGGGTGCTGCAAGAATTTGCAGCACCCCTTTCTATCGACTGTAGACTGTTGGTAATCAATCACTTACAACACAGGTCGCCCCTCGCACTTCGCGGCGCACAATATGCGAACCTCTGCTGCTGTCATCCGAGCCGAGGTTCACGTGGCCAGCCGAGCCGTTCACAACTATCGCATCACACACTACGGGGCGGATGGTCACGTCTACCTGAAGGATGTGCGACTGCTCTGGTCGTGGGACTGGCGCTATGGCCGTGACCCGGTGTTCGAGTGCCGCACTGCCGCCGAAAAGTCGGAAAGCCTCATGGACCGCGCGCGCCGCATTGCCGCCGAGATGAACGCCGCCATCGCCACAGGCTGCGCCCGACCCAACGACCGCCGTGCCCTGCTCCGACGCAGCGACGCCGTCGACCCCGCCGCCCGGCATGCCATCTGGCAGGATCTCATCACCGTCCAGATCACCATGGCCACCCTCTCCGCCCTCGCGGTGAAGGCATCCATCGAGGCGATGCAGAAGCGCGAGCGTTAACTTCCCCGGGTGACTGAGCGCCTTTACTACACCGACTCCTATCTCGCCTCGTTCTCGGCCGCTGTCAGCGAACACGCTGACGGCGGTCGTCGCGTTTACCTCGACCGTTCGGCCTTCTACCCCACCTCCGGCGGCCAGCCCCATGACCTCGGTACCCTGAACGGCATTCCAGTGCTCGACGTCGTCGACGATGGTGAACGGGTCGCCCACCTGCTCGCCGCGCCACTTGCGATGACCCGCGTCGAGGGACTGGTCGACTGGCCCCGCCGCTTCGACCACATGCAGCAGCATACCGGTCAGCACCTCCTGAGTGCCGTCTTCATCGAGCTGCTGAACGCGGAGACAGTGAGCGTGCACTTTGGCGCCGACTCCTCCACCCTGGACCTCGACGTGGGCGAGCTCTCGCCCGGGCAGGTTGCCGACGTGCAGGATCGGGCCAACGCCGTGGCGGCGGAGAACCGACCAGTCACCGTGAGCCTCGAGGATGCCGCCACCGCCACCGGCCTCAGGAAGCCAAGCGAGCGCGCAGGGATGCTTCGACTCGTCAGCATCGCCGAACTCGATAAGAGCGCGTGCGGCGGCACGCACGTTCGCGCCACCTCGGAGATCGGGTCGATACTCATCCGCCGGGTCGAGCGGGTGAAGAAGCGGGTGCGGGTGGATTTTGTCTGCGGCCTCCGCGCCGCCCGCCGCGCCCGTGCTGACTACCTGGCGCTGTCGCACGTCGCCACCGGGTTCTCGGCCGGCCTCGACGACGTGCCTGCCCTGGTCGACCGCCAGCGAATCGACCTGCGCGATGCCCACGCCGCGCGCGACAGCCTCGTCCGCGCACTCGCGACGTATCAGGCCAGGGACCGCATCGCCGTCACCGCACCGAACGGCTCCGGCCGCCGCGTGGTGACGGAACTGATATCCGGGGGTCCGCTCGATGCCCTGCGTCCCCTCGCCCTCGCCGTTGCCAGCGAGGACGGCGCCATCTTCATCGGTGCGCTCGACGACCCCGCGTCGATCATGCTCGCTACGTCGCCGTCGAGCGGCGTCGACGCCGGCGCCGTCCTCAAGGAACTGCTCGCCGCCTCCGGCGGCCGCGGGGGCGGCTCGGCCCGACTGGCCCAGGGCAGCCTCCCATCGAAGGAAGCCCTGATGCACACCATCGCCGCGCTTGGGGCGATATTCTCCTAGGCGCGTGCCTGTTCCCTGCTCCCCCTTTCACGGATCCCATGCAAACCTACGCCACGCACCGACGCTTCAATCCGCCCTACCACTTCATCCTGATGCCGATCTTCCTCGCCAACTTCGTGATGAGCGCCGTGCATCTCGTGCGCCAGCCCTCCTGGCCGGCGGCATGGTTGCTCGTGCTGGCGTTCGGTTTGGCGCTCATGGTGGGGCTCATGCGAACACACTCGCTCACGGTTCAGGACCGCATCATCCGCCTGGAGGAGCGTCTTCGGCTTCAGGCCCTGGCACCCGAACTCGCCGGGAAATTCGAGCAGCTCAACAAGCGCCAGGTCACGGCGCTGCGGTTCGCCAGCGACGCCGAACTCCCTGGCCTCGCCCGCCGGGTCCTTGCCGGAGAGTTTGCCACCGGTGGCGACGACATCAAGCGCGCGGTAGCCCAGTGGCGCGCCGACCATATGCGCGTATGACCGACAAGATCCACACCTATGTCGCCCCCGCGATCGACGTCACCTATGACAAGTCGCGCTGTGTTCACGTGGGCGCCTGCATCCGCGGCCTGCCTCGCGTGTTCGATCCCGGAAGCCGACCCTGGGTGATGCCCGCCAACGGCACTGCCGACCGGGTCGCCGCCACGGTGGAGCAGTGCCCCTCGGGAGCGCTGCAGTACCTCCGCAAGGATGGCGGTCCGGCGGAACAGCCCGACGCTGAGAACACCGTGCGCGTGTCCCGCCACGGGCCACTATTCCTGCGGGGGCAACTCGAACTCGTCCAGGCCGACGGCACGGCAAGGCAGGAGACACGGCTGGCGCTTTGTCGCTGCGGCGCGTCCGCCATCAAGCCGTACTGCGACAACGCCCACCTGAAGGTTCGCTTCCAGGATGAGGCGAAGGGGCTTGCTGGCGGCACCACCGGTGCTAGTAGCGCCAACGCATCCGGTCCGCTTCGCATCGAGCCACAGGAGGATGGGCCAGTACAACTCCGTGGCAACGCGCGCGTTCTCGACGCCACCGGAGCCGTGGCGGGGGTCACCACGCGAGCGGCGTTGTGTCGTTGTGGCCAGTCTGGTACAAAGCCGTTTTGTGATGGGAGCCATGCCCGGGCAGGGTTCAGAAGCGGCTGATTTCCCCAGTTCCCTGTCCGGTGTTCGCATCCTTGCGTATCCCCTCCGGAAGGGGCACGTTACCGGTGTGAGTCCCGCTCAGGAAACCGACCGGATGGCCACCCCCGTGGACGCCGCCAACACCGACGAACTCGAGCTCCTCCGCGCAACCACGCTGGGCGAGTACGAGATACTCGGCGAGCTTGGACGCGGCGGCATGGCCACGGTCTACGCCGCGCATGATATTGCACTCGACCGGCGGGTGGCCATCAAGGTCATTGCCCCCTCCCTCGGTGCCAGCCCTGCCCTGGTCGAACGGTTCCGCCGAGAGGCTCGCACCGCGGCGTCGCTGAGCCATCCCAACATCATCCCGATCTACTCCGTCCGGCACGCCGATCGGCTGCTCTATTTCGTCATGAAGCACGTCGAGGGTCGCCCGCTCGACAGCGTCCTCCGGGAAACGGGCGCGCTGCCCGTCCCCACCGTGCAGGCCATCCTGGGCCAGGTCGCCGGCGCCGTGGGCTACGCCCACCGCCACGGCGTCGTGCATCGGGACATCAAGCCCGGCAACATCCTCATCGATGACGAAGGCTGGTGTGTCGTCACCGACTTCGGCATTGCCAAGGTGGCCGAGTCGGAGGGGCTCACCACTTCAGGCATGATGGTTGGTACGCCGGCCTACATGAGCCCGGAGCAGTGTCTCTCGAACGATGTCAGCGGTGCCTCCGACCAGTACGCGCTCGGTGTCGTTGCCTACGAGATGCTGACCGGCCGCCTGCCCTTCCCCGGCACGTCCATGATGTCGGTGATGTATGCGCATGTGCATGTGCCGGTGCCAGCCATCGAGGAATTGCGCGCCGAGTGCCCGCCTGATCTGGCGGCCGCAGTCATGCGCATGCTGGCGAAGGAGCCGGGTGACCGCTGGCCCTCCATCGAGGAGGCAGTGGCGGCCCTCGGTCACCTGACGGCGTCGCAGGACGAGCCCACGCGTACCCAGCTCATCACGCTCGCCACCACCGGCGCGCGCCCGCTTGCCGTGCGCTACACCACGCCGCGGAGCCCGATTCCGTTCCCGCGGGCGAGTCTCGGACTCTCCGAGGCGAAGACCGTCCAGATCGGCGTGCTGAAGAGCCGCCGCGGCGTTGGGGCCGCAGTCACCGGGGTCGGTGTCCTGCTGGCCGCTGCGATCTACTTCGCGCCCTGGCGGCGTGCGGTGCCCGAGCCAGTGCAAGCCGCGCCGGCAAACGTCGCCGACGCTCCGCCATCCACCGGCTCGCCGCTGGGCGACGCCACGACCGGTCAGCCCGCCAAGCCACCGGAGCCGTCGGGTGCAGCAACAGCGGGGGGAGCGAAGAAGCCTGCACGATCTGCCTCCGGCACCGCGGCACCGGAGGTCACGGGTCCCGCTGATGCGCCGGTACCGATCGCGCCGGCCGTCATTGTGGCGGTGTCGGTGGTCGACATGGAGGAGCCGGCAGACGCAGGCGCCCCCAAGCGCGAGATCTCCGGCAGCGATGCGATGCTGGGTCGGGTGGCGGCGCCCGGCGCAGTCGCACCCGAGACCCGGTCCGCCATTGAGCGGGTGCTCAAGGGCTACGCCCAGGGCCTCACCTTGGGCGATATGTCGGAGGCACTGAGGCGCTATCCCGGCATGTCTGGCACGCAGCAGGAACAGCTCGGCGGTTTCTTCGCCACCGGCGGACGCTACAGCATCCGCTGGAAGGTGAGCGGCCTTCAGGTCAGCGGAAATCGCGCGGTGGCGCAGCTCACCGGGTCCACCACCGAAATCCGTGGCGGTGCTTACGGCAGCACTCGCGTAGTGAACGAGCAGGTGGGGTTTGCGCGTCAGGGCAACGCCTGGGAGCTGACTCAGATCGCGCAGTAGCGCCGGAATCCGCGAGGAGTTGGGCGCTCCGACGCCGTGCTCCGTACCCAACTTTGCAGTATCGCGTGCCGCTCCTTCCGGGCGGCATTTCGCGTTTCCGTAACCTCATTCGCTACAAGAGCTTGAGTACCTGAATCGCATCGCGTCACCGTCCATGGTTTGCGCGTCGAGCAAGCGCACGGCTGGCACCCCCATTGCCCCGTTCGAGGCAGTGCCCGGGGTCCTCGGGCATTCCCACGACAGGAGCGCTGCCATGCCCGCTTTCGCACCCCGGCTCGCTGTGGTTGTCATCGCGTGGAGCGCCATCAGCGGCGCAGCGCCGCTCGCTGCCCAAGGCGCACCCGCGCTGGCCACCGTCTACCTCAAGGAAGGCGGGGTCATTCAGGGCCAGATCCTGAGCGACAACGACCCGAACGGTGTCCGGATCAAGAGTGCCAAGTCCGGCACAACGTTCCTGCTCAAGACGGCGTGGATCGACAGCATCGTGAAGCCGCCGACGCCACCGACGGTGCAGGCAGCGATCCAAGCCCCCAAGTCGGCAGCCGCAGTTCCTGCTCCCGCGGTTGTGGTTCCTCCTCCCGCAGTTGCAGTTCCACCTTCCGCAGTTGTGGCGAAGTCCGAGCCCCTGCCGCCCAAGCCGATCGTCGCGGCGCCGGTGGTGGACGGACTCGAGCCGCCGCCAGCCGCCACACCCGCGAAGGCACCGCCGGCCAAGCCCGCCAAGGCGAGTAAGAGCACCGCGGAGAAGAAGCCGGCGAAGTTCTCCCACTGGTACGTGGGTGGCGGTGGCTCGGCGCCCACCGGAGCCATGGGAACCGGCACCGACATCGGGTACACCGGCATGCTGGCATTCGCGGCCGGCGTCGGCAACATCACGCAACTTCGCCTGGGCGGTTCCGGAAACTACTGGGCGGAGAGCAGCACCGACGCGAACTTCTATGACCTCACCGGCACCTTCGACCTGCTGATCGGGAAGCGGATACCCGGCTTCGTCGCTCCGTACGGCGTGGTGGGCGGTGTGGGTGGCGTGCGCAACGCGTCACCACCCCCGGGCTTCGTCGGCTACGCCCGAAACCCGCTCTACGGGGCCCGCATAGGTGGCGGCCTCAACTCCCGCCGCATCTTCATCGAGGTGACCTACCAGAAGGTCTGGGTGGCCGGAACCACGTCGGGGTATGTGCCGTTCGTGTTTGGGTTCCGGTTCTAGAATGTCACCCTGAGCGAAATGTCATCCTGAGCGAAATGTCATCCTGAGCGAAATGTCATCTTGAGCGAAATGTCATCCTGAG
>JANNSD010000118.1:0-55057 GCA_031402225.1 Gemmatimonadota bacterium | reverse complement strand
GCGCTGAGCGCCGCCGGGACTGATCCTGCTGCGGGGCTCCTGGTGCCGAACCTCCCAGTACATCCGTTCCTCGAAGCCACGGCGCACGGCATTGGCCAGGTGATGTTCCAGGGCAGCGTCTGGACCGGGATCCTCTTCCTGGCCGGCATCTTCGTCAGTGACCGGAAGCACGCCGCCTGGGTGCTCCTGGGTTCGGTGCTCGGCATGCTCGTCGCCAGCTATCACCTGACGGCGGGCGCCCGGGGCCTCGATCCCGAGCGGCTGATCGACCGCGCGCAGTTCGAGAACATCGCGCTCGGCCTGTACGGCTACAACGCGACCCTGGCCGCCGTGGCCCTCTCCCTCTGGCGGAAGTCGCTCATTCCACCCCTGCTCGGAATCCTGCTCTCCGTGCCGATGACGGAGTTCGTGCCATTGCTGGGCTTGCCGGCCCTCACCGCCCCGTTTGTGCTCGCGACCTGGCTGGTCATGTGCATCGGGTGGCTCGAGGGGAGGTACCTGAACGGATCGAAGGCGGCGGTGTAACACCCTGGGACCATTATTTCACGGAAGAACGGAGTATCGCCATGAACCTCTCGCCCCAAGAGCGCGACAAACTGCTCATCTTCACGGCCGCGCAGGTGGCCCGAGCGCGGAAGGAGCGCGGCCTCAAGCTCAACGTGCCCGAGGCGATCGCGCTGATCACCGCCGAGCTGCTGGAGCTGGCCCGCGATGGTAAGTCAGTCGCCGAAATCATGACGGCCGGACGTGGCATCCTCAAGAAGAAGGACGTCATGGAAGGCGTCGCCGAGATGATTTCCATGATCCAGGTCGAACCCACGTTCCCTGACGGCAGCAAGCTGGTCACGGTCCACGATCCGATCCACTAGCGCCGGCCACAACGGGCCGACAGGGAGCAGAACATGATTCCGGGCGAATACTTCTTCGACAAGGACGACCTCGAGCTGAACGCAGGCCGTCCCGTGGTCACGATTACCGTCAACAACACCGGCGACCGGCCGGTGCAGATCGGGGCCCACTACCACTTCTTCGAGGTCAACCGGGCGCTGGTGTTCGACCGGCAGAAGGCGTACGGCATGCGGCCGGATCTCCCGGCCGGTACGTCGGTGCGCTTCGAGCCGGGCGACAAGAAGACCGTCAAGCTGGTTCCGCTGGCAGGGCGGCGCACCGTTTACGGCTTCAATGCGCTGGTCAATGGCCGCCTGGACGATCCGTACACGAGGGACAGCAGCTGGAAGCGCATGATCGATCAAGGCTACGGCCACAAGCCGTCCAAGTAGCGCGGCCCACGGCCAGCGTCCATCCCGAACTGCAAGGCGAACCAGCCATGAGCGTCAAGATTTCCCGCAGCGCATACGCGAAAAAGTACGGCCCGACGGTCGGCGACCGCATCCGCCTGGCCGACACCGAGCTGATCATCGAGATCGAGGAGCATTTCGGCAACTACGGCGAGGAGTCCATCTTCGGCGGCGGCAAGTCGATCCGCGACGGACAGGCCCAGAGCGCGCTCCAGGAGCCGCACAATCCGAAGCACTGCGACCTCGTCATTACCAACGCGATCATCATCGACCACTGGGGCATCGTCAAGGGCGACATCGGCATCCGGGAAGGCCGGATCGTGGCCATTGGCAAGTCGGGCAACCCGCTGACCCAGAGCGGCATCGACCCGCGCATCGTCATCGGACCCGGCACCGACATCATCGCCGGTGAGGGCAAGATCGTCACCGCCGGCGGCATCGACACCCATATTCACTTCATCTGTCCGCAGCAGATCGACGTGGCACTGGCCAGCGGGGTCACCACGCTGGTCGGCGGCGGCACCGGCTCTTCCACCGGCACCTGGGCAACGACCTGTACCCCCGGTGCCTGGAACATCATGCGGATGTTGCAGGCCTTCGAGGGATTGCCGATCAACGTCGGCATCATGGGCAAGGGCAACAGCAGCCTGCCCGGTCCGCTCGTGGAACAGGTCAAGGCCGGGGCGTGCGCGCTCAAGCTGCACGAAGACTGGGGCACCACCCTGTCGGTCATCGATACCAGCCTCACCGTGGCCGATGAGTACGACATCCAGGTCGCCATCCATACCGACACCCTGAACGAGTGTGGCTTCCTCGATGATACGATCGCGGCCCTGAAGGGCCGCACCATTCACAGCTTCCACACCGAGGGTGCCGGTGGCGGTCACGCCCCGGACATCATCAAGATCGCCGGCGAGCCGAACGTGCTGCCCGCCAGCACCAACCCCACCCGGCCGTTCACCGTCAACACGATCGACGAACACCTCGACATGCTCATGGTGTGCCACCACCTGTCGCGGAGCTTCCCGGAGGTCGTGGCCTTCGCCGAGAGCCGCATCCGGGCCGAGACCATCGGTGCCGAGGATGTGTTCCACGACCGCGGCATCATCAGCATCATGAGCTCCGACTCGCAGGCCATGGGCCGCATCGGCGAGGCGATCCTGCGCACCTGGCAGACCGCGCACAAGATGAAGGTGCAGTTCGGCCCCCTGGCCGGCGACAGTGCCCGCAACGACAACGAGCGGGTCAAGCGCTACGTGGCCAAGTACACCATCAATCCCGCCATCGCGCAGGGCATCGCCGATCACGTCGGCAGCATCGAGGCCGGCAAGCTGGCCGACCTCGTCATTTACGAGCCGGCGTACTTCGGCGTGAAGCCCTTCCTCGTCCTCAAGGGCGGACTGCTGGTCAATGCGCAGATGGGCGACCCGAACGCCAGCATCGCGACGCCGCAGCCCGTCTGGATGCGCCCGCAGTTCGCCGCCTATGGGCGCGCGCTGTCGAAGTCCTGCATTTCCTTCGTGTCGCAGGCGGCGCTCGACGAGGGCGTTGGCGAAAAGTATGGCTTGCAGCGTGAACTTCAGGCGGTGAAGAACTGCCGGAACATCGGCAAGAAGGACATGAAGCGGAACGAGGCCACGCCCAAGATCAAGGTCGATCCCGACACCTACCAGGTCTGGGTGGACGGCAAGAAGGTCGGGAGCGAGCCGATGAAGACGCTGCCCATGACCCAGCGATACTTTCTCTTTTGAGGGTGTCGGACAACCACCTGGCCCGCGCGGTCGGCGGGCCAGGCGCCGTGATCCCCGTCAGCGTACGCCTGCTTCAGCTCGCCGACTCGGCCCTCCCGATCGGGGGGTATACGCATTCGTGGGGACTTGAAACGGCGATCGCGCAGCGACGCGTGTTCGACCCCGAGAGCCTGGAACGCTGGACGCGCCAATGGTTGCGGGAATCTCTCGGGCCGCTCGAGGGCGTCATGGTGGCGTCCGCCTGCCGGGCAGCGCGGGAAGGCGCCGCCGCCGACGTTCGGGCGCTGAACGCCGTCGTAGACGCCTCCATCGTGCCCTCCTCCATCCGCGGCGCGAGTCGCGAAATGGGGGAGCAGTTGCTTGCGCTGGCTATGACATGGCCGTGGAGTGCCCAGGCGCTCGCGCCGTACGTCAATTCGCGCACGGACGGTTCCGGGTGGCACCATCCAGTCACGTTCGGGTTGCTCGGCGCGCTGGCGGGCAGTGACCCGGAAGGCGCCCTCACCGCCTACCTGCACCAGGCGGCGCTCTGCATGATCGGCGCCGGAGTTCGCGCCATCCCGGTGGGGCACACCCACGGGCAGCAGGTGCTGGCCTATCTTCAGGACGACATCTGCGACCTGGTCGTCACCCTCTGCGAACGTGAGCCAGAGACGGCTGGAAGCGGATGCCCGTTCTATGAAGTGCTTTGCGATGAGCAGACCCGGCTCTATGCGCGGATGTACCGGTCCTGATCCTGTGGTCGACCGGGCACTCCGCCTCAGCGCCGAGACCAACCATTCTGGAGGCTACCATGCACGACGACCACGATCATTCCCACAGCAGTGACTACATGGGCGCCCCCGGCGCGGCGCGCTATGCCGGCTCCAAGCGGACGGTGTTCACGCTCGGCGTGGCCGGTCCCGTCGGATCCGGCAAGACCGCACTGGTGGAAGAACTCTGTCGGGCGCTCTGGCCGGAGATCAACCTCGCCGTCATTACCAACGACATCTATACGCACGAGGACGCCGAGTTCCTCTCCCGGAGCGGCGTCCTGCCGGTCGAGCGCATCGTCGGTGTCCAGACCGGCGGGTGCCCGCACACCGCCATTCGTGACGACGCCAGCGCCAACCTCAGCGCGGTGTCCAACTTCCAGCGCCAGTTCCCCGGCCTCGAGCTCGTCCTGGTCGAGTCCGGTGGCGACAACCTCACGGCGGTATTTTCCCGCGAGCTCGCGGACCGCTTCATTTTCGTCATCGACGTGGCCGAGGGAGACAAGATCCCCCGGAAGGGTGGGCCCGGCATCTGCAACAGCGACCTGCTGGTCATCAACAAGATCGACCTGGCACCGCACGTCGGGGCCGATCTTGATGTCATGCGACGTGACAGCCTGAAGATGCGTGGCGAGCGACCGTTCCTCATGGTCAGCCTGCGGCAGAAGCAGGGTATCGACGAGATCGTCGAGTGGGTGCGCGAGCAGTTCGCCGTCTGCTCGACCAAGGCGTAGGCCTCCGTGGCATCGAAGGGCCTCCGCATTACGCGCGATGAAATCGTGCTCTGTCCCGAGTTCCAGGGACTCGAGCCCCTGGTCGACCCATCGGCCCGCACCGGGGGTGCCCGGATCGAACTGGTTCGCGTGGGGGAGGAGACGCGACTGGGCACCTACTACCAGCAGGTGCCGGTGCGCGTCATGCCGCCATTCCAGCTCGACGCCGAGCCAGCCTCCCTGCTCTACCTGATCAACCTCACTGCGGGGCTGATGGACGGCGATGCGCACCTGGTGGAGATCACGGCGCGCGCCGGCACGCGGGCGGTGGTTACCGGTCAGTCCGCCAATCGCGTCCATCCAGCCGTTACGGGCTACGCCACCCAGCAGTTTGTCGTCGACGTAGAGGACGACGCGTTTCTGGTCGTCCTCCCCGGCCCCACCATCCCCTATCAGGGCTGCCGCTTTTTCCAGCGAGCTCGCGTCAACCTGGCACCGCGCGCCCGGCTTATCTGGGGCGACATCTGGCTGCCCGGCCGTTACGACCGCGGCGCCTTGTCGGAGCGATTCCAGTTCGAGCGCATTGTCCAGGACTTCCAGGCCGTTCGCGCCGGCCGGCTGGTGTACCGCGATCGCTTTCGGTGGGATGGTCCTTGGAGCCCGGAGACCGTGGATTGGCATGTCGGAGGGCACCTCGCCTCCGCCAGCCTGTTTGTGGCGGGGCCCCTGCCCGGCGAGCTCGCGGAGCCTGCCCCGGAGATTCGCCGCGCCGTGTTCCGCCTCGAATCGGGAGAGAGCTGCATCCGCTGGTGCGGCGAGCCTGGCGCCGTCACCGCGGACCTTGTCGCGATCGCCCTGGGGGTCGCGGCTACGTGGACCGGTGGGCCCGGCGCCAGGCCGTGGCTCCTCGAATCAAGCGACCTCGCCCAGAATCACTGGTTCTCGATCCCGGCAAAGCTGACGGACGACGACCCTTCGCCGCTGGAGCCAGATACGACAAGCGCCGTCATGCCGACGGCGCTCGTCTCCTGAAACAACCGCCCGATCAGGCCATGAAGTCCACGGCGCCCGTGGCGATATCGTAGAACGAACCCACGATCTTCACCGCGCCCGACTTCTCCAGGTCCGCAATGACCGGGCTGCCCTTCCGGATGCTGGCCATGGTGAGTTCGACATTCTTCCGCGCCACCGCATCCACGAAGGCCGCGTTCCCCGCCGACCGGTCACCGGTGTACTCCGTCGCGGCGATCGCCGGCTTGATCTTCGCCAGCAAGTAGGTGAGGTTGCCGAGCTTCGCATCAGCGATGGCACCGGCCACCGCACCGCACGCCGAGTGACCCATCACCAGCACCACCTTGGCACCCGCCAGCTTGGTGGTGAACTCCATGCTGCCCAGGATGTCCTTGTTGTCGACATTGCCCGCGAGGCGGCAGTTGAAGATGTCGCCGATGCCAAGGTTGAGGAGGACCTCCGCGGGGGCGCGGGAGTCGATGCAGCTGAGCAGGACCGCCATGGGGAACTGCCCCGCCGCGGTGGCCTGCTGCTCCGCCAGGAAGTCGCGCCGGATCTTCTTGCCTTCACGGAAGCGCGCATTGCCGTCCTTGAACGCCTGCACGATCTGGTCCGGCGTCATCGCATCGCGAGCTTCCTGCGTCAGCGTACCGACGGTCAGTGCGGTCAGCTCCTCAGGCGCGGCCATCGCCGCCGCCGGCGCCTCAGCCGGCTTGACGCCGCAGGCGGCAAGGATGCCCACCGCCGCGGCTGCCGTGGACGTCTTCATGAACGCGCGACGCGATGCAATATCGCGCTGGTCGTGCTCGGACTCAGACATGTTCGAATCTCCGGGACTGGAAGGGGAATTGGGTGCAGGAATATGTCCTGCCTTCTCCACTGGCGGTAGCGCTGAACCCTAGAACTTGACCAAGGCGCCCATGCCGAAGGTGAGCTGGCTCGTCTCGGTGTTGGTGCCCTTGTTGCCGAAGGCTGGTCGCCCGGCCACATCACTGCGCAACTCGCTCCGGAGCTCGAAGAACTTGGCCGGATGCCAGTTCGTGCCCAGCGTGAGGGCGCCATAGCCGGTGTTGATTCCCGTGCGCGTGCCCCCGTTGTCGTTGAAGAACTCCGCCCGGAAGCGAAAGTCCAGCTTCTTCTTGAGGTGAAGGATACCGATGGTGTACAGGCCGAACCACGACGCCGTACCCACCGGGGTATTGCTGTCCCAACCGAAGTTGGACTGGACCACCTGGAAAAACTTCTCGTTCCACTGGTGCTGCACCCGGAGCTCACCCATGGTCACGAACGTGCCCCCCAGCCCCGGTGCGGCGAAAATGGCCTGGCGACCGAGGTAGGTGGAACCAGTCAGCAGTGTACGGCGCTGGTGGTGGAGCCAGTAGTTGACCTGGCCGATGTAACAGACGTAGCCGTCGTTCCGCATGGTGAAGAACGTGTTGGCACACATGGTGAGGCCGTTCGAGATATTCAGGTCGTTGTTCACCGTCAGGGTGGTCAGCACACCGGTGAACGCGCCGTCCTGGGAGTAGAAGAACTGGTAGTCACTGGAGTAGAACGGCCGGTACGGCGCCAGAAACCCGTTGAAGCCGATGATCGTGTTCTGCCGGCCGACTTTTACGTCCAGGCTGCCGTCCTTGAACACCGGGACGCGGACCGAGACCGAAAGGTCCCGAAAGTCCTGGCTGAAAAAGGTGTTGTTCGCGTTGCCGATGCCGCCCTTCGGCTGGCCCAGGGCCGCATCGGCGCCAGCGAAGTACCGGATGTTGAACCCGACATCGACCTGGCCCTGCTTCATTCCCCGCTGGAGCACGAGGCCGATCTGGTTCATCAGGATCTGATGGCCATAGCGATTCTGCCGCGGCTGCACCGACAGGATTCCCACGCCGCTCGTCGTTCCGGTGTACCCGGCCTCGGCCCAGCCAAAGAAGAGGAGCCCGCTGTTGCCGAACAGCTTCGCCAGGCCGAGTCCGTCCATGGCCAGCCTGACATTCGCAACCGGTGTGGGACCCAGGCCCGCCGACGCGGGTGTCTCCCGATCGTCCTCCGCCGCCGTCTCGTATGGCACCGACTCCGGACTGAGGCCAGTGGTAGCCTGGGCCCTGAGGGCCGCAGGCACCGCCACAGTGAGCGCGAGCATGCTGAGCACGGCAGCCGCGCCCGTTCGGACAAGCATCGTCATTGTATTCCTCGGTTCGTGCCTGGCCTTTTCGGTGCTCGAGCGGATAGGTGTGGTATTATACACGCCATGTCCGCCCCGCTCTACGCTGCCGAACGCCCGAGATCGACGTGACCGGACCGCTTGCGGTCCTGTCGCTGGGCTTCCTGCTCGGCATGCGCCACGCCACTGACGCCGATCACGTCATCGCCGTGAGCACCATCGTCTCGCGGCACCGGAGCCCCCTCGCCGCGGCGCTCATTGGCGCGGTGTGGGGCCTGGGGCACACGATCACCATTTTCGTGGTCGGTGGCGGTATCATCCTGTTCGGGTGGGTCATTCCTCACCGGCTCGGTCTGTCGATGGAGTTTGCCGTGGGCCTGATGCTCATTGCACTCGGCATCGCCAACATCTGGGGCGTGGTCCGGCGGCAGGGCGAACCCGAGCATGAGCATCCGCACCGGCACGGCAACGAGGTCCACACCCATCCGCACGATCACCTGCGTCAGGAGCACCACGAACCGGCTGCGGTGAGCTGGCTGGATGTCCGTTTTGCCGGCATCAGGGTCTATCAATTGCTCCGCCCGATGCTGGTGGGCGTGGTCCACGGCCTGGCCGGATCGGCCGCCGTCGCCCTTCTCGTGCTGGCGGCCATCGGCAACCCGCGCTGGGGCGTCATGTACCTGCTGGTGTTCGGCCTGGGCACCATCGCCGGCATGACGCTGGTGACGGCGGGTATCTCGCTGTCCTTCACCAGGCACGGTGGGTCGAAGGTGTGGGCCCAGCGCGTCCGCCTGGCGTCCGGGCTGCTGAGCCTGGGATTTGGCTGCTTCGTCGCCTACCGGATAGGTATTGTCGAGGGATTGTTCGTTTGAGGTAACGGCGGGGTAACTGTGGCGGTGCCGCTCAGCGCAGGTACCCCCAGCTGTGCAGGCGATCGTGGTCCTCGAACCACCGATCGCCGATATCCTTCCGGTAGTACATGTTGGGAATCATGACGTTGTCGATGCGACTGTACGCCTGCTTCTGCGCCTGCTTCATGGTGGCCCCCAGGCCCACCACGGTGAGCACCACGCCGCTGCTGCCCGTGACATACCACTCGCCCTGCACCTGCTTGACGTCCTCGATGTGCACGCCCTCACGATTGGGTTTCTTGAAGAAGATCACCGCGTCCTTCGAGTTCCGCTCAAAGGTTTCCCTGTCGTTGAACGGGAAGGGCGGCACCACCACCCGGACGCCGATCTGGAATCCGCTCCTGGCCTTGAACCGCGTGAGCGTGCCCTCCGCGAGCTGGTAGAAGAACTCCCCGATGGGCATCTGGATCCCTTCCTGCTGGATCATGATGGTCGGGTACCCGAAACGCGACGTGAACTCGAGCGGGTAGATGCCGTTCGAATTGACGATGCAGTTGACGTCGATGAACCCCACGTAGCGCTCGCGGCGCAGGCGTGACTCCATCTTGCCCAGCGTGGCCGTGAAGACGCGGTTCGGCTCGGACCAGAACATGGAAGTGCCCATCTCACCGGTCGAGGGACCGATGTCGCCGGGGAACAGCTTCTTGTGCTCGAAGTTGACGCAGATGGGCGAGACAAACTCGTTGCCGTTGAAGAAGGCACCGGCGGCCACCTCCACTCCCACGATGCGGCGCTGGAGCTGAAACTCCTTGATACGTGCGGCCCACGCCCCGCTGTAGTCTTCGAGGACCTGGATCACATCCTTCCCGTCTTCGTCCTCGCCCACGAACAGGAGTTGCTTCAGGTTCTGCGCCTCACCGCTGGGCTTGATGACATAGCGGTTGGGGTTGGCCTTGACGAACGCGATGGCCGCGGCAAAGTCGGTGAAATTCTCCTGCGGGATGATGGTGACGCCCGCCGCCTTGAGCTCCGACTGCCCGAAGGCACGGTCATCCTCGAGTCGGTCGGTGTAGGGCGAGCCGCCCACGACGCGCTTTCCGGCCAGTCGCAGCTTCTGGGCGAGGGTGCCCTGACCCAGCACGTCGTCGAAGACGATCAGGTCGGCCCAGTCAACATGGGATTCCCAGTCGTCCACCTTGGGCACGAAGCCGTCGGCGATCTCGCGCTCGCCTTCGTTCGCGATGAAGTACCGGACATCATTGCCCTCGGTGACACACTGCCACGCCGTGTCGCCGATCAGGCCGTCGATGGAGATGAAGAGGATCTTGTGTGGTTCCATGGTTGAGCCTAGGGGCCACCCGCGCCTCGGTCAAGGTAGCTAGGTTTCACCTGCGGAATGCCCCTTCGTCCAACTGGCAGGACAGCGGACTTTGGATCCGTCAATGCTGGTTCGAGCCCAGCAGGGGCAACTTGACGGGCCGGCTGGCCGGCCCAGAAACAACAACGCTCCGGCCGATGGCCGGAGCGTTGTCGTCTACGCGAATCTTTCCGCTCAGGACGCCGGGATGGCCACCACGCTCAAGACAACGTCGTTGAAGTCGGCATCGCCGCCGTCCTCGAAGCTCACGGTCCAGTTGGGGAAGGCACCGGTTACCCGTGTGCCGGGCGTATTCGCAAACTGGTCCGACGTAAAGATGATGTCAATTTCGGTGCCCGTCGGGTTGATCGGTGTCGAGTAGTTCCAGACCGTGCCGATCGGCTGGCGACACGCGTCCGTGGTCAGTGTCACCGTGATCGGGCTCGTGAGGGAAATATCGTTGTTGATCGCGTCGCAACTGCGACTCACCAGCGAAATCGTGTAGCCCGCTGGAGCCGTCAGGGTCAGCGTGCAGCTCTGAACCGTTCCGCCGATGTTGCACTGCAGGTCACTGGGGACCCGCGGCGGATCGTCGGCGCCGGAGCAGGCGGCCAGGGTGAAGCCGAACGACAGGGCGAGGACGGGAAGCAACAGTGGGGGCACGCGCATGGCTTGGATCTACTCCGGAGTAAGGATATGTTGCCTGCACCAATGTCGGGTAAAGCGCCATCAGGTAACCGGTTAGCAGCAGTTCACCTGCCCGCCCGGCCCCGGAGCCCACGCAAGCTGCTGGTGGATGTGCCCCAGAATACACCCAACATACGCAAGTGATGCGCCCCCCGTGTGGGGACGGACCCTCCCCGTCCGGGCGCGGCTGCTCCCGGCTCGATGGCCCGAATTGACCTAACCCCGCCTCGCCGCTATCCTTGTGGGCTCTAAATGGCTGAGATCTCGCTTTCCCGCAGCCAGATGCTTCTCCTCAGCGGCACCGCCAATCGCGGGCTGGCCGAAGAGGTGGCCCAGCATCTCGGACAGCCGCTCTGCGCCTTGACCATCAAGCGCTTTGCGGACGGTGAGCTGTTCGTGAAGATCGACGAAAACGTGCGCGGTCGGGATGTGTACATCATCCAGTCCACCAATCCGCCCGCGGAGAACATGATGGAGTTGCTGCTCCTCATGGATGCCGCCAAGCGGGCGAGCGCGGCCCGGGTCACCGCCGTCATTCCCTACTTCGGGTATGCCCGGCAGGACCGGAAAGACCAGCCTCGCGTCGCCATCAGCGCCAAGCTCATGGCGAACATGGTGTCCATCGCCGGCGCGGATCGTGTGCTCGGCATGGATTTCCACCAGCATCAAATGCAGGGGTTCTTTGACCTGCCGGTAGATCACCTGTACGCTGCGCCGGTGTTCGTGAACCACTTCCGGCAGAAGCAGCTGCGCGACCCGGTGGTGGTGGCACCCGATGTCGGCTCGGCCAAGATGGCGCGCGGGTTCGCGAAGCGGCTCAACGCCACCCTCGCCATCATCGACAAGCGGCGCCCGTCGGCCAACGTCGCTGAAGTGGTGAATGTCGTGGGTGAGGTGTCCGGACGCGACTGCGTCATTCCGGACGACATGATCGACACCGCCGGCACCATGTCCGAAGCGGTGCATGCGTTGAAGCGGCTCGGTGCACGAGATATCTACTGCTGCGCCACGCACGCCCTGTTGTCGGGTCCGGCCGTCGACCGGCTCTCGGCCTCGCCGGTATCGGAAGTGGTGGTGACGAACACCATCGCCATTCCGCCGGAACGGAAGTTTGACCGACTCAAGATTCTCTCGATCGCCGGCTTGCTGTCCAAGGCGATCGGCTACACGCACAGCGATCAGTCCGTCAGCTCGCTGTTCGACTGATCCAGGAACAGGAACACGACCATGGCAAGCAAGGCATCCCTGCAGGCGCACTCCCGCAGCAACACCGGCAAGGGCGCGGCGCGCTCCCTCCGCCGCTCCGGCGTCGTTCCGGGCGTCATTTACGGCCACCACCGGGAGCCGGAGTCGCTGCAGATCGCGGCCCAGGCCCTCACCCGGCTCCTCGTGGGCGCCCACTCGAGCACGCTGGTCGACGTCACCGTCGATGATCGTGCCCCGGTGAAGGCACTCATTCGCGAGATCCAGCGCGATCCGCTTCGCGGCAGCACCATCGTGCACATTGACCTCTACGAGGTGCGCGCCAACGAGAAGGTGGCCGTGGAAGTCGCCATCAAGCTCGTGGGCACCCCGGACGGGGTCCGGAACCACGGCGGCGTCCTGGAGCAGCAGCTGCACGCGCTGCAGATCCGGGCGCTGCCAGCCGACATCCCGGAACTCATCGAGATCGACGTCACCGGTCTCGCCATCGGGCAGTCGCTGCACGTCAGCGACCTGACCGTCGCCAAGGCCGACATCGTCACCGATGCCACCCAGACGGTAGCCGTGGTCGCGTCGCCGCGCGCCGAGGAAACACCAGTGGCCGCGGCCGCTGAGGCACCCGCGACGGGCGAGCCGGAGTTGATTCGCAAGGCGAAGGCCGACGCCGAGGAAGCCGAGAAGTAGCGGAGTGCGGCCCTGCGCGTCATCGTAGGGCTGGGCAATCCCGGCCAGGAGTATGAGGACACCCGGCACAACGCCGGGTTCCTGCTCGCCGATCACATCGCGCGTCGTTGGGGGCTCGGGAGCTTTCGTCGTGGCGACCGGGCCCGCGTTGCCCAGGGTGAGTGGCAAGGCGAACCCGTCCAGGTGCTCAAGCCCCAGACATTCATGAACCGCAGTGGCGCCGCCCTCTCGCATCTGCTCGGCGGCACACTCGACCCGGCGACCGGGCTCCTCGTGCTGGTCGACGACGTGGCGCTCGCCACCGGCCGCTTCCGGTTGCGCGGGGCCGGGTCGGCCGGTGGCCACAACGGGCTCAAGAGCATCGAGGCGACGTTGCAGCGACAGGACTATGCGCGCCTCCGGATCGGCGTAGGGCCGCAGCCCACCGGCGACGACCTCGCCGACTACGTGCTGGCGCCCTTCACGCGCGAGGAGCGCGGCGCCGTGGATGACCTGCTCGACCCGATGACCGATGCGGCCGAGAGCTGGCTCACCGAAGGTATCGAACGCGCCATGACGCGCTTCAACAAGGGATCGTAGGCACCACATGTTGCGCCTCGGGATCGTCGGGCTCCCCAATGTCGGCAAGTCCACGCTGTTCAACGCCCTCACGTCCGCGGGCGCGCTCGTGGCCAACTATCCCTTCGCCACCATCGAGCCGAATACCGGGGTGGTGCAGGTCCCCGACCCCCGCCTCGAGCGGCTCGCGGCAATCGTCCAGCCCGAGCGCACCCTGCCCGCCACCGTCGAGTTCCTCGATATCGCCGGTCTCGTCAAGGGTGCCAGCCAGGGCGAGGGCCTCGGCAACCAGTTCCTCGCCAACATCCGCGAGGTGGACGCGATCGTCCATGTGGTGCGCTGCTTCGAGGACGACGACATCCAGCACGTCATGAGCTCGGTGGACCCGGCCCGCGACCGCGGGGTAGTCAATATTGAGCTCGGGCTGGCCGATCTGCAGGTGGTGGAGAAGCGGCTCGACAAGGCCGCCCGCGCCGCCAAGTCGGGCGACCCTCAGGCAAAGATCGAGGCGAAGCTCCTCGAGCGACTGCGCGAGGCCCTCGCCGACGCCAAAGCAGCCCGGAGCGTCGTGCCGACCGACGAGGAACAACCGGCGTATCGCGCGTTCAACCTGCTCACGGCTAAGCCGGTGCTGTACGCCGCTAATGTGCGGGAAGATGAAATCGTCGGCGGCAACCACCACATCGACGCGCTCCGTGCCGCCGTGACCGCCGATGGCGAGGAGGCAGAGATTGTCCCCTTCTCCGCCAAGGTGGAAGCCGAGCTGGCCGAGCTGCCGCCCGAGGACCGCACGGACTTCCTCCAGTCCCTCGGCCTGGAGGAGTCGGGACTCGATCGCCTGGCCCACGCGGCATACCACCTGCTCGGCCTGCAGAGTTATTTTACGGCCGGCGAGAAGGAGGTTCGGGCCTGGACCATCCATCGGGGCGACCGGGCACCAGCCGCCGCCGGGGTGATCCACTCCGACTTCGAGAAGGGCTTCATTCGCGCGGAGACCGTCGGCTACGACGACTTCGTGCGCGCAGGTGGATGGAAGGGCGCGCGGGAGCAGGGCCTGGCCCGCGCGGAAGGCAAGGAATACGTGGTGCGCGACGGAGATGTGCTGCTGTTCCGTTTCAACGTCTGATTGCCGGACTCAGTCCGGGAGGAATTCATGACCAGTCCCTTTGGTACCTCAGCCGCCATGCCGGGCACCGCGGCCTCTGATGCCCGCGTCGCCGAGTTTCTGCGCGGGGTGTACGGCTGGATGTTCGGTGGCCTGCTCGTTACCGCAGCCGTCGCCTTCGCGGTGATCGGCTCGCCGGCGTTGGTGCAAACGCTCGTCACCAACCGCATCCTGTTCTTCGGCCTCATCATTGCCCAGCTGGCGCTGGTGTATGTCGTGTCGGCCAAGGTGAACACCCTGTCGCCCACCGCGTCGGCCGGGTTGTTCCTGCTCTACTCCGCGCTCACCGGCATCACGCTGTCGCTGATCCTGCTGGTGTACACCCGCGGGTCCATCGTCACCGCGTTCGTGAGCACCGCCGGGATGTTCGGCGCGCTGGCGCTCTATGGCACCGTGACGAAGCGCAGCCTGGACGGCGTGGGGTCGTTCGCCATGATGGGATTGTTTGGCGTAATCATCGCGATGCTGGTCAACCTGTTCCTGAAGAGTCCGGCCCTGAACTTCGTCATGTCGGTGGCCATGGTGATCGTCTTCACCGGGTTGACCATGTACGATGCGCAGCGGCTCAAGCGGATGGCGCTGGCCGTGGAGGGGCCGCAGTCGGGATCGTATGCGGTCAGTGGAGCGCTGTCGCTGTACCTCAACTTCATCAACCTCTTCCTCACCTTCCTGCGGCTCTTCGGGAACCGGAGGTAGGCAGTCGTCAGTCCGCAGTCGTCAGGGAGTGGGCAGCTGATAACTCTCTGACGACTCACGACTCACGACTCAGCTTGTATCTCCAGTCCTCCGCCAGCGCCGGACATTGCGCCAGCAGCGACGCCTCCTCGGTCCGCTGCTGGCGTTCTGACATCACCTCGGCCACGCGCCGCACCGCCCATTGCGGATAGGGTCGGTCGATCAGCACCACCGGCGTGCCCGCCTCGATCCATCCCTCCTTCTTCACCCGCACGTACCACCCCGAGCGCCCATTGGCGAGCACCGTGGCGACCAGGTCGGGTCTCCGGTGCCGCCGTGCGAGGGTGTTGCATGGCGTCCGGGGCTTCGATACCTCGAACAGCACCGGACCCACCTGCCATCGGTCACCCAGGCAAACCGAGTCCTCATCGGTCTCGGTGACGGTCAGGTTTTCGCCAAAGGCGCCGGGCCCGACGTCTTCCCGCAGCCATTCCTTCCGCCAGCGGGCATAGTGCTCCGCCGAGTAGGCCAGGAGCGCCTGGTCAGCGCCACCATGGTGCTTCCGGTCGGCCACCGCGTCGCCGGAGAGGCCTAGCTGGGCCGCCCAGACCCGGCCACCCACCGGGGTCTTGCCGATGGCGCTGGTGAAGACGCGGTCCATCGGGTCGTCTGACCCGGGAATGCCGTAGACCGTCGGGGTGCCGATCAGGATGGAGAGGAGGCGCATAGGGCCGGGAGACGGGAGACGGGAGTCGGGAGACGGGAGACAGATGCGCTGAATTGTAAGCGATGCCACACCGCTTTTCGCGTCTGCCGTCTCCCGTCCCGTCTCCCGTCCCGTCTCCCGTCTCCCGTCTCCCGTCTCCCGTCTCCCTTCCAGTAAGCCCTGAT
The DNA here is from genome assembly GCA_031402225.1 of Gemmatimonadota bacterium. Taxonomy (GTDB): domain Bacteria; phylum Gemmatimonadota; class Gemmatimonadetes; order Gemmatimonadales; family GWC2-71-9; genus JAGGAG01. Next base: position 39,303 of record JANNSD010000118.1, on the reverse strand, counting down.
CCCGGCTAGATTTGCGGGTCCAGAACCCTCCCCAGGGGCTGCACCAGCCGCCCGGGGCTCACGTCCACAGGAAAGGTGCCATGGTCCGACCATACGAAGTGGTGTACATCTTCGACAGCGCCCTCGAAGAGCCGGCAATCAACGAACGGCTCGAGCGGTACCACGCGCTGGTGAAGCACACCGACAGCGAAGCCCCCCGTCTCAACCACTGGGGCAAGCGTTCCCTCGCCTATCCGATCAAGAAGCGTGAGATGGGGTACTATGTCGTCGCCAATTTCCAGGCGGACACGACGGCGTTGCCCGAGTTCGAGCGGGCCATCAAGCTGGACGATGGCGTGCTGCGCTTTCTGGTTGTCGCCGACGACAAGGACTACACCCTGAGCCGCGAGCCGGGTGACCGCAAGTTCGAGGAGGAAGAAGAATGAAGCGCAGCCGCAAGGGCGATCCGCTCGCCGAACAGGGCATCCGGTACGTTGACTACAAGGACGAGAAGCTGCTCCAGCGCTTCCTGACCGAGCGCGGCAAGATCCTGCCGAGCCGGCTGTCCGGCATCAGCGCCCGGCACCAGCGCCAGATCAGCGTCGCTATCAAGCGGGCGCGCTACCTCGCCCTGCTGCCCTATGTGAAGAGGGGCGGCTGACGCACGCCAGCCCGGCGGCGGCGCCGGGAGTTGCCCGCGTGTCGCCTGGTTGGTTGTTGCTGGTCGTCACGTACTTGCTGGTCGCCCCGGGCATCCTGTTGCTCGGACCGCTGGCCGGGCTCCTCCTGGTAGCCCGGCCAGTATCGCGTCAGGCACGGGTCACGGTCATCCTGGCCGTCGCCTGGTGCCTGCTCTGGGTGGCCCAGCGCGAGGCACTTCCAGGCCAGTTCCTGCGCGCCTACAGCGTGAGCATCATCGGCGCCTGGGTCATCCTGGCGCCGCGCGCACCGGGCCGGGGCCTGAGGCAGGCGGCGCTGGCCATCGCGGCGGCCAGTGCGGTAACCTTCGGCTGGATGATGGCGCTGGGCGTCCGCTGGGCCGACGTGGAGTTGGCTACGGCACGATGGTGGTCGTCCGCGTTCCTGGAGCAGGCCCGTATGGCGGACCGGTTGTGGGGTGACGCCGGACCACAGCTCAGTGCGCCGCTTTTCGAGTTGGCCGGGCAGGCGCGATCGATTGTCCAGCTTCTGCCGGCAGGCTTGGTGCTGGTGACGCTGGCCGGCCTGGCCCTCGCCTGGCGAGGCCACTTCGCGCTGGCCACATCTCCCCTCGGACCGGCCCCGAAGCCGCTCGCGGCGTTCACGTTCAGTGACCACGCGGTGTGGCTGGTGGTGATCAGCCTGGCCCTGCTGCTCATACCGGGGGGAACCGCCATCCCCGGCGCACGGCAAGTGGCCGGCAACGTCCTGCTGGTCATGCTGGCACTGTACGCGCTGCGGGGTGGTGCCGTGTTTCGCGCGGGCGCGGGCCGCGTCGGACCAGTGGGCATCGTGCTGTACACGGTCCTGACTATCCTCATGCTTGCCTTTGTGGTGAGCGGCCTGACTATTCTCGGGCTCGCCGATACGTGGCTCGACTTCCGGCGCCGGATGGCGCCGACTACAGGAGGAACCCAGCGATGATGGAAGTGATCCTGCGGGAAGACGTACAGTCCCTCGGCAAGGCGGGGCAGCTGGTCAAGGTGAAGCCCGGGTACGCCCGCAATTTCCTGCTGCCGCGCGGACTCGCGTTCGAGGCGACGCCTGGCAACAAGAAGCGCATCGAGGCCGAGGCGAAGGCCCGGGACACCAAGGCCAACGCCGAGAAGGCGGCATCCGAGCAGCTGGCTGCCCGGCTCGGCAGCATCACGCTGGCCATGCGTGGCAAGGCCGGCGAGGAGGGCAAACTGTTCGGGTCGATCACCGCGCAGGACATCGCCGAAGCGCTGGCGGCCGAGGGATTCTCGGTGGACAAGCGCAAGCTGGAGCTGGAGCACCCGATCAAGACCGTCGGCTTCCACTCCGTCACGGTGCGCCTCCAGCCCGAGGTTCACGCCGAGGTCAGAGTCAACATCGTCCCGGAATAGGACGGTGACCGCCCGCATCGCCTACGTCGACGGGCCGCGACTGGCCCGCTCCCTGTTCGCGGCCGCCGACTGGGTGGCCGCGGGCCGCGACGAGATCAACCGCATCAACATCTTTCCCGTGCCCGACGGCGACACCGGCACGAACTTCAGCCTGACGCTCCGTGCCGTCGCCGACGCCCTCCGGGCGCTCGGCGACGCGCCGCTTCCAGAAACGGCGAAGACGATTGCCCGCGCATCCGTGCTCGGCGCGCGGGGCAACTCGGGCATGATGCTCGCCCATTTCCTCATGGGCTTCAGCGAGTCGGTGGGTGACAAGCGCACGGCGACGGTGCGTGAGGTGGCGGCGGCCATTCGCCATGGGGCCAACACGCTGGAGCAGTCGCTTGACGATCCGCGCGAGGGCACCATCCTGACCGTGGCCCGCGAGGCCGCCAACTCGGCCGAACGCGCCGCCGCCGGCACCACCGACATCGTCGAGTTCATGCTGCAGATGCTCCGCGACGGCGAGGTGGCGCTCGCCCACACCCCGGAGCTCATGGCGGTGCTCAAGCAGGCCGGGGTGGTGGATGCCGGTGGCATGGGGTTCGTCCGGATGCTGGAGGGTGTGGTCCGGTTCATCGAGGGCGATCCCATCATGCCGGCGGAGCCGTTCCAGGCTGGCGAGTCCGACTTCTCGCCCGCCGCCCTCGCCGACGTGGCGGCCGAACGCGACTTCCACTACTGCACCGAAGTGCTGGTCCGCGGCGAGCAGCTGCCATCGGCCAACGAGGTGCGGCAAGCCATGCACGCCTTCGGCGGGTCGATCGTCGTCGCGACGGTATCGGACATCCTCAAGATCCATGTGCATACCGACACCCCCGATGCCGTCTTTACCTATGCGACGCGCTGGGGCCAGCTGGTCACCACCAAGGCCGATGACATGCGGGCCCAGCACCGGAAGCTGACCCACCCGGAGCGCCGCGCCATCGCCGTCGTCTGTGACAGTTCGGCCGACCTTGCCGACGCGGTGCTCGACCGGCACCACATCGCCCTCGTTCCCCTGCAGATCATCTTCGGGGACCGGGTCTTCCGGGACCGGCTCGAGCTCAAGCCGGAGGAGTTCTATCGCCGGCTGCGCGCGTCGAAGGAGCTGCCCACGACCTCGCAGCCCACGCCGGGCGAGTTCGTCCGGGCCTTCCGGAACGCCCGCGACGAGGCCAATGAAGCGGTGGTGCTGCTCGTATCAGGGACGTTGTCGGGAACGTTTCAGTCGGCCAGGGCGGCGTTGCGCACCTCCGGTATCGACGGGGTGCACCTCTTCGACAGCCGGAGCGCCTCACTGGGACTCGGCATGCTGGGCCTCCGGGCGTCGGAACTCGCCGAGTCGGGCTGGAGCGCCGCCGAGATCGTGAAGGAACTCGACCGGATCCGCGGGCAGTCGGGGATGTTCCTGTCGGTCGATACGTACGACAACCTGATCCGCTCGGGCCGGGTCAGCCGGGGCAAGGCATGGCTGGGCGGCCTGCTGGACGTGAAGCCGATCCTCACGCTGACGGACGACGGCCGGGTGGCCCCCGCCGACCGGGTGCGCGGCCGCGACCTGGTGATCCCGAAGGTGCTGTCCCTGCTGGAGCGCAAGCTCACGCCGCGGCCCCGGACGATCCGGTTCGGCATCGCCCACGCAGACGCACCGGAGGACGCGGAGCGGCTCCGCAATGCCCTGGTGGCCGCGTACGCGCCGAAAGATGTGTTTGTGTCGCTGGTCACTGGAGTGATCGGCACCCACGTCGGCTTCGGCGCCTGGGCGGTGTTTTACCAGGTGGAGGACGGAACACCCGCGCGCGTGTCGCCCGCGTGACCCGCGCGCCGGAGTCGGGGCGTCGGCACCACGGGTTGCCCAGCGCCGTGGCGCAGGCGGTGCAGGCGGCCGAGGACCGCAAGGCACGGGGTTTGATGGTGCTCGACCTGCGGCCGGTGAGCGATACTGCCGACTTTTTCATCATTGCGTCAGGCACCTCCGACGCGCACGTCCGCGGCATCGCCAGTGCCGTGGTGGACGCGCTGAGCAAGCAGAGCAACGACCCGCATCACGTTGAAGGAGTTCCGGGTGGCCGCTGGGTGCTGCTGGACTATGTCGATTTCATGGTGCATGTGTTTCATCCGGAGGCACGGACCTTTTACCAGCTCGAACGCCTCTGGGGCGACGCGCCCGTGGTCTTCCGCGGCAGTGACGACACCTAGTCGCGCTGGCGGGCTGTGCCGCGCCGCGGCGCTGGTGGCGCTGCTCCTTGGCCTGCCAGCCACGGCGCAGGCCCAGGGCAACACCTTCTTCGACGGGTACTTCGGCCTGAACAAGGTCCAGTACTCCAAGTTCAACTTCCAGATCATCCAGACCGACCACTTCGACATCTACTTTTACCCGTCAGAGCGCAACGCCTCGCTCGATGTCGCGCGCATGGCGGAGCGGTCGTATGCCCGGCTGTCCCGCATTCTGGGCCACCGGTTCACCGAGCGGAAGATCATCATCCTGTACGCGTCGCCCACCGATTTCGGCCAGACCAACACCACCGACGTGGGCGAGGGCACCCAGGGCGTCACCGACTTCTTCCGCCAGCGGAACGTGCTGTTCCTGCAGGGGGCTTTGCGGGAGACGGACCACGTCCTCACGCACGAAATGGTGCACCAGTTCCAGTTCGACGTCTTCTCCCAGGGCAAGGCCGGCGCCAATGTGCAGGTCATCGCGTCGGTGGCACCCCCGCTCTGGTTCATGGAGGGCATGGCGGAGTACCTGTCGCTGGGGCCGACCACGCCGGAAACGGCGATGTGGCTGCGCGATGCCGTGTTCGAGAACAACCTGCCGACCATCGATCAACTCACCTTCGACCCCAACATCTTCCCGTACCGGTTCGGCCACGCAATCTGGAGCTACATCGGCGCCCGCTGGGGCGACGAGGCCGTCGGTGCCATCCTTACCGGCACGCTGACCGGTGGCATCGACGGCTCGATCCGTCGCACCCTCGGCCTCACCACGCAGCAGCTCTCGCAGCAGTGGCGTGACGCGGTGTTCCGGGAATACCTGCCGGAGCTCGGAAACGGGGAGCAGGCAAGGCAGATCGCCGCGGTGGCACTGAACCAGGAGCGCTCGGGGGGCCGCCTGCACATCGCGCCGGCCATGTCGCCGGACGGTACCCAGATCGCGTACTTCAGCGAGCGGGATGGTTTCTCGATCGACATGTTCCTGGCCGATGCCACCACGGGCAAGGTCACCCGGCGGCTCCTGCAGCCCACCTGGAGCAGCAACTACGAGACGTTCCGGTTCCTCAACAGCCAGGGTGCCTGGTCGCGCGACGGGAAGTTCCTCGCGGTCACCGGGCGGCGGGGAAAGTACGACGATATCGTCATTCTGGAGCCACGACGGAACAAGACGGTGCGTCGCATCACGGTGAAGATCGACGGCCTCACCACGCCCAGCTGGAGCCCCGACGGGAAGCAGCTGGTCTTCACTGGCTACACCGGAGGGTGGTCGGACCTGTTCATCGTCAACGCGGACGGGTCGGGCCTGAAGCAACTCACCAACGACCTGTACGCCGAGCTGCACCCCTCGTGGTCACCCGATGGCAAGACCATTGCCTTCACCACCGACCGGGGCCCCGGCACGAACTTCGACGTGCTGCAAGCCGGGAACTTCCGCATCGGTGTGTTCGAGCTCGCGTCCGGCAGCATTCGGGTGCTCGACCAGATGGATCACGGCAAGAATATCAATCCGTGCTGGTCACCCGATGGCCAGTCGCTCGTGTTCGTGTCCGACCGTGGCGGCGTGAGCGACCTCTACCTCTACGACTTCGCCCGGAACGAGGTCTTTCAGCTGACCCGCCTGCTCACCGGCTCGGCGGGCTTCACGCCCCTGTCGCCGGTGCTGAGCTGGGCCCCCGATGCGGACAAGGTGGCGTTCATGTATTACGAGCGGGGCGGCTTCAACGTGTACCTGCTGAGCAACCCGCGGGCGCTGGCACGCACGCCGTGGCGTGCACCAGCGCCGGCGGATAGCGCGCGCCGGGCCATCGAAGTGGTGACGCGCGTCGCGCCCGACAGCAGCAATGCCCGCCCCGAGGTGGGTGAGGGGGGCTCGATCTACCGCGGCAAGGAGGGCTTCCGCCGCGCCGACTCGGTACCGACGCTGGCCGGTGACAGCGCCAACGCAGCGGTTCCGCCGCCGCTGTCGGTAGCACAGCTGCTCGATTCGGCGACGCTGGCCCTGCCGGACACGAGCGAGTTCACGTTCCTGAAGTACCGGACGCGCTTCACGCCGGACTATATCGCCCGTCCGCAGATCGGCTACGTACGGGACAACACCGGGAACGGCGTCTTTGGCAGCACCGGGATCTCGCTCAGCGACGTGCTGGGCAACCAGCAGCTCGCCTTCGGGCTCGCGATCAACGGGCGCATCAGCGAAGCGTTTGTCACCGCGTCGTATGCCAACGTTGCCAATCGGGTCAACTGGTCGGTCGGCGTCACCCAGGTACCGTTCTTCTTTGCCGAACCAAGCACCATCAGGAGCACCGCGGACGGCGGGTTCGAAACGCGCCAAAACACGCGGCGCCTCCTCACCCGTTTCGTGCAGGGGAACGCCTGGTACCCGCTCAGCCGCTTCCGGCGGTTCGAGGCCACCCTGCGGGTCGGTTTCATCGACGATGCGTTTGTGAGCCTGGTACAGCGGTTCGACGCCCAGGGATTTCCCACCAGCAACCCCGAGTTCGAGACGATCAGCCGGCCGGACGTCTTCATGACCATTCCGACGCTGGCCTACGTTTTCGACAACACCGTCTTCGGGTACGTGGGTCCCTACCTTGGGACTCGGTACCGCGTTGCGCTCAGCCAGAGCATCGGGACCTGGCAGTACACCCAGCTCCTCCTGGACTACCGGCGCTACACCCAGATCAAGGGGCCGTTCATCTTCGCCTTCCGGGGCCTGTTCTACGGGCGGCGGGGTCGCGACGCCAACCAGTTCGACGTGTTCATCGGGGTACCTGAGCTCGTGCGCGGCAATACATCGGGCTCGTACATCCGCAACGAATGTTCGCTGCCGGGGCAGACCGTCATCTGCCTGCCGCTGCTGCGCCTGGTCGGCCAGCAGCTGGCGGTCGCCAATTTCGAGCTGCGCTTCCCCCTGCTGACCCCGCAGATGAAGTTTGCCCCGAGGGGGCTTCCGCCCATCGAGGGCGTCGCCTTTTTCGACGCGGGCCTCTCATGGAACCAGAGCAGCGTGATTCGCTGGTCCGCGGACGATGCCAGCCCGGTCAACTTCCGGGCCCCGATCGCCGCCTGGGGCGTCGGCGCCCGGATGAACCTGTACGGGCTCATGATCCTGCGGCTCGACTGGGCCTTTCCCCTGGCACGCCAACCATACTACGGCAGCCTCGTCACCCTGAGCCTCGGGCCCACGTTCTAGACCGGACCGCCGGCCGCGCCACGAGGGCGGCGTCATTATCTTTGCCGGTGTGAACGTCCGCCACATCCTCCTGGTCGGCACCCTCCTCGCGGCCTGCGACAAATCCGGTCGCGAGCCCCTCGCCGCGCTGCCCCTGGTGCTTCACTCCCCCGGCCCCACCACCCTGCTGCGCCTCCCCGCGCACGGGGGCGAAGCGATCGCCTATCGCAGCACCGACCTGACGCCGCTGGGCTGGTCCGTGGGAAAGGTGCCCGCCATTCGGAGGTACATCGGCGTCGACCTCGACCAGGGCCTGGTGTATGCCCTCGACTCCAGCCGCGCCCTCATTGCCATCGACTTGCGGGCCCGCCGCGCCCGCACGCTGCGCAAGGGCGTGCGCAACGCCGCCGTGGGGCCCGACGGCACCCTCTTCTCCGTCGACACCTCGGGCCGGGTGACCGAGGTGCGGGGCCGGCGTCCGCTGACACTCACCGACGCGCTGCCGGGCAGCGCCACCGCCATTGTTGGCACCGCGTCGGGCCGGCTGCTGGTGTTGCCGACCCCGCGGCACGCCGACCTGACCGTGTTTGAGTCCGGGAGTCCGGCCCAGACCACGGCTGTGCCCGCCGGCAACGCCACCGCAACCTTGGCCGGCGACCTGGTGGCGGTGGCCGCCGACTCCGCCGTGGTGCTGGCCGACCCCTCGGGCGCAAAGCAGCCGAGCGTGATCGACGTATCGAACCATGCACGGGCGGTGATGTTCTCGCCCTCCGGTCACCGGCTGTACGTCGGCCGGGACCATGACGACGTGCTGGCGTTCGATCGCTATTCCTCGCGCGAGCGCGACGGCATCGAGGTGCCCGGCGGCGCGATCGACCTTCGCGGCGACCTGTACGGGCTGTGGATGCTGGTCCGTTCCCGGAAGGGCGATACCCTGAGCGTGGTGGACCTGACCGCCCGGAGCGTGGTGGCCCGCACCGTCACCGCCTGGGACGACGACCTGCCACTCATCGCGCCGCCCTTCCTGCTGCTGCTGCGCAAGGGGCGCGATGTCGTGGGGCTCGACCTCGAGCGCGACGGCCTGCGCCCGCGAGGCCAGGTGGCGAAGGCGGCGGACGATATCTGGGTACCGTTGGCGTGGGCGCCGACGTCGGCCGCCGACGTGGTGGTCGCGGGCACCGACACCCTCGGCCGCCCCGCCGACTCCGCCGTGGCCGGCTCGGCCCAGCGGTTCTTCCTGCAGGTGAGCAGTTCCCGAAATCCTGCATGGGCGCGGGAACTCGCCGAGAAGATCGCCGCGGCCGGCATCCCGACCAGCGTAGTTGACCCGGCCAATGCCGACGACGTATATCGTGTCGTCGTGGGCCCGTTCGGCTCACGCGAGCAGGCCGATTCCGCCAGTCGTTCGCTTGGCATGCCGTCATTCGTCATCAGCGGGCCCGGCGCGCCGGTGCCCTGACCATTCCTCCATTGTCCAGGATCCCCCGATGAAGCTCACGAAACTCGAGCTCTCCGGCTTCAAGTCGTTCGCCGACAAGGTCGAACTCACCTTCGAGCCCGGCGTCACCGCCATCGTGGGGCCCAACGGCTGCGGCAAGTCGAACGTCTCCGACGCGGTCCGCTGGGTGCTGGGCGAACAATCCGCCCGCCTGCTGCGCGGTGGCAAGATGGAGGACGTGATCTTCCAGGGTGCCGCGACCAGGCGACCAGTCAACTTCACCGAGGTCTCGCTCTACCTCGACAATGCGGACGGCGACTTGCCGATCGCCTATCGCGAGGTGGTGATCACCCGCCGTCTCTCCCGCTCAGGTGCCAGCGAGTACCTGCTCAACAAGTCGCCGGTGCGCCTCCGGGACATCCAGGACCTGCTGCGCGGCACCGGCCTGGGGAGTGACGCCGGCGTCGTCATCGAGGCCAGGATGATCGAACTACTCCTCTCCGATCGGGCCGATGAGCGGCGGTCGCTGTTCGAGGAAGCGGCGGGGATCAGCCTGTATCGCGACCGGAAGCACAGCACGGAACGCCGCCTGGAGGAAACCCACCTGGACCTGCAGCGGGTGGAGGATCTCATCGCGGAAGTGCAGTCGCAACTTCGCAGCCTGGCGCGGCAGAAGGGCCGCGCCGAGCGCCACGTGAAGCTCACGGAAGAGAAATTCGCGCTGCAACTGACACTGGCGCAGCGCCTGCTCGAACGTCTGTCCCGCGATGCGGAGAGCATGACGCTGCGGTACACCGAGTTGGAGCCGGTATTGCCGGCGCGGCGCCAGGCCCTCGCCGAAGCGGAGCAGCACCGGGAGAACGCGGGTCGTGCCCGTCACGCCGCCGAGGCGGAACGCACCGAGGTCTCCTCGCGCCTCGCGTCGGTGCGAGTGGAGCTCGGGCGCCTCGAGGGCGACCTCGCCGTGGCCGCCGAACGGCTGGCCAATGCCGCGGCGCGCCGCCTGAGGGCCAGCGACGAGCGAGGCCAGATGGAGGCGCGTACCGCGCAGGCGGCGGTGGAGCACGAGGCGGCACTGATGGAACGCAGCGACGCCGAGGCCGAGCACGTACGCTTGCAGGCGGAGCTGGGGTCGCGTGCCGAGAACGAGGAGAGCGTGCGCCAGCGACTGGCCGACCAGCGCGACGTCGTGCGCCGACTGGAGCACGAAGCCCAGCAGGCGCTCCAGGCCAGTACGTCGCTCGAAAGCGAGCGGGTTGCACTGGAGCACGAACTGGCCGGCCTGCGCGAGCGGGCGGAGCAGGCACTGTCCCAGCGCGAGGCGCTGCGGCACGAGCTTTCCGATGCGGAGCGCCGGCGCGATCACCAGATGGAGCGAGCGGCGTTCCACGGCTTCGAGTTGCGGCGCGCGGGCGCTGAGGTGGAGGCCGCCCGACACCATGTCGCTGAAGTTCGGGAGCGCGAGGCGCACGACCGCGCCGCGCGGCGCAGTGCCGAGGAAACCCTGGCCCAGCTCACCGCGCGCCGCCAGGCGCTCGAGGAACTGGAGCGCGAGCGCGTCGGCCTTGCCCCAGGCGCCGCGGCCCTGTTCGCCGCCCGCGAGCGTTTTGGGAGCAGCATCCTCGGACCGCTCAGCGACTTCCTCAGCACGTCGCGCGAGGACGCCGATCTGGCGGAACGACTCCTTGGCGATTGGGTGCACGCAGTACTGGTGCGCGACCTCGACGCGATCCCGGCGATTCAGGCCTGGCATGCCGAGCACCAGCCCGGTGCCCTGGTGCTGCTGCCCGCCGATCCGGGACCGCGCGGCGGCAGTGATCAGCATCCCCTCGCCGACCGCGTCCGGGCCGAAGGACCAGCGGCAGCCTGGGTACAGGCCATTCTGCATGGGTCCGAGGTGCTCGATACCGCCGGCCTCGTCCTGCGGCGGGCGACCGGTGCCGTATTCCTTGCGGGCGCGGTTACCCAGAGCGGCCCGCTCCGGCGTCGCGCAGAGCTGGGCAGCCTTGGTCATGATGTCGAGGTGGCGGACCGGCATTTCCAGTCGGCCGAATCGGCGCTGAGCGGCACCCTGGCTCGCTTTGCCGCTGCGGAAGCGGCACTCGGCTCTGCGGTCGGCGCCTTTGACGCCGCTCGCGAACTGGAGCGGCAGGCGGTCTCGGCGCGCGAAGAAACGCTCCGTCATGTAGCCTCGCTGCAGCGCGAGCTCACGTCCAGCGAGCAGCAGCTCGACCGCCTGCATGAACGCCTGCAGTCGGCCGAGCGGCGCGTGGCCGAGATCAGCACGCTGCTGGAGGAACTGGGCGTCGGGCGCGCCCGCCGCGACGAAGCCATTGGGGCGGCCCGCGGCCAACAGCAGGCGCTCGAGGCAGATCAGGAGACGGCGCGGGAACAGCGGGTGCACTGGCAGGTGCAGGAGGCGCACGTCGCCGCGCGGCTCCGCGCCGCGGTAGAGCGTGCCGATCGCGTCCACGAACTGCGCACCCAGGCGGCGGCCTCCGCGGCCGCCCTTGGCGTCGAGCTCGACGAGCTCGACCGCACCACCCATGCCCTGCAGGGACAGCAGGCCGAGTGGCGCACGGCGCGCGACGAGCGGCGGGTCGCTCGGCTCGAGCTGGAAGCCGCCGCCACCGACACCGAGTTGGCGCTGGCCGAGGGCGAAGCGACCCTGGTGACGGCCGAGCGCCTGCTCACGTCGACCCGCAGTGAGGTCGAAGTCCTGGTGGAGGAGAGCCATCGGTTGCAGGTAGAGCTCACCGAGTCCGTGGGCCAGCGGCGCCGCATCGAAGAGCGCGTCGAGGCCGAATGGCGGAAGCCGCTGGCGGCATTACTGGAGGGTTTTGTGCCGCTCGATCTCGACCTCGAGACGCTGGAAGCCGAGGCGGCCCGCGTGGTCGAGCAACTCGAGTCCATCGGCCCGGTCAATCCGCTGGCGGTGGAGGAGCACGCCGAGGAAAGCACGCGCCTCGAGTTCCTCACCACCCAGCGCGACGACCTCGTGAGCGCCCGGCAATCGCTGCTGCAGGCCATTCGCGAAATCGACGGGACCGCGCGCGACCTGTTCATGGAAACCTTCACCGCGGTGCAGCACCACTTCCTCACCGTGTTCCAGACCCTGTTTGGTGGCGGCGAGTGCGAACTGCGCCTGGCCGACCCCGATGATCCGCTCGAGAGCGAAATCGAGATCCACGCGTCGCCGCGCGGCAAGAAGACCCAGCGAATCCACCTGCTGTCGTCCGGGGAACGGACCCTGGTGGCGACGTCGCTGTTGTTCAGCATCTACCTCACCAAGCCGAGCCCGTTCTGCCTCATGGACGAAGTGGACGCGCCGCTGGATGATGCCAATGTCGGCCGGTTCACCCGGCTGCTGGACGAGTTCAAGCACGCGACCCAGTTCATCGTCATTACGCACAACCCCCGTACCATGCAGGCCGCCGACGCGGTGTACGGCGTCACCATGCAGGAGCCGGGCGTCTCCACCATCGTCGGCGTGCGCCTGGGCGAGCATCACGAGGACGACGTTCGCACGGCGCCAGGGCGGCAGGAGGACACAAGCCCGGAAGTCCAGGAGACAGTAGAGGCATGAGCGAACCCGCAGCATTGTTCCTCACGTCCTCACGTCCTCACGTCTTCACGTCCAGTCGCGAAGCGACGCCATGCTAGTTGTCATGCGCCACGGCGCGACCGAGGCCGAAGTCCGGCTGGTCGTGGCCACCATCGAGGAGCTGGGCTACGAGGCGCGTCCGATGCCGGGGCGCCAGCGCACCACCGTGGGGCTGGTTGGCAATGACGGCCGGGTGGACGGCTCGCGCATCGCGGCGCTGCCGGGCGTGGCCGAGCTCATTCACGTCACCAAGCCGTACAAGCAGGTGTCACGCGAATGGCGGTCGGAGCCGACGGTCGTGCGCCTGGCGGGTGGCGTCGCCATCGGTGGGCCGGACCTCGCGGTCATGGCGGGGCCGTGCTCCGTCGAAAGCGAATCACAGATTCTCGAGGCCGCGCGCGCGGTCCGCGGCGCCGGCGCCTCCATTCTTCGCGGCGGGGCGTTCAAGCCGCGCTCGTCACCCTATTCCTTTCAGGGCCTTGGTCCTGAGGGGCTTCGGCTCCTGGCGCTCGCGCGCGCGGAGACGGGGCTCCTCATCGTCACCGAGGCGATGGACGCCGAGCAACTCGACCTCGTGGTCGAGGTCGCGGATATCGTGCAGATCGGCGCCCGCAACATGCAGAACTATTCCCTCCTCAAGAGCGCCGGGCGCTGCGGCAAGCCGGTGCTGCTCAAGCGCGGGCTCTCGGCCACCGTACAGGACCTGCTGCTATCGGCGGAGTACGTCCTCGCCGAGGGCAACCCCGACGTGATCCTGTGTGAGCGTGGCCTGCGCGGCTTCGACAGTGTCACGCGCAACCTCTTCGACCTCTCGGCGATCCCGGTGGTGCATCACCTGTCCCACCTGCCGATCGTCGCCGACCCGAGCCATGGCACCGGCCGCCGCGACATGGTGATCCCCATGGCGCGCGCCGCCGTCGCCGCCGGGGCAGACGGCCTGCTCATCGAGGTCCATCCCGCGCCGGAACGCGCGCTCTCGGATGGGGTGCAGAGTCTCGACCCGGCACAATTCACCACCCTGATGCGGGAGGCCCGCGTCATCGCCGAGGCCATTGGCCGCGGCATTCCAGTGCGAGTGGGGGTATCCGCGTGAAGGTGCCGATCGGCCCGTAACTACTCACCATGCTCGCCGCCGCGTAGCGACAGTTGTAGCCGGGAGGTGGCCCATGGCAATAACGGCGAAGTCCCGGTTGCGGCAAGTCGCGCTCACCCTTGCGAGACACGCGCTGCTCCCTATGCTCTGCCAGTGCTTGCGTGTACCATTGAGCTTGGGATCGAGTCACGGGGGTCGTCGTTTTCCCTCTCTCGCTAGCGGTATCAAGCACATGCCTGTTGACCGCAATCGTATGAACTCTATTTTCTCGAAGCACAACCTGCCTCGCTTTACGCTAGCGCTTATTGTGGCAGCCTTGGCGAGTTGTCACTCAGACATAGCGAGCCCAGGCGGTCGCAACGCCGATACTCAGGTCGGCTCTGCTTCAGGTGCACCAGCCGCGCTCGCAGGAACCATCTCCCCGACCATGACCGAGGAAGGCTGTCGGGAAACCCCCGGCTGTTGGGACGGTGTCCTCTACAATGGCAAAATGATCGGCACAGTCTCGGCGAACTTCGGATTGACGCCGGATCCGAGCCCAACCGCAGGTGGGGTCTGGGCCGGCGTTGGCCAGGCGGAATGCTACAAGACCCCGCCTAACAGTGCGAGGGGACCTGACATTGACCTCGACGGGCTGGTTGACGACTGCGAATATCGACTTGCCTACTTGTTTGCCCCATCCCTAATGATCAGCACGGGCGACGCGTGCCCTCTGGGCGAGCCTTACTGGGCCGCTCGCTTCTTCGACAACTACGACCCTGTCTCCGGCCTCGGAGGCTGGGGCCGTTTTGTGAGAATTGCCTATCTCCTCAGCTACTACAAGGACTGCGGCGCGGGCGCCCATCGAGGTGATTCCGAGATGATCACGGTGCAAGTGACGTACAATCCGAACACGCAGCATTGGCACTTCATGAAGGCCTTTCTAACCGCGCACTACCTATCCGCGAATTCCAATTCGCTGTGGTATACACCGAGCTCACTGCAGTTTCCCACGGGCGATACACTAGACTATCCTCGGGTGTTCGTGTCGAAGAACAAACATGCGAACTACAGGAGTTCGAGTTGTGGAGCACCCGGCAATCTGACCTTTGATGAGTGCCCCGCCCCATACGACACGGGGAGAGTGAAAGTGTTCGCCAGTCACAATATCGGCGGCGATATTCATCAGTTCATCGATTGCAGGGAGAGCATCAATCCGCTGTACTGGACCAACGGTCGGGAGGAGTGCTTCCACACAAATACAACCTTCAGGGGCTGGCAAACAGCAGGTACCGGTTCTGCAACCGCATACGTTCAGATAATGACGACGTACGCCTATAAGTGCTTCGCTTACGACATTCTGAACATTGACAGGTGCTACTGGGGTGTTGCAGGCCCAAATGACTAGACAAGGCACTCCCGCCGAACCGCGACCAACCCGCTCTTGCAGTTGGCTCGCGAGGAGAGGTCCTGCGCTCCTCGCCTTCGCCATGATCATTTCGAGAACGGTGGAGGCACAGGGACCGCCCTTGCGCACACCCGACTCCGTGATCCTTGCGAGCCAGGTGACGCCCTTCACACAATACGTTGGTGAGACGAGTGCGGTTCCTCTGGACGCAACCCTCGAGGCGAACGTTCACCGTGCATTCCATGCCGATTCCACGGGGAAGAACAGAAGTGGGACGATCGGTCTTGTGATCGGCGGCGTGGCTGGGGGAGTTGGAGGTGCGCTCGGCCTCCGCGCGGTCTGCTTGAGTACCGCGTCTGAATCCAGCGACTGTACGGCATATGCGGTCGCAGGAGCGGCGCTCGGCGCCCTCCTGGGCGCACTTCTAGGGAAGGCGATTGCTGGTATCGCGTCGGGAAGTTGAGGCGTATTGCGCGGCACTGCCACGCGATACGCGTCCGGAACGATCGGCTGCGCTCTCCAAGCAGTCGCAATACTGGTCATGCTGCGACCGCTCATCTTCCTTCGAGGGTGCGGTCGAGCCTCCAGGCCTGCCTGAGCTTCCTGCTCACTGTCACTGTGATTCCCATTCTCCTAGCCTCGCCCGCCGTCGCACAGGACGATGCCAACGTCATCGTGGGACGCGCGGCGCGGGTCTACCGCAGCCTTACGTCGCTCCGCGCCGACTTCAAGCAGGTGATCGATGACGAGGCGGTGGGGACGTTCGAGAGTCGCGGGATCATGGTGCAGTCGGGCCAGAACAAGCTCACGATGCGCTTCAGTGATCCCAAGGGCGATGCCATTGTCCTCGACGGCCAGTATGTCTGGGTCTACACTCCGAGCACCACGCCGGGCCAAGTGCTGCGCATGCCGCTCCCGACGGGACCGGTCTACGGGTTCAACGTGCTGGCGTGGCTGCTGGACAAGCCGACGGAGCGGTATCGCGCGCGCTACCTCAAGCGGGATTTTGTCGATTTCGTGCAGACCGACGTGGTGGAGCTGGTGCCGCTGGCGAACGACCTGCCCTTCCGGAAGGCGACACTCTGGCTCGACCGGGACACCGCCCTGCCCCGCAAGGTGGTGATCGAGGAACGGGCGGGGGGCACGCGCACCCTGACCCTGTCCAAGCTCAGGACCAACGACCCGGTCACCGACAAGACCTTCCAGTTCGAGGTGCCCAGCGGCGTGCGAGTTATCGAGCAGTCATAGCGGCACGCAGCAGCGCCTCGATCTCGGCGGCCTTCAGTTCCCCCAGCCCGCCCCGCCGCGCCACCTTCACCGCCTCCAGTCCCAGCACCGCGTACAG
Source organism: Gemmatimonadota bacterium (assembly GCA_031402225.1). Taxonomy (GTDB): domain Bacteria; phylum Gemmatimonadota; class Gemmatimonadetes; order Gemmatimonadales; family GWC2-71-9; genus JAGGAG01. The sequence goes on along the minus strand of JANNSD010000118.1, from coordinate 22,984 downwards.
TCGCCGCGTCTCGTCGTCGAGCGCGCCCAGGTGCGCCCGCACCGTCCCCGCATCACCCCGGCTGATTGGTCCCGTGAGCGCGTCCACCGTGCCTCGCAGCTCGAGGTTGCGCCACGTGCCCTCGAGGAGCGGAAGGAAGATCCGCCCGGCGTCCTCCACCGGAATTCCCGCCTCGCCCGCGAGGCGTTCGGCCACCGCCGCCAGCGCCACCGTGTAGTTGCTCACGATCACCGCCGCCGCGTGGTAGCGCGGCTTGTCGGCGGCCCTGATGTCGAGCGCCGTCATGCCGAGCAGCCGGGCCAGGTGGCGACCCGCCGACACCGCGGCGGCATCACCCTCCAGCACCGCATACGACGCGTGCAGCCGTGCAGCCGCCTCCGAATCGCCCGCCAGGGTCTGGAGTGGATGGAATGAGCCGAGCCCGGCCGCGTGACCCTCGAGTGCCGACAGGGCCGAGCGGTCGCGCAGTCCGGAACAGTGCAGGACCACGGCGGCGGCGAGGGTGGCCTCCCGCAGCCGCGCCGCCACATCCCCGATGGCATCGTCAGGCACGGCGACGAGGATGATGCTCGCGCGCTCGAGAACCAGGGTCCACGGCTCGAGGGAACAGCTGATGTGGGGGGGGAGATCGGACGTTCGGCGGGTGCACACGTGCACCGGTACCGATGCACGTGTCAGGGCCAGCGCGAGGGCCCGCCCCGCGCGCCCGGCGCCGATGATGGCGACGGTCGGGCGGGACCCCTCGGCGGGTGTCACGCGCTCAGCGCGCGACTGCACCCGGCGCCGGAGCGGCGCTGGCCAGCGTCAGGAGCTGTTTCGGCGACTGCGCCTTGCGCAGCAGGGTGATGGCAGTCTGCACCTGCGGATCGTCCTTGGCACGCCGCCGGAATTCGGCCTCGCGGCCAAACACATAGCGGCTCACCTCGTACCCGAGCTGCTGGTCTAACAGCGGGGCCCCCGCCTGGAAGGTCGCGGGCGACATGGTGACACCCTTGGCCTTGAGCCGGTCGTACACCTGCTGCCGCATCTGGGGCGTGACCGAGAAGTCCTCGCTGCCCACCGTCTTGTCGCGCTTCAGTTCGAGCGCGTAGCTCGTAAGCGCATCACGGTAGGCCTGGACCTTTTCCCCAAGGCCCTTGATGAACTCCCGTTCCGACGCCGTAAGGGTATCGGGGCGGACGATGAGGTCGGGCACGATCCCCCCACCACCCCGGACGATGCGGCCGGCATCGGTGTGGTAGATGGGACGCGCCTTCATCGCCGAGTCAGCCGCCGACAGCGAATCGCCGGCCGGCAGCGGGTTGCCTTCAGCGATCGCCTGCAGTACCTGGTCCTGCTCGCTGGTCGCCTTGCGCTGGATGGTGCGGCCGCTCGGCGTGAACCAGCGCGCCGTCGTGAGCTTGAGCGCCGTCTCGTCGCCCAGTGGATACAGCGTCTGGACCAGGCCCTTCCCGAACGTCGGCGTGCCTACGATCAGGGCGCGGTCGTGATCCTGCATGGCGCCCGCGATGATCTCGGCCGCGCTCGCCGTGCCCTCGCTCACCAGCACGACGATCGGCAGGGTGGGGTCGAACTGCTTCCCCTCGTCGAAGAACTGCCGCGTGCTGCCCCGGGCACGGCCGCGGGTCGACACCACCTCCTGACCGGGGTCGAGGAAGAGGTCGGAGACCTTGATGCCCTGGTCCAGCAGGCCACCCGGGTTGTTGCGCAGGTCGAGGATCAGTGACTTCATCCCCTTGGCGCGCATCGCAGTCATCTCGTCGCGCAGTTCCTGCGCCGACGTTTCCTGGACGGGGTTGAGCGAGATGTATCCCACGCCGCCATCAAACTCGGTGCCCGCCGGCACCGACTTGAAGTGGATCGTGGCGCGATTGAGCTTGTACGGAACGGCCTCATCGAAGCCGGCCCTCCGGATCACGATCGCCACGTTGGAGCCCGCCTCGCCCCGGAGGGACTTGATGGCCTCATCGCTGTTCCATCCCTGCGTCGACTTGCCATCCACTTCGATGATCTGGTCGCCGGTCTGGATGCCGGCACGCTCCGCCGGGGAATCGGGCAGCGGTGCCACAACCGTGATCCAGCCGTCGCGCACGTCGATCTGGATGCCAAGGCCGGCGTAGTTGCCTGACGTCTTCTCGGTGAGCTCCTTGAAGTCGGCGCCCGCCAGCAGCACCGAGTAGGGATCCTTGAGCTGGTCGAGCATCCCGTTCGTGGCCTTGGTGTAGAGATCCGCCTCCGGGATCGAGTCCACATAGAAATTGCGGACATGGCTCAGGACGTCGTCGAAGAGGCGCGCCTGCCGATACACGCCGCCGTCCCCCCCGGTCCCGCGCTGCAGGAGCCAGCCGCCGCTCAGGAACGAGAGCACGGCGATCAGCACGGTGATGCCCCAGCGTTGCTTCATGTCTGCCTCCACCTCTGTTCCAGCTCTGCCCACGCCGCCTCGGCGAGACGGTCGGGAGGCAGCTCTGCATTCAAATGTCGCACACCCGGTCCGGCGGCCGCCAGATACGCGGCGGCCACGCGGGCATGAAAGTCCACGTCTTCAGCTTCCAGCCGGTCCTGCGTCTTGCCGGCGGCAGCCTGCCGGGTCCGGCCGGCCCCGGGCGGCACGTCGAGCACCAGCGTCAGGTGCGGCACCAGGCCCCCGGTGGCCATGCGGTTCGCGGCAGCCACGAGATCGGCGGGCAATCCACGGCCCGCCACCTGGTAGGCTTGCGTCGAGAGGTCGAAGCGATCAGCGATAACCAGCGATCCCGCCTCGAGCGCCGGCCCGATAACCCGTCGCACCAGGTCGGCACGCGCCGCGAGCATCAGCAGCAGCTCCGCTTCCGCACCGACAGCATGCGCGTGGTCCAGCACAATGGCGCGGGCGGCCTCGGCGGCCGTCGTGCCACCCGGCTCACGCACCGCCACCACCTGCGCGCCGGCGGCCCTGGCGCGCGCGGACAGGGTCGCCGCGAGCGTGCTCTTGCCTGCCCCTTCCGGTCCCTCGAGGACGAGGAAGAATCCCTGCATCAGCCCAGCGTGATGATGCTGCTCGCTGCACCCTTCTCCATGCCGGCGCTGATCTGCTCGTTGACCTTGACCATGAACTTCTCGAAGTTGGCCCGCGCCGCCACGTACCGCTGACCGATGCTGCTGGTCTCGAGATCGCGCACTGCCGTCTCGTAATCCAGCGTGGTCGCTTCATCGGGCATCTGCCCCTGCGCGATGACGGAATCGACCTGCTTCGCCAGCGTCGCGATGCGCTCGAGTTTCTGCTGGGTATCCACGTCACCGCGGAGGTCCTGCTCCGAGCGCTTCAGCGCCTGGTACTCGCTCGACTGGCCGATCAGACGTCCCAGTTCCTGCGCCTTGTCCGTAATCACAGAATTTCGCTCCTCTGCGCGAGCAGGTAGCGCTCGCGGCCGAATAGGTCGGGGTGAATTGTGACGCCCTGCCAGCCGTACGCCCCCGCCAGCGTTGCCGTCGCCTCGGCGCGTGTCGAGTCGAGTTCCAGCGCGATCCACCCACGGGGCGTCACCACCCGTCGCCCGTCATCCAGCAGGCGCCGCGTGACGTCCAGACCATCGGGGCCGCCCTCGAGTGCCATCGACGGCTCCCAGTCGCGCACCGACGGGTCGAGCGCCGCGTACTCCACTGAGGTGATGTAGGGCGGATTCGCTACCAGCGCATCCACAGAGGCCGGGCCGAGCGGCGCCGTGAGGTCGCCGCGAAGCAGGGTCACCGGCAAGCCCGCGAGGCGCACGTTGCCGGCCGCCACGGCGAGTGCCTCGCCGCTCAGGTCCACCCCCAGCACGTGAGTGTACTGCCCCTCATCGGCCAGGCCCAGCGCAATGCATCCGCTGCCGGTGCACACATCAACCACGATACCCCGTGGCGCGCGGTTCAGCACCAGATCGACCAGCCCCTCGGTTTCCGGCCGGGGAATGAGCACGCGACGGTCGACCTCCAGGGTGAGCCGACGGAAGCCGGCACGACCGGAAACATAGGCCAGGGGCTCGCCGCCTGCCCGTCGCTCCACCGCGGCCAGGAAGGCCGCGACCTGCTCGGCCGACACCGGGGCGCGACGGCCGAGGATCGCGTCCACCGGGGACGCCTCGACCAGGTCGGACCAGAGCCGCAGCGCCTCGCGACGGGGTTCCGCAATGCGGGCCGCGGCCAGCATGCGCCCCGCGTCGGCGACGAGGTCGCCCAGCGACACGTCGGCCTCAGTCACGCCCCTGCTCCTCCCGGCTCGCCAGGCGCAGCGCCTCGATGAGCTCGTCGATGTGCCCGTCCATCACGTCGGGCAGGTTGTGCACCGACAGGTTGATCCGGTGATCGGTGACGCGGCTCTGGGGAAAGTTGTAGGTGCGGATCTTGGCCGACCGGTCGCCGGTGCCCACCATGGCCTTGCGCTCGGACGACCGCGCCGACTCCTGCTCCGCAATCTTCCGGTCGAGCAGGCGCGCCCGCAGCACCTCCATCGCCTTGAGCTTGTTCTGCAGCTGCGACTTCTGGTCCTGCTGCGACACCACGAGCCCCGACGGCAGGTGCGTAATGCGCACCGCGCTGTCGGTCGTGTTCACGCTCTGTCCACCAGGGCCGGACGACCGGAAGACATCGATCCGCAGGTCCTGGGGATTGATCTGCACGTCGATCTCTTCCGCCTCGGGCAGCACCGCCACGGTGGCCGCGGAGGTGTGGATGCGCCCCTGCGTTTCCGTCGCCGGCACCCGTTGCACCCGGTGCACGCCCGACTCGCGGCGAAGGAGACCGAACGCATCGGGCCCGCGGATGGCGAGGATCGCTTCCTTCACCCCGCCCATACCGCCCTCACTCACGGAGATGGGATCGACCGTAAGGCGCCGCCGCTCGGCGAATCGCCGGTACAGCCGCACCAGGTCGCCGGCGAAGATGCCCGCTTCGTCGCCGCCAGTGCCGGCGCGTATTTCCAGGATCGCGTCGCGGTCATCGAGGGGATCGCGCGGCACCAGCAACTCGGCGATCTCCGCCGCCAGCTTCGCCACCTTGGGCACGAGGTCGTCCACGTCCGCGCGCGCCAGTGCGGCCAGTTCCGCGTCGGGCTCGCCTGCCATTTCGCGGGCCTGTGCCAGCTCGTCCTGCAGACGCACGAGCCGGTCGTGCGTGCGCACGACCGGCTCGAGTCTCGAGTGCTCCCGTCCCAGTTCCTGGAGACGGGCCGTGTCCTTGGCGACCTCCGGTCCGGACAACTCGCGCGCGACCTCCGCGGCCCGCGCGAGCGCGGCGCGGAGTCGTGCGTCCATGAATCAGGCCTTGGCGACCGCGTCGGCCGTCTCTTCGGCCGGCTTCGCGGCCGGCTTGTTGTACTTCCGGCGGAAGCGATCCACCCGGCCCGCGGTATCCAGCAGGCGCTGCTTGCCGGTGTAGTACGGGTGGCACTGGGAGCACACTTCGACGTGGATCGACGTGGACGTCGACCGCGTTTCGAAGGAATTGCCGCACGCGCAGATGACGGTCAGGGTGCGATACATCGGATGCAGGTCGGCCTTCACGGGACTTCTCCTTGGACTGCGGCCCCTTCGAGGCACCGGGTGTGATCACCGGGCGCCATGTCGGTCCAGCATTTTCGGTCGGGGCGTGATTTTGTAAAGCCTTGGAGTATAACGAGCTAAGGCTCCGAGAGCAAGCCGCGCCTGGCGAACCCTTTGACTTGCTCCTCCAACCTCAGGTAACCTCCATGCCCATTCTCCGGACCTCGCCGTGAGCCTGCCTGCCATCCACATCCTGCGCCGCGTCCCGCTCTTCAGCGGCCTGGCCGAATCCGACCTGGCGGCCTTCGCCGGTTTGGTACGCGAACGACGCTACCCGAAGGGTGCCGTGATCGTGTTTCGCGACGATCCGGGCGATGCCCTGTACGTGGTCGCCGACGGCCAGGTGAAGGTGGTGCTGGTCGCGGAGGACGGGCGCGAGGTCATCCTGTCGGTGCTGCGCGACGGCGACTTCTTCGGCGAGATGAGTGTGCTGGATGATGAACCCCGGTCGGCCCACGTCATCGCCATGGAAGACAGCCGGTTGCTCGCCCTGAGGCGGGAGGACTTTCAGGCCCAGTTGCGGACCTCGCCGGGCGTCAGCGTGGCCCTCCTGCGCGAACTGTCGCGGCGGCTCCGTCGCGCTGACGAACAGATCGGCCGCCTCGTGCTGCTCGACGTCAACGGCCGGGTCGCCAGCCTGCTGCTCACCATGGCGGCGGAGGAGGGCGGCGATCGCATCACGCGACGGCTCACGCATCACACCATTGCGCAGATGATCGGTGCCAGCCGCGAGACCGTGTCGCGGACCCTGCGCAACCTGGTTGAGCGCGGGGTCATCGACGTCAGCCGCAAAGAGATCCTCCTGCGCGACCGCGCGACGCTCGCCCAAGCGGCACGCCGGGTCTAGGCCGCGCGTGACCGTAACCCTCACCTTCTGGGGCACCCGTGGCAGCATCCCGGTGTCGGGCCCGGCGACGGCTCGCACCGGCGGCAGTACGCCGTGTGTCACCCTGGAGGCGCCCGACGCGCCGCTCACGATCCTCGATGCCGGCACCGGTATCCGTGCGCTCGGTGCCTCCATCGGAAACCGTCCGCTGACCGGTGGACAACTGCTCATCTCGCACACCCACTGGGACCACATTCAGGGATTGCCGTTCTTCACGCCGCTCTGGCATCAGGGAACCTCGCTCGCCATCGCGGGTCCGCGGCCGGAACGCGCCTCGCTGGCCTCGGTGCTCGAGCGGCAGATGGAGGCGGATGTGTTCCCCGTCCCGTTCGCCCAGTTCGCCGAGCCGCCGCACGTCCGCGAAGTGGCGGCGGCGCCCTTCGAGCTCCCCGGGTACGTGGTGAGACCGTTTCGCCTGAATCATCCGGGCGTGACCTTCGGCTACCGACTCGAACGGCCCGCGATGGGGTCATTCGCCTACGTCACCGACAACGAGCTTGGCCCAGGGCACAACTTCACGTCGTCCTGGCGCGACCAGCTCGGCGCCTGGGTGGCGGGGATCCACACCCTCGTACACGATGCGATGTACCTCGACCACGAGCTTCCCGAGCGGCGGGGCTGGGGTCACTCGACGGCGAGCGAGGCGGTCGCCCTGGCCGCCGACGCTGGCGCCGCCCGTCTCGTGCTCTTTCACCACGATCCGGGGCGCAGCGATGACGCCGTGGATGCCATGGTCGCATCGACCCGGGAACTGGCGGCCCGGCGCGCGCCAGGACTCGAGGTGCTGGTCGCGCGCGACGGCCTTGTCCTCCAACTCTAGATCGGGGTCGTCATGATACGCCTGCCGCTCACCCTGCTCGCGCTCGCGCTCGGCCCACTCGGTATCCAGGCGCAGCAGTCCAGCTTCGCCGTGCTGCCTTTCGAGAGTCAGCAGTCGTTCGGCCTCGACCAGGAAAGCCTTGGTGCCCTGGGCGGTGGCATCGCCCAGATCATGGCGAGCGAGCTGAGCCGAAGCCCCGGCGGCAGCGCCGCACCGCGGACCACCACCGCCGGCGCCATCACCAGCCAGGAGCTCGGCCGGAACACCCGCATTGACGCCGCCACCGCGGCGAAGATCGGGAAGATGGTGGGGGCGCGCTACGTGATCATGGGCAATTTCGTCGACTACTACGGAAAGTTCCGGCTCAACGTGCGAGTCGTAGACGCAGAGACCGGCGCGATCATCAGGGGTTTCTCGAATGACGACCCCAGCACCCAGGGTCGCGAGCAGATCTACCCGATCACGCAGGCGCTTGCGCAGCGGATCCTGCAGGAACTGAAGCTTCCCCCGGCTCCCGCGAGCACCGACACGGTATCCAGTGCCGCGGTGATTGCCTTCAGCCTCGGCCTGCAGGCGGAGGATGCCGGGAACAAGGCCAAGGCGGCGAGCCTCTTCGAGCGCGCGCTGCAGGCCGCGCCCGACTTTCCCGAGGCCAAGGACGCGCTGGCCCGCGTGAAGTGATAGCGGCTGGGCGGAGCTAGGCTGGCGCGGTCGCGCGCTTGAGGCCCCAGAGGAGCCCGGCGTGTACCGGCAGGATGAGGGCGATCAATTCAAGGTTGTGCTGGTGGAACCACGGCAGGAGCTTGATCACCAGCGCCAGGGCGGCAAGACCGGCAACAACCGACGCCGCCGTCACGGCGGATCGCGCCGCACCGGCCCGGTTCCCGAGCGCGAGGGGCAACAGCACCACCAGCGCCAGCGAGAGCGGGGTCAGCAGCAGCACGTTTTCGTTGTTCCGCGATGACCAGTGGTCCGTGAGGAACCAGAGCGCGAGCAGGAGCAGGCCGAGGATTCCCGCGAGGAACGACCACCCGGTTCCCAGGATCGCGAACCAGCGACGCGCACGGCGCGATGCCCGCGCCGAGCCGCCCAGCGATGCAAGCAAGCCCCCCGCCAGCAGGCCAGTCAGCAGCAGCGCAATCCAGGTTGGCTTGGGCGCATCCGGATCAGTCAGGCGCGTGCTCCGGTTGAGCTCCTCTTCGTGGCCGACCAGGGGCACCGATGGACCCGATGCGCCGGAGACCCGCGCCGTGCGAAGGTACTCCATGAGTCGCCGCGGCAGGAACATCGCCTGCCAGGTGGACATCTCCGTGTCGACCGGGTGCCCCAGGGCCAGGTTGATGACGACGTAGAGTGGAAGGTTCCACCTGAGGATGCGCCGCGTCTCCCAGCGCCAGGTGTGTCCCGACGGCAACGCGTCGAACTGCGGCTTGAGTTGACCGCCGAGGGCACGATCAATGGCATCACGCACCCGCGTCGAGCAGTTGTCGAGGTAGTAGTTGTAGAAGTAGCCGCGGTTGCCGTCGCTGTCGTTCCAGGCAAGGAACGCCTGAAGGTCCGTGGCCTGCGCGCTCGTCAGCCTGAGGTGCTGCAGCGCCATCGTGCGGTCCAGGGACATGTACAGCGCCAGGTCCCGATCGGTCTTTCGCCCTCCCATCGAGTACCACATCTGGCCGCGCGCAAACCGGAGGATGAAGTTCTCCTGCCGGAAGTCGAACAGCCCCCAATTGTATGACCGGCTCACCCCGTGATCGCGGTCGGTCACGATGATCGTGTTGTGGCCCCACAGCTCCCAGACCTCGCCCCCCGGGCCCATCGTGAGCACGCCCACGCTCAACCCACCGCCGCTGTCTGCCGCGGGCACCGGCGGAACCTGCTGCGCGGGTGCACGCCCGGCCAGCGCGAGGAGCAGCGCGGCCACCCCGGTCCATCGAAACGTCACAGCGCCACGTCGCGACCGTCTTCCGCCGACTTGTAGATCGCGTCCATGACACGGTGCAGGGTCACATGCTCCGCGAGGTTCGTCCCCTTCGCCTGCCCTGCCACCACCGCGAGAAAGTGGGCCCACTCCGCGCGGTGCGAGGAGAGCCACGCGTTCTCCCGGCTGCCCGAGGTCTTCGGTGACACGTCGGTCGCCACTCCGTGCAGTTCCTTCCACACCGTGAGCGGGTTGATCGAGGCGGCGCCACGTTCCGCGCGCAGGCCCATGCCGAAGCGCTCGCCTTCGCCGAGGTGGTGCCAGGTGACATCGAAGAAAATGGAAGCGCCATTGTCGCAGACGACGAACGCCGAGCCCGATCGCTCGACCCCGCGGTCTCGGGAAGGCTTTTCCCATGTGGCACTCACGCGCACCGGCGTCGGATTGCCCGCCAGCCACAGCCCCAGGTCGAACATCGCGAGGCCGAGGTCCAGGAGGGCGCCGCCCCCCGACTGGTCGCGCCGCTGGCGCCACGGCGCCTGCTGCCGGCTCGGCCGGAACACATGCCAGCTGCCCCGCACACTGTCCACCTGGCCCAGTTCACCGCTTTGCACGAAACTCCGGACGAGCTGCGCGTCGGCACGGTAGCGGTGGTTCATGTCCACCATGACCACCTTGTTCTTCTTCTCCGCCGCCTTGACGATCCGGGCGGCTGAGGCGGCGTTCATCGCCAGCGGCCGCTCGCAGAAAACATGGAGGTTCGCGGCGAGCGCGGCCAGGATGTGGCCCTCGTGCAGGTGCGTTGGCGAGCAGATGACGAGCGCGTCGAGCGACTCGTAGTCCAGCACCTGCTCGATGCCCTCGAACGCGTCAGGAATACCGAACCGGTCGGCCAGGGCGCGCGCCTTGGGACGGTCGGGATCGGCGAGCGCGACGACCTCCACCCCCTTGGTGCGCTTCAGCACCGGCAGGTGTGCCACCTGGGTCACCGCGCCCGCGCCGATGATGGCGAGCCGAAGCAGATCGCTCATGCCGTCCCCCTGCTGTTTCGTCCAGTACTCAGTAGCGCCGGACGATCGTTGTTCCGGCGTAGTACGCGGTGATAATGTCCGACGCCTTCTGTCCTGCCCGGGCCCGGCCGATGGCGCCCCACTGACAGAGCCCGACTCCATGACCCGACCCATGGCCATCAAGGACAATGCCACTCACCTTCCCGCCCTTCGTCCGCGTGCTCATGGTGAACAGGGTGCTCCTCAGGAGTTGCCCGTCGGGGAGCCGGAGGACCTGCCGCACCTGCGGACCTGCCACGGAGACGGTGCGCTGCTTCAGCACGATATCGAGCGTTTCCACCCGTCCGGAAACGGTGCGGCCGTGCACCGCCAGATTGCGCAGCCCCTCGGCCTCGGCGCCCGGCACCTGCGCCACGACCGGCAGCGTCTTCCGCAATGTGGCACGCAGCACGTCGCCGCTCCACTCCTCGCGCCACGTGAAGCGCGGCGAGATGCTGCAGTATGCTGCTCCGCCCCTTGGCGCGTCGTCGATGGAGCGGAGGTATGGACGGTTGGCACCCTTGAAGATCTCGGTGCCGATCGACGTGCGTCCTCCGCAGGTGGAGGAATAGAACGCGTCGACCAGTTCGCCCTGGTACGTGACCACCTGGCCCCGCGTAAACGCCACCGCCTCCCGGCCCAGTGCCGTCTCCGCGCCCACGCCGCCATAGACCTGGTCTTCGACACTGGCGTAGAGATCGAACCCAATGGCCTCGCGTCGCCCGACGTTCCTGAGCGCGTAGGTGCGCGCGACGATGGTCTGCGCCCGCAGGGCTTCCACGTCGCCCACGCTCTTGATACCCGACTCGGCGCTCACAACGCCGGCCAGGTAGTCCTCTATGCCAAGCCGGTTGACCGCCGTGACCCCGGCGCGGTCGCGCAGGAGCACGACGTCGCCCCGGTAGTCACGGCCATTCACTCGCACGAACCCGCCCGGCTCCGCGCGCAACATCAGCGTGGCTGCCTCGGCGCGCGACCCGGGGCCGGCGCCACTAAGCTGGACCGTGCCCGGCCGCGGCGTCGCCTTCGCCACCATGCCGCCCGCGAGCCGGGCTACGAGCGCCCGATCAGGGCCGGTGACGGTGAGACCAGCCGTTCCGCTCACCTCCAGCGACGACGCGCCAGCCACCAGTCCGATACGGAGCGACGGCTCCACGCCCGCACCGCCGCCGCCGGCCGAAGGTGCCGCCGGCAGGGAAACATCGCTGCGGATGCACGCCGCGGTCGCCAAAAGCAGCGCCGCGACGAGCGCCCGACGGTCAGCCCCGGTAATTGCCAAACTTGAGCTCGATCTCGAAATCCTCGCCGCGCAGGAACGCCATCACCAGCTGCAACTCATCACGCGACGGACTCGAGACCCGCACTTCGTCGCCCAGGATGCTGGCCTGGACCTTCTTGAAGCCCTGCTCCTTGATGGCCTTCGTGATCTTCTTCGCGATATCGGTGGCGATGGCCTGCGTCAGTGTGACGGTCCGGCGGACGGACTCGCCGCTGCCGGCGACCACATCACCCACCGTCAGGTTCTTCACCGGTACGCCGCGCTTGATCATTTTGGTCTGCAGAACGTCCACGAGGGCGTCCATGCGGAACTGGTCGTCGGCCGCCAGGCGGATCTCGGCCTTTTCCCGGTCGAAATCCACGGTGCACTTCGTGCCCTTGAAGTCGTAGCGCTGGGTGATCTCCTTGACCGTCTGGTTGACGGCGTTGTCCACTTCCTGGAGGTCGGCGCCGGTGGAGATGTCGAACGAGCTTGTGGTGGCCATTGGGTCGGGTTGTGGGTGGTGCGTAAGTCTAAGCCGGGGGCCGACCCCATTGACAGACCCCCGGGTCTGCTGGTAGCGTGAAGCCCATGAAGCGAATTTGCATGTGTGCCCAGATGTGTATCTGTCACTCGACCACCGAGTGGACGGACGTCATGGCGCATGCGATGGAGAGCCACCTGATCTAGGTCGCCGCTTCAAGACAGCCCGGGCCCGGTCCACTGCGGTGGATCGGGCCCTTTTGCTATTCCATCATCTGCACGCATCTCGAGGAGGTTGCCATGCCGTACCATCCGGAAACGCTCGCCATTCACGCCGGCCAGGTGGTGGATCCCGCCACCAATTCACGGGCCGTGCCGATCTACGCCACCACCAGCTACGTGTTCAACAGCACCGAGCACGCGGCCAACCTCTTCGGGCTCCGGGAATTCGGGAACATCTACACCCGGATCATGAACCCGACGAACGACGTTTTCGAGAAGCGCGTTGCCGAGCTCGAGGGCGGCATCGCGGCCCTGGCGGTGGCGAGCGGCCAGGCGGCGGAGACCCTTACCGTGCTGAACCTCGCCCGGGCCGGCGACAACCTGGTGTCGTCCCAGACGCTGTATGGCGGCACCTACAACCTCTTCGAGTACACCCTGCCCAAGTGGGGCATCAAGACGAAGTTCGTGGACATCCATAACCTCGAGTCGGTTCGTGCCGCCATCGATGATGGCACCCGGCTGCTCTATGTGGAAACCATCGGAAACCCGCGGCTGGACGTACCGAACTTCGAGGCACTGGCAGACATCGCCCATGCCGCCGGCATTCCTCTGGTGGTCGACAACACCTTCGGCGCCGCCACCCTGGCCCGGCCGATCCAGTACGGCGCGGATATCGTGGTGCACTCGGCCACCAAGTGGATCGGCGGACATGGCACGGCGATCGGCGGCATCGTGGTCGATGCCGGCAAGTTCGACTGGAACAGCCCCGCGGCCCGAAAGCGCTTCCCCGAGTTCAGCTCGCCCGACCCCTCATATCACGGGCTGGTCTACACTGAGGCATTCGGCAACCTGGCGTTCATCCTCAAGCTCCGCGTGCAGTTGCTTCGCGACCTCGGGCCGGCGCTCTCGCCCTGGAATGCATTCCTGTTCCTTCAGGGCCTGGAAACCCTTCCGCTGCGCATCCAGCGGCACTCGGAGAATGCGCTCGCCGTGGCCACCTGGCTGCAGAAGGACAAGCGGGTCGAGTGGGTGTCGTACCCCGGCCTCGAGAACCATCCCGAACACCGGAACGCAAAGAAGTACCTCCAGGGTGGCTTTGGCGGGGTCCTCACCTTCGGCGTGAAGGGCGGAACGGCAGCGGCCAAGGCGCTGATCGACCGCACCAAGCTGTTCTCGTTGCTCGCCAACGTGGGCGATGCCAAGTCGCTCATCATCCATCCCGCGTCCACGACGCACGAGCAGTTGACCCCGGAGCAACAGAAGGCGACCGGTGTCACCCCCGAGCTTGTACGGCTGTCCGTCGGGCTCGAGAACATCAATGACCTCATCGCCGACCTCGACCAGGCCCTGGGCGAGTTGGCAGCCACCCCGTCCACCCGCGCGGCGACTGCCGCCGCGTCCGTCTAGGAGGATTGCATGCCCGTCACCGAAGAACTCATTACCGCGAACGCTGGCTATGCCGCCGGCTTCACCAAGGGCGAACTCCCGCTGCCTCCCGCGCGGAAGGTCGCGATCGTCACCTGCATGGACGCGCGACTCATCCCGTCCCGGGCGCTCGGGCTCGAGGAGGGCGACGCGCACGTCATCCGCAATGCCGGAGGGCTCGCCCGTGATGCTCTCCGCTCACTGGTGATCTCGCAGCAGCTGCTCGGCACCCGCGAGATCGTCGTGATCCATCACACCGATTGCGGCATGCTCACCTTCACCAACGAGCAGCTGCAGGAGAAGGTACGCACCGAGCTTGGCGGGGACGCGTCCGCCATTGATTTCCAGCCGTTCAGCGACCTCGAGCAGAGCGTGGTTGATGACGTGCGGTTCCTGCGCGAGTCGCCGCTGCTCCTGGAAGGCGTCCCGGTCCGCGGCTTCGTGTACGACGTGCATGACGGCCGGCTCACCGAGGTGGCGGTGCCAGTCGCGGCGACCGTCTCGTGATGCGCGCCGAGTGTACGCCGTGACCGAACCCGGCCCGCCGCTCACCACCCCGGGTGAGCGGCTCTCGCTGGGAAACTTCCGCACGTCGCGCGGCGAGGTGCTGCGCGACGCGTGGCTGGGCTACCGTGTCTTCGGCGACACCGCCGCGGCAGCGCAGCATGGCTGGATCCTCGTGTTCCACGCCCTCACCGGCAGTCCCGATGTCGATGCCTGGTGGGGGCCACTGCTCGGCCCCGGCGCCCCGCTCGATACCAGCCGGCACGCGGTGATCGCGGCCAACCTTCCCGGCAGTTGCTATGGCTCCACCGGCCCGGCAGACACCAATGGCACGCCCTTCCCCGCCCTCACGCCGGACGACATGGCGCGCGCCCATGCCCCGCTGCTGGAACACCTTGGCGTCGACCGGCTGTCACTGGTCACTGGCGGATCGCTCGGGGGCATGGTGGCGCTCGCCTGGGGAACGGTGTCGCCGGTGCCGGTGGATCGGCTGGTGGTCTTTGCGGCCCCGGCGGCCACCAGCGCGCAGTCCATCGCCTGGAACACGGCGCAGCGCATGGCCATCGAGGCCGACCGCCGCTGGCAGGGCGGGCACTTCGCACCGGGGGCCGGCCCGGTGGACGGGCTCGCCGCGGCCCGCGCCATCGCGATGATCACCTACCGCTCGGGTATCGAGTTTGACGAGCGGTTTGGGCGCGCGTCCACCCGCAACAGAGCGCGATACGATGTGGAGCACTACCTGCGGCGCCAGGGAGAGAAGCTGGTGGAGCGCTTCGACGCGCGGAGCTACGTCGCCCTCATGGGCGCGATGGATGCGCATGACCTCGGCGACCTCGCCCTCGCCGGGGCCCGCACGCGCGAGCGCGTTGGCGCGGTCGTGGGCGTCGGGATCGACACCGACATCCTCTACTACCCTCACGAGGTGCGTCAGTGGGTGAGCGCCTACCAGGCGGCGGGCGTCAACGCCAAGTACGAGGAGATTGCTTCCCCGTACGGGCACGACGCATTTCTCATTGAATGGGAGCAGGTGGGGCGGGTCTTGCGGTCATCCTGAGCGCACCAATGTCATCCTGAGCACACCAAGTCATCCTGAGCGCACCAATGTCATCCTGAGCGCACCAATGTCATCCTGAGCGCAGCGAAGGATCGCCTTGCTTACCCCAGGAAGGTCTCCAGCGCCTTCGCCCGGCTGACGTGCCGAAGCCGACTCAGCGCCTTTTCCTTGATCTGCCGCACTCGCTCCCGGGTAATGCCGAGCAGACTGCCGATCTCCTCGAGCGTCATCGGCTCGGGCCCATCCAGGCCAAAATAGAGGCGGAGGATCCTGGTTTCCCGCTCCTTGAGCGTGCCCAGGACTTCCTCGATGGATTCACTGAGAGCGTGCTCGAAGGTATCGCTGTCGGAGCCGGAGTTCTGGGTGTCGGGGAGATAGTCGAGGAGTCGATTGTCCTCGCCGGGAGAAATAGGCGCGTCGAGGGACAGGTGCGTCCGGGAGATGCTGAGCGTCTTCTGCACCTCCTCGAGGGTGATGTCCATGCCCTCGGCGATCTCCGTGGGCGTCGGCTCGCGTCCGAGTTCCTGCAACAGCATCGACGTCCGCTTGCCGATGCGATGCAGGGCCCCGGCGCGATTGAGCGGCACGCGCACGATCCGGCTCTGCTCCGCCAGCGCCTGGAGGATCGCCTGACGGATCCACCACACGGCGTAGGAGATGAACTTGATCCCCTTCGTCTCGTCGAACTTGTGGGCCGCGCGGATCAGGCCGAGGTTGCCCTCGTTGATCAGGTCGGAAAGGGACACGCCCTGATTCTGGTACTTCTTGGCCACTGAAACAACAAATCGCAAGTTGCTCCGGACGAGCTTGTCCAGGCACTCCGCATCGCCGACGCGAATGCCCTGGGCCAGCCGGACCTCTTCCGTCTGCGGGATCAGCGGGTAGCGACTGATCTCCCTCAGGTAGAGGTCGAGCGAACCTTCATCTGCCGCAGCAGACGCGCGCTTGCCGGATCGGACCTGGATGGGGCGCATGCAGCTCACCCTCGTTGGGACAACGGACAGCGTTGCGAGCGAACCTTACCCGTGCCCCTCCGACAGCGCAACGGGCACAGAGACGAACTCAAGCGTCGTAATTGTCGATCTGGGCGCGCTGCAGCCGGCCCGAGTAATCCACGTAGCACACCTTCGTTTCAGAATAGAAGTCGTACACTTCCCAGCCGCCCTCACGGTGCCCATTTCCGGTCTGCTTGACGCCGCCGAACGGCATGTGCGCCTCGGCTCCGATGGTGGGCGCGTTGATGTAGGTGATGCCGTTGTCGAGCTCGACCATGGCCCGGTACGCGAGGTTGACGTCCTGGGTGTAGAGGCTGCTCGACAGGCCGTACCGTACCCCGTTGTTGATGCGCATCGCTTCGTCGAACGTGCCGAAGCGTACCACGCTCAGGACCGGCCCGAAGATCTCCTCCTGTTCAAGCCGGCTTCCCGCTTTCACGTTGGCAAAGATGGTCGGCTGGTAGAAGTACCCCCGAGCATACTTCGCGCCAGTGGGGCGGCGACCACCCGTTACAAGCTCTGCGCCCTGGTCCCGCCCGATCTCCACGTAGCGCTCCACCTTCTGCCTGGATGCCTCGTGGATCAGCGGACCCACATCGGTGCCCGGCTTCCGTCCATCGCCCAGGCGCAGCTTACCCGCGGCATCGGCGAGGCGGCGCACGAAGCGATCGTGGATCTTCCGGTGCAGCAGCAGCCGGCTGGTGGCGGTACAGCGCTGGCCGGTGGTGCCGAACGCCCCCCAGAGGATGCCCTCGAGGGCCAGGTCCAGGTTGGCATCGTCCATCACGATCATCGCGTTCTTGCCGCCCATCTCGAGGGACAGGCGTTTGTGCATGCGGCCGCACGTCTGCCCGATGGCGGCGCCCGTCTCCGTGGAGCCGGTGAAGGAGATCACCCCGACCGCCGGGTGCTCCACCAGGGCCTTGCCGACCGTCTCGCCGCGCCCGTGTACCAGCTGGATCACTTCGGGCGGCAGCCCAGCCTTGAGCAGGATCTCCACCAGCAGGGCGACGGTGTGCGGCACGTCCTCGGACGGCTTGATGATTACCGCGTTGCCACACAGCAGCGCCGGGAATGCCTTCCACGTGGGGATCGCCAGCGGGAAATTGAACGGCGTGATCAGCCCGCATACCCCGATCGGCCGGCGATAACTCATCGCCCACTTGCTGGGGAGCTCGCTCGGCACGGTGTGCCCGAACAGCCGGCGCCCCTCGGTGGCGGCATAGTAGGCAGTGTCGATGCCCTCCTGCACGTCGCCACGGGTTTCCGCGAGGACCTTGCCCATTTCCCGGGTCATCGCGTCCGCAACTTCCTCCTTGCGCGCTACCAGAAGGTCACCCACGCGGCGGAGCACATCACCGCGCGCTGGTGCCGGCGTACGCGACCAGAGGCGGTATCCGCGCTCGGCGGACTGCACCGCCGCCTCGATGTCGGCGGCACCCGAGTCGGGGAACCGCCCGATGAAGTCACGGGTATCGGCCGGATTGCGGTTCTCGAAATATTCGCCGGTCGAAGGAGCAACCCACTTGCCAGCGATGAAGTTCCTGAAGGTCTTGGCCATTTATTGGTCGGGTGTCGGGTGTCGGGTGTCGGGAGACGGGAGACGGAAGACGGAAGACGGAAAACGAGCCGGTGCCGCGGACGAGGCACGTCTCGCGTCTTCCGTATCCCGTCTCCCGCTGTCAGGGGCACATCCACCGCGCCTGGTGCGCTGCGTATCCGATACGGGGCAGCACTTCCGCAGCGATGAGGGCGAGCCCCCACACGATGGTGAGCATCGAGAGGACATGCGCCTTGCCGAGGCGGCGGCCCCAGCTGGATGCCGCCCCCCAGGTGCCGGCAAGCACCAGGAGGGACACGACGCCCATGTAGACGATGAGGTTCAGGCCGCATTCGCGGGGATAGGGCCAGAACGGCACCGCTACCGCCAACGCCAGAACCAGCAGCACGCGCAGCCAGGTGAACATCGCGCCCTTGGCGGGCGCGGGCGCCGCGGCGACGACCACCGGGTTCGGCTTGGCCGCGGACGGGCTGGTGCCGGGCGTGGTGGCCTTCCAGGTCTCGATCGCCTTGTCGACAGCCGCGAGGTCCTTGTCCCAGTCGCGTGGTCCCGTCATGCCGACTCCCTCCGCAGTCCGTAGCGCTCGATCTTCTTGTACAGGTTGGATCGGGGCATCCGGAGCGCTCGCGCCGTCTCGGAGACATTCCAGTCGTGCTCGCGGAGCTTCTGCAGCAGGAAGTTCTTTTCGGCGTCCTGCTTGAACGTCTCGAAGGTGTGGGGCGCCGCCGCCAGCGCTTCCCCGGGCACACCCGCGTCCACGACGGGCAGGAGTCGCTCGACGTCGGGGCCGGTCACCATCTTGCCCGCAGAGAGGATCATCAGTCGCTCGACCCCGTTCCGGAGCTCGCGCACGTTCCCGGGCCACGCCCGCTGCTGCAGGCGTGCCACGGCGTCCTCGCCGAACTTGCGCAGCGGCACCCCCGCGGTGGCCGCGATCTGGTCGGCGAAGTGCGCCACGAGCAGGGGAATGTCGTCGCTGCGCTCCCGCAGCGGCGGCACGTGGATCTCCACCACATTCAGCCGGTAGAGGAGGTCCTCACGGAACCGGTTGTCCAGGATCTCCTCGCGCAGGTTCTTGTTCGTGGCGGAGAGGACTCGCACGTCGACGCTCACGGACTTGGTGCCCCCGATGCGCGTGACCACGCCCTCCTGCAGCACCCGGAGCAGCTTGGCTTGGGCGGCGAGCGACAGGTCGCCCACCTCATCGAAAAAGAGCGTGCCCCCGTCGGCCTGCTCGAACTTGCCGGCCCGGTCGATGACGGCGCCGGTGAACGACCCGCGCATGTGACCGAACAATTCGCTTTCGATCAACTCCGACGGGATCGCGGCGCAGTTGAGCTCGATAAAAGCTTTCGCCCGGCGTGACGACGCCTCGTGCAGTGCCCGGGCGACGAGCTCCTTGCCGGCGCCGTTGTCACCGGTGATCAGCACGCGGGCGTTGGTGGGTCCCACCTTGCCGATCAGGTCGCGCACGCCGGCCAGCGCCGGCGATGTGCCGATCATGGTATGGCGGTTGCCAACCACCTGCTTGAGCCGCTGGTTCTCGCCGGTGAGGTCGGCGTGGCGCAGGGCATTGCGGACCGTGACCAGCAGCCGGTCGGTGTCGAGCGGCTTCTCCAGGAAGTCGAATGCGCCGCGACGGGTGGCCTCGACCGCCGTCTGCATGGTGCCGTGGCCCGAAATCATGATCACGACCGCGCTGGGATCCAGCTCCCGCAGCCGCGTGAGCGTATCGAGCCCATCCAGGCCGGCCATCTTGACGTCGAGGAACGACAGGTGGGGACGGTACTCGGGAAAGACGGTGATGCCCTCACCGCCGGAGCTCGCCGTCCGCACCTGCATGCCCTCATACTCGAGCACCTGCTTGAGGGCCTGACGGATGCCTGCTTCGTCATCAATGATGAGTACCCGGTGAGCCATGCAGGTAACGTAACGTGCCGTCCGGTCAACGGAAGCCAAGCCGGCCGGTGCGCCAGCCTTTGCATCTCCCCGGGGCGTCGGCTAGCATCGAGCATGTCCGAACGCCGCCTTGTGGTCACCCCGAACCTGTCCATTCCACTGGCGGAGATCGTCATCCGGGCCACGCCGTCGAGCGGACCCGGTGGCCAGCACGTGAACCGCAGCGCCACACGCATCGAGGCCGTCTGGAATGTCACGGCGTCGCCGGTCCTCACCCCGGCGCAGCGGAGCCGCCTGCAGCTGCGACTCGCCAGTCGCCTGGACGGCGACGGCAACCTTCGGGTCGTCGCCAGTGATCGCCGCAGCCAGCTGCAGAACCGGTCGGCCGCACTCGAGCGCCTGGCCGGCGTCGTGAGCCGCGCCCTCGCGGTGCCCAAGGCGCGACGCGCCACCAAGCCTACCCGGGCGTCGAAGGAACGGCGGCTCGACAGCAAGAAGCGCCGCGGCACCACCAAGCGCGAGCGGCGGCAGCCGCCCGACGAGTGAGGTCACTCCACGGCCGCGGCCCATGCGCCGGCTGAGCGTTGACCCCGCGGCACCCGATCCGCTCGCCATCGCCGCCGCCGCCACGGTGCTGCGTGCCGGCGGGCTCGTCGCCTTCCCGACGGAGACGGTGTACGGCCTGGGTGCCGATGCACTCGACCCCGCGGCGGTGCGCCGCATCTTCGAGGCAAAGGGGCGCCCTGCCTTCAACCCGGTCATCGTGCACGTGGCCAGTCTCGAGCAGGCGCGACGCCTCGCTCGGCGCTGGCCCGCCGACGCCACGCGCCTGGCGAGCCGTTTCTGGCCCGGCCCGCTCACGCTCGTGGTGCCGAAGGAAATCACCGTGCCCGACATCGTGACGGCAGGCCTCGACGCCGTCGGCATCCGGGTGCCGGCCCATCCCGTGGCGCTGGCACTGATCCGCGCCGCCAACCTGCCGGTGGCCGCGCCGAGCGCCAACCGGTTCACCCAGTTGTCACCCACCTCGGCTGATCATGTGGCGCAGGCACTCGGTGACCGGGTGGACCTGCTGCTCGATGGCGGCCCGGCACAGGTGGGCATCGAGTCGACCGTCGTGGACCTGACCGGGGCACGCCCGCGCCTCTTGCGCCCCGGCATGATTTCCGTCGCGGCGCTCGAGGAGGTCGTGGGCCCGCTGGCACCCGATGCCGCCGAGCCCGCCGGTGACGCGCCCCGCCTTTCACCGGGACAGGTGGAGCGGCACTACGCGCCCCGCGCACCACTCGTGGTGCTGACGCGGTCACAGATAGAGGAACTAGCGGATCGAGAGGAGACGGAAGACCCGAATCAAGCGGTCACTGGCGCACTGGTGTACACCGACCTCCGCCTGCCGACGCGCTGGCACGTCGTCCGATTGCCCGAACGCGCGGACGGCTACGCCCACGGATTGTACGCTGGGCTCCACCAGCTCGATGATGCGGGATGCGCACGCATCGTGGTAGAATTGCCGCCCAGCGGATCGGAGTGGAGTGCCGTGCACGATCGCCTCCGTCGCGCGGCGCAATGAGCAGGACACCTGGGCAGTGAGGAGCCGAATGCACTTGCGCTGTACGTGGATGAGGAACGCCCGCTCGCTGCTGCTGCCCCTTGTCGTGGCGAGCGCCGCGTGCGGTCAGGACCCCGCACCCGGGGCGCGCTGGCGGTTCGCCGACGTGGCGCCACCCGTCACGGCACCCCACGCCATGGTGGTGTCCGACAACCCGGGGTCCAGCGAGGTCGGGGCGCTGATCCTGCGCCGCGGGGGCAATGCCATTGACGCCATCGTGGCCGTCGCCTTTGCGCAGGCCGTCGAGAACCCCGCCGCCGGCAACCTCGGCGGCGGTGGGTTCCTCGTGTACCGCCAGCACGACGGGCCGGTGTTCGCGCTCGACTTCCGGGAGACGGCTCCCCTCCTGGCCACGCGCGACATGTACGTGGACTCGTCGGGCAAGGTCAGCGACGCCTCGCTGGTGGGGGCTCGCGCCGGCGGGGTGCCCGGGTCGGTCGCCGGGCTCTGGGCGATGCACCACCGCTTCGGCGTGCTCCCCTGGCGCGACGTGGTCCTGCCCGCCGCCGCGCTCGCGAAGGCCCACCAGCTCGACAGCATGCGGGCCCGGTGGCTCGCCGGGAACGCCAGCGACTTCGCGCCATTCCCATCGTCGACCGCGATCTTCGTCCGTGCCGACGGGCGCCCCTGGCAGGCCGGCGACACCCTCTACCAGCCCGACCTCGCCCGCACGCTGGCCCTCATCGCCGACAGCGGTGCCGACATCTTCTACCGCGGCAGCGTGGCCGCGCTGATCGCGAAGGCGGTGCAACAGGGTGGCGGGCTCATCAGCCGCGAAGACCTGGCGCGGTACCAGGCCCTCTGGCGCAGTCCGCTCGAGACCACCTACCGGGGATGGCGTGTGGTCACCATGCCCCCCGTGTCCGGCGGCGGCGCCACGCTCATCCAGTCGCTCAACATCCTCGAGGGCATGACGCTTCCGGCATCGGGCTCGGCGGCGCTGGTCCACCTGCAGGTCGAGGCCCTGCGCCGCGCATTCCTCGACCGGAACGCCCTGCTGGGTGACCCCGCCTTCGTGTCGATGCCGATCGCCGAGCTGACATCGAAGGCGTACGCCACAACCCAGCGCGGCAGCATTGCTGCCGATCGTGCCACGCCGCTCCAGGGCTCGGCGCTGGCGGAGGGACAGCACACCACGCACTTCTCGGTGGTGGACAGTGCCGGCAACGCCGCCGCCATCACCACGACCATCAACACCGGCTTCGGGTCGGGATTCGTTGTGGGCGGTACCGGCTTCCTGCTCAACAACGAGATGGATGACTTCACCGTTCAGCCCGGCGTCGTGAATGCCATGGGCATCCAGCAGGTGGGCACCGTCAACAGCATTGCACCGGGCAAGCGCATGCTCTCCTCCATGACGCCGACGATCGTGCTCGACCCCGACGGGCGGCTGTCACTCGTGCTCGGCTCTCCCGGTGGTGCCACCATCATCTCCGCGGTACTCCAGGTCATCTCCAATGTGGTGGACCAGCGGATGACCCTGGCGCAGGCGGTGGCGGCACCACGCATACATCACAACGGCCTGCCGGATGTCGTGGGGTGGGAGCCGGCGGGACTCACGCCGGGCGTGCAGGCGGGGTTGCGCACGATGGGATACGGGCTGTGGCAGGAACCGGAGTTCATGGGCACGGTGAACGCCATCCGCGTCACGCCGGCGGGGCTGGAAGGCGTCCCTGATCCACGGGTCGATGGAGGTGCGGCCGGCTGGTAGTCCGCTACTTCTCCGCTGGCACCTCGTCC
>JANNSD010000117.1:0-10791 GCA_031402225.1 Gemmatimonadota bacterium | reverse complement strand
GGGCGCCCCGCCCGACTGGCCCGTCAGGCACAGACTTCGGAAACAACCAGGGTGGCGCTAGTTTCCTGACCGAACCCAATGAACACGAGGACTTGAATGAGCCCGGAAACAGCCGAGCAGGACGCCGTTGCGATCCAGACCCCGGACTGGACCGCCATGCTGGCGCCCTATCGCCACCCCGTCATGTGGAAGAGCCTCTTTCAGCTGCTCTCCACGGCGGCGCTGCTGGCGGGATTCTGGTTTGCCATGCTGTGGAGCCTCGAGGTCGGCTACTGGCTCACCCTGCTCCTGGCGGTCCCGGCGGCCTGCATGGTCATCCGCCTCTTCATGCTGCAGCACGACTGCGGACATGGGGCCTTCTTCCGGTCCCAGAAGCTCAACAACCTGGTCGGCACCCTGCTCGGCGTTTTCACCCTCGTGCCATACGACTACTGGCGGAAGACCCACGCGATCCATCACGCCACCTCGGGCAACCTCGACCTCCGGAGCCTCGGCGATATCGACACGCTCACGGTCAAGGAGTACCTGAGCCGCTCGAAGACCAAGCGCATCCTGTATCGCCTCTATCGCCACCCGGCGGTCATGCTCCTCATTGGCCCGGCGTGGCAGTTCATCCTCAAGCATCGCTTGCCACTCGACATCCCGCGCAGCTGGAAGCGCGAGGCGATCAGCGTGCAGGTCACCAACCTCATGCTCGCGGCGCTGCTGGTCGGGATGTGCCTGGTGGTGGGCGTGAAGGAATTCTTCATGCTGCAGCTGCCGATCACCCTCATTGCCGGGTCGATCGGGGTCTATCTCTTCTATGTGCAGCACCAGTACGAGGACACCTACTGGCGCTACCGCGAGCAGTGGAACTACTTCGCCGCCGGCCTCGAGGGCGCGTCGCATCTCGTCATGCCGAAGCCGCTGCAGTGGGTCACCGCGAACATCGGCCTGCACCACATTCACCATGTGTCGAGCCGCATCCCGAACTACAACCTCCAGCGCTGCTACGACGCCCACCCGGAGCTCCGGGACGTGACCAGGCTGACGCTGTGGCAGAGCCTGAAGACGTTGCGGCTCACGCTGTGGGACGAGGATGATCGCAAGCTGGTGGGCTTCCGCGAGCTGCCCACAATTCGCCAGCGCCTGAGCGAGCCGGTTCTGGCCACCAGGCCGGAGGTCGTACCCGCCGCCTGGCGATAAGGCACCGGCTAACGCCTTACGGCCTAAAATCTTAGCGAAACCCGGAACGCGGCCTGACTTGGCCGCGTTCTTGCTTTCTGCTAGACCGAATATCCCTGCGCGTCACCAGCTGTTGCGGTCTGCAACTCTCGGAGCCGGATGACCTCGTTGCGCCACGAAGCCGCCCTCCCCCCCGCTGTCCAGGCCCGGTCGAGCCAGGTCGGGATCGTCACCGCGCTCGCCGCGGTGTACGGCCTCGCCTACCTGGTGTTCGAGCGGGCCGGGGTTGGCAGCGAGGGTCTTCGCGACCTCCTGGGCAACGTGGCCTTCATGCCGCTCAACATGGCCGTCGCGGCGCTGAACTGGCTCGCCTCCCGCCAGCCGATCCTCGACGTCGGCGTGCGCAAGGCGCTCCGCGTCATGGCCCTGGGGGCCATGAGCGTCTTCATCGGCAACTGCATTTCGGTGTGGTACCTCCTTGTCCTTCAGGCGAAGCCAACCGCCTCGCCAGCCGACTTCTTCTATCTCGCCGACAGCCTGCTCCTCCTGATCGGCCTGCTGATGTTCCCGCTCAGCCGCCGCATCCGGGTCGAGCGCTGGAAGCTCATCCTCGACGCGGCGATGGTTGTGGCCGGCGGCGCAGTGCTCGTCTGGTACTTCGCCATTCGGCCGACCCACGATGCCCATGCCGACAGCGCCACCCTGACGCTGCTCACCTACGCCTTCCCGCTCGCCAGCTTCCTGCTCCTGCTCGGCATCACCACGGTGCTGCTGCGCGGACCGCTTGACCGGAACCGTGATGCCTTCAGCTGCCTGGTGGGTGGCATTCTCGTCAGCATCTTCAGCGACCTCGCCTTCGATCTCGTGCTCCTGGAGACCGGCGAGCGCAGCGCAAGCTGGACCGATGCGGTCTACATGCTCTCGTACCTTCTTCTCATCGCCAGCGCAGAGCTCTACTGGAGCCGGCCCCTGGCGAAGGGATGGACCGCGGCCGACCAGGAGCCGCGTCCACAGGTCTTGAGTCCGCTGCCGTACATGGCGGCGGCCGCGGTGTTCTGGCTGCTCGCGTCCGACGCACTGCACCCCTGGACCGACCCCGTCAGCGGTCTGGTGCTGGGCGCCACTGTGGTGACGATCCTCATGGTCATCCGCCAGGTCGTCGCGGTGCGCCAGAACGTGCGCCTGCTCGAGGAAACCGCCGCCCGTCAGGGTGAGGCACGCTTCCGTTCACTGGTGCAGAACTCGTCCGACGTGATCATCCTGGTGGATGCCCAGGCCAGCGTCACCTATGTGAGCCCATCGGCCTCGCGGGTGCTGCGCTGCGACCCCGCCACCCTGGTCGATCGCCCGCTCGTCGACCTGATCAGCCCCGACGACCGCGCCCGTGCCGAGGCCTTCTTCCGCGAGGCGACGCTGGCGCGCGGCGTCAGCGCCCCGACGGAATGGCGCTTCCAGCAGCCCGATGGCGCGCCCCTGCACGCCGAGGTCATCGCCACCAACCTGCTGGGCGACCCGATCGTCAACGGCATCGTGCTCAACACCCGTGATGTCTCCGAGCGGAAGCGCTTCGAACAGCAGTTGCTGCATCAGGCCTTCCATGACCCGCTCACCGGGCTCGCCAATCGCGCCCTGTTCCGCGACCGCGTCGATCACGCTCTCAAGCTCGCGAAGCGGCAGCGGCACACCATTACCGTCCTCTTTCTCGACCTCGACGACTTCAAGAAGGTCAACGACAGCTTCGGGCACGGCGAGGGCGACAAGCTCCTGGTGCTGGCCGCGGAGCGCTTCCGCTCCTGCGCCCGGGCCGCCGATACCGTGGCCCGGCTGGGCGGCGACGAGTTCGCCATCCTGATCGAGGATTCCACCGGGCCCGAGGAACAGCAGACCCTGATCGAGCGACTGACCAGTTCCATGGCCCAGCCCTTCATGCTGAGCGGCAACGAGGTCTTCGTCACGGCCAGCGTGGGCATCGCGTCCGCCTCCGCCGGTGAGGGCGTGAGCGAGATGCTCCGCAACGCCGACACCGCGATGTACGCCGCCAAGCGCGCCGGCAAGGGGCGCTTCGAGGCCTATGCCTCGCAGATGTCCTCCGATGTTCGGCATCGACTCGAGCTCGAGCGCGCCCTTCGGCGGGCGCTGGAGAAGGGCGAGCTGGTGCTCCACTACCAGCCCATCGTCTCCCTGAAGAGTGGCGTCATGACCGGGGTCGAAGCGCTGGTGCGCTGGGAACACCCGCAGTTCGGCCACCTGCTGCCGCAGCACTTCATTCCGCTCGCCGAGGAAACGGGACTTATCACCCGGGTCGGCAGCTGGGTGCTCCACGAGGCCTGCCGCCAGGTCGGGCGCTGGCGCCGGGAACATCCCGCGCTCCGGCTCACCGTCGCGGTGAACCTCTCTGGCCGCGAGCTGCACGAGCACAACATCGTGGAGGATGTGCGCCGGGCGCTCGAGGAGACCCGCATCGATCCCGATGCGCTGGTGCTCGAGATCACCGAGAGCGTGCTGATGCAGGAGACCGCGCTTGTGCTCGAGCGCCTGCAGCAGCTCAAGGCACTCGGCGTGCAACTCGCCATCGACGATTTCGGCACCGGCTATTCCTCGCTGAGCTACCTGCAGCGCTTCCCCATCGACATCCTCAAGATCGCCAAGCCGTTCATCGACGAAGTTGGCGCGGGGGCCGAGAAGTCCGCGCTCGCCCGCGCGATCATCGGCCTCGGCGACACGCTCAAGCTGCGCACCATCGCCGAAGGCATCGAGTCGCCGGCCCAGGTGGCAGCACTGCTCGAGATCGGCTGCAGCATGGGCCAGGGCTATCACTTCTCCACCGCGCTCACGGCCACGCAACTGGAACAGGCCCTCGCCGGCTGCACCTTCCCCGCCTCACCCGCCATCCCCGCCCTGTCCTAGTACCAGCCCCACGCGCCCTACGCGCCCTAGGCGCCCTGCACTACCTTGCGCCCCATGGCCCGACCCGTTCCAGAACTGCTTGCCCCCGCCGGCACCCTCGACGCCGCGCGTGCCGCCCTCGCCAACGGGGCCAACGCCGTGTATCTCGGCGCCGAGCGATTCAACGCCCGCGATGACGGTGCGCAGCTCACCATGGACGAGCTGGAGCAGGCGTGTCTCCTGGCGCACGCCCGCGGCGCCCGCATCTACCTCACCTTCAATGTCCTGCTGAAACCCGGCGAGCTGCGCGAGGCGCTGCTCCACCTCGGTGACTGCATCGACCGCGGCATTGACGCCGCCATCGTACAGGACATCGGCGCCGTGCGGCTCATCCAGCAGGTCTATCCCGAACTCGAGATCCACGGCTCCACCCAGACGACGGTACACGACCAGGCCGGTGCCCGGGTCATGCAGGAACTCGGCATCGACCGCGTCGTGCTCGCCCGCGAGAACACCCTCGCAGACATCCAGGCCATTCGCCAGGCGGTGCCGGGCCTTGGCCTCGAGAGCTTCATCCACGGCGCTCTCTGCATCGCCTATTCGGGCCAGTGCTACATGTCCGGGATGATCTCGGAGCGGAGCGCCAACCGCGGCGCCTGTGCCCAGTCGTGCCGCAAGGACTACGTGCTCACCAACGCCGCGGACGGCGCCGAGCTCGATCGCGGCTATCTCATTTCGGCGAAGGATCTCTCGGCGGGTGAGCACCTCGAGGGCATCGCCGACGCCGGCATCGGGTGCATCAAGATCGAGGGGCGGAAGAAGAAGCCGGAGTACGTCGCCACCGTCACCCACACCTATCGCACCTTTCTCGATCGTCTCGCCGAGGGGCACTGGGCGCCGCCCACGCCGGTGGAGACGCAGCCGCTGGTACAGATCTTCTCTCGTGGCTTCACCGGTGGCATGTATGGCGGGCGCGCGGGACGCGACTACATCACCCGCAACCAGCCCGACAATCGTGGCGCCGAGCTGGGCACGGTCATTGGCATGGAGGGGAACGAGCTGATCATCTCCGTCAGCGAGCCGATCGGCGTGGGTGACGGCCTGGGCTTCGAGCACCCCGAGGGTGCGGCGCGCGGTAACACCGGATTTGCCGTGAGCCGAGTACGCACCATTTCCTCCCGCGATGGGCGCATCACCCAGGCCATCCCCGCTGACGAGCAGGTGGCCGCCGGCTGGGTGGTGGTGCGCTCATCGCAGGCGTCGCTGCTCAGCGAGGCGCGCGCCTCCTTCGCGGTGGTGGAGAAGCACGCCGACGCCCCTCGCGTGCGGCTCGACGTGGTCGTGAGCGGCATCGCCGGGGTGCCGCTCACCGTTACCTGCACCGCCGGAGACGACAGCGTGACCCTCCAGAGCGCCATGCCGCTTGGAGTCGCCGAGAAGCGTCCCCTCGACTCCGCACGCCTGCGCGAACAGCTCGGTCGCCTGGGCGAGACCCCGTTCGTGCTCGGCGCGCTCGATATATCCGGCCTTGCAGCCGACGTCTTTCTCCCGGTGAGCGAGCTCAACGGACTCCGCCAGCTCGCGGTCAAGGAGTTGCTCTCCCGCCGCGCGACGGCAGAGGTGACCCGGCTTCAGCATCGCGCTTCGACGATCGACCATGCATTGGTATGTCATCCTGAGCGAAGCGAAGGATCTACTCGTCCTCTTCTGGTGGCCGAAGTCTTTTCCCTCGACGCTGCCCGTGAGGCAATTGCCAACGGTGCGGACGAAGTGAGCCTGGACGTTTTCCTCCGCCACCCGACCCCGCCCACGACCCGGGTGAAGTCCCTCATCGACGAACTCGCCGCGGCCGGCAAGACACTGTGGCTTCGCACCCCCACCATCGTGCGTCCCGAGGAGCGGGGGACGCTGGATAAGTGGCTGGCGCTCGGCACGCCGATCGTGAGCGGGCATCTCGGACTGGTGGCGGAGCTGGCGCGCGACGGCCGTGATGTCGTGGCCGACTATGCGGTCAACTGCTTCAACCAGCACACCGCCGCCGAGCTCTTCCGGCTCGGTGCACGCCGCATCGTGCCATCGATCGAGCTGACGGTGGAGGAGATGGCGCAGGTGTCGGCGCCGTGGCAGGGGGCGGGCTTCGAGGTGTTCGTGTATGGCCGGCCGGAGGGGATGACGCTGGAGCACTGTGTGCTCTCGGCCGCCTTCAATCGCGAGGTGGCCACCTGTCGCGACCTCTGCGTGCAGAAGCATCCGGCGGTGGAGCTCACCGATCCTGCGGGATACATCTTCCCCGTGGCCACCGACTCCGCCTGCCGGAACCGCCTCCTGCACTCGCGCCCGGTAGATGCCTCCGAGTACCTGCCGGCGCTCTGGCGCCACGGGTTCCGCGCCTATCGCCTGGTCTTCAACGTCCCCGGTGACCGGGTGGCCGAGGTAACGGCCGCCTATCGCACCGCAATCGACGCCGTCGCTGCTGGGTCACGACCCGACGTCCGCGCCATCCGCGCACTCAACAACGGTGCCTTCACCCGCGGCCACTTCGCCCGGGCGGTCTAGCGTCTCCCGTCTCCCGTCTCCCGTCTCCCGGTCAGACATACAACCTCTTCAGCATCTCCGCCGCCGACTCGTCCAGCGCCTCCATGCTCCGCAACTGGTCGAACACCGCGAGCAGGTTCTCGACCCTGAGCTGCTGTTTCTCGCGGCCCCGGAACTCCTTCACGATCCGTCCCCGGTGCATCATCAGCACGCGGTCACCCAGCCGCACCGCCTGGTGCATCGAGTGCGTCACCATCAGCGTCGTGAGCCGCTGGCTCGACACCACGTTCTCGGTGAGCTTGACGACCTGCTCCACGCTGCGCGGGTCGAGCGCGGCGGTGTGCTCGTCCAGCAGCAGGAGCTTCGGCTTGACCAGCGTTGCCATGAGCAGCGTCAGCGCCTGGCGCTGGCCACCCGACAGCGTCCCGATCTTGGCACCCATGCGATCCTCGAGGCCCAGGTGCAGCGTCGCGACCCGTTCGCGCAGCTCCGCGCGCCGCGCCCCGGTGAGGGCCCAGCGCAAGGCGAAGGGGCTCCGCGTCCGGTCGAGGGCGAGCGAGAGGTTTTCCGCCACCGTGAGGTTGGGCGCCGTGCCCTTGAGCGGGTCCTGGAACACGCGGCTCACCTGCCGGGCCCGGAGGAACTCGGGCTGCCGGGTCACGTCCTCCCCGCCGACGTAGATCCGCCCAACGTCAGGCTGGAATGTCCCCGCCACCGCATTGAGCAGCGTCGACTTGCCCGAGCCGTTCATGCCGACCACCGTCACGAAGTCGCCCGGTGCCAGCGCAAGGCTCACGCCCTTGAGCGCGCGCACCTCGTTGGCCGAGCCGCTCAGGAAGGTGTGGCTCACGGCGCGCATCTCCAGCGCTGCCGCCGTGGACTCCGGGGCCGCGCCGTACTGGAACGCGTGGCTCAGGTCGCTCACGTCGCGCGTGGCCCTAGCCATTGGCGGGAGCCGCCAGGTGGCGGCGGCGGCGCAGCACGTCGGGAATGACCAGCACCAGGAGCACGAGCGCCGCCGTGACCAGCTTCAGCGTATTGGCCGGCAACCCGGCCGCCAGTGCCAGCGCCACGACGAGGCGCAGGAGGATCGATCCCATCACCACGCCGACGATGCGCCGACCCAGCGACCGGCCCCGCATCAGGCCCTCGGCGATGGCCACCGCCGCCAGGCCCATCACCAGCATCCCGATGCTCATCTGGATGGTGACGAACCCCTGGTACTGCGCGAACAGGGCGCCGCTCAGCCCCACCAGCCCGTTCGACACCGCAAGCCCGGCGATGAACACCATGGCGTCGTCGATGCCCACCGAGCGGGCCATCTGCGCGTTGTCACCGGTGGCGCGCATGGCGAGGCCCAGCGACGTGCGGAAGAACCGGTCCACCAGGAACACCGCACTTCCCACCGCGGGCAGCATCGCCAGGAAGGTGGCGAGCGTCCGCGCGCTCACCTCGATACCGAAGAGCCGCGCCCCCGACTCGGCGCCACCGAACCGCTGCCAGAGGTCGAACGCCTGGGTCGGCAGCGTGTGGGTGGACGCCAGCGAGATGTCGCCGCCGCCCATGACCACGAGGTCCACCGAGTAGAGCGCCGTCGCCACCAGCAGCCCCGACAGGAGGCGACTGACACCCAGCCGCTGGTGGATGACCCCCGAGAGCGCGCCCGCCGCCATGCCCGCGGTGAATCCTGCGGCCGACGCCCAGAACGAGCCGAGGCCGCGCGTCAGCAGCACGCCCGCCACCACCGCGCCGAATGCGAACGAACCATCCACGGTGAGGTCGAAGGTGTCGAGGATGCGATACGAGATGTACACGCCCAGCCCGAGGAGGGCGAGCACGAGGCCCATCGACAGCGCGCCGAAGAGGAGGTTCACGCGCCGGTCGCGTCCAGCTCGAGTGGAGACACCCAGCAGATCCCCCGCTGGAACGCGCTCTCCCCGGCGCCCACTGGGCCGCGGTCATCGTGCAGCAGGTGCATCACCGAGCGGAGCGGCTGCTGGGAGAAGTACTTGGTCATGAGCGGACGGAGCGCGACGGTGCGGAGCGGTACCGGACGGAACTCGAAGACCGCGGCGTGGAAGTGTCCCACGAGGTCGCTCGACACTCCCACGGGACGCAGCAGCGGCGCCAGGCGCGGGTCGGGCTCCCGCGACACCACGCCCACCACCACGGCGATCGTGCCCTCATGCACCCGTTCCGGCGTGATGCCGAACCAGTCCCGCACCTCTGGCATCGTGAAGTGGACGGGACGCGTGGGGTCGGTCGGCGAGCGCAGCAGTCGCGCGCCCACCAGGCCGGCGACTTCCGCCAGCATGACCACGCCCACCGTCGCGGCGGATGAGTGGTCGAGGCAGATGCGCGCCAGTTCCGAGAGCGGGACCGACTGGCCGCCGGGGCGCTTGGTGAACCGGCTCAGGGTCTCGAAGCCCCCCTGGCACAGGAACCCGCTGCCGATCGTCGCCGATGCCGGCCGCCCTGGCGTACCGATCAGGTAGTCCGGCACGCTGGCGCCATCGGTGGGCTGGCAGGCGACCACGCCGGCGGCGGCGAGGAATTCGCCCATGCGCGGCGCCGTGTCGGCGAGGTCCTCGCCGATCGCACCGATGCCGAGCCCGAAGGCGTCGTCATTCACCTGCACTGCACTCGCGCGTGACCGTTCGAAGGCGCCCGTCGCCAGCCAGCCGGGGTCGCCCAGCACCCGGCAGGAGAGGCGCGCGCCGGGATTCCTGGCCGCACTTTCGTACAGCCCGTGCAGCAGCACCAGCTTGCCGGCCGCGCGCCACTCGCTGGTGCCGCGCAGGGAGTTGAGGCCGCCCGACGACTGGCGCGCCGAGGGAGCCCGGGGGACCTCCGATCCCAGCACCAGCGATTTGGTCAGGTTGGCGGCGTCGAACTGGCGCAGGATCGCATCCGCAGCCCCCCCGACCCTGAGTTCCCCCTTGATCATCGCGAACTCGTGTCCGCCCCGTTGCAACACCTGCAGGGCGGGCGTGCTCATGTACGACACCCGGCTCAGGTCGACCGCTGCCGTCCGAACCCCCTCGCGCAGGAACTGCGCGAGGATGTCCTCGAGCTGCGCCGCCCCCTCGGCGTCGAGTCTGCCCTCTAAACGAACGACGGCGCCACCGGCGCCGTCGTAGGAAGGAACAGCGCGCACTGCTACGGGGCTGGCGCGGGCGCTTCACCCGCGATGGACGTCTTCGTCGTCTCCAGCTTGTAGAACGGCACCGATGCCATGCTCTCTCCCTTGAGGGCCTTCGCGACCATGCCGCCCGCGATCACGCCGCCCTCCTGGAAGTCGGGGAAGAACGCCGCCGTGGCACCCTTCATCACCTCGAACGGCGACGGCGAGAACACCGGGACCTTGTTCTCCTTCGCCACCTTGATGATGCTCTCGAATGCCGCGTGTGCCGCGTTGCCGTAGATCTCGATCGCGCCCACCTTCTTCGCGATCAATGCCATCGTCGCCTCGGCGCCTTCCGTCGGGCTGCTGATCGGTACCGCCACCACCGTCAGGCCAGCCGCCTTCGCCGCCGCCGTCATCTTGTCCTTCATGCTCACGGCGAGGGGCTCGAGCGGGCTGTACAGGATGCCGATCCGCCTGGCGTTCGGCGCCACCTTCACGATCAGCTCCACCCGGCGCTTCTGTTCCGGGTCGCCCAGGCCCGGCGAGTAGACGCCGGTGATGTTCGGGAGGTGCGACGAGTCGCTGGTACCGGCGCCGGCACTGAACGGGTCGGACAGCACGTTGAACACCACCGGTGTGGTCTTCACCCGCTCTACCGCCGACTTGAGCGTCTCGTCCTGCAGCGCCACGATCACGTCGGCCTTCGCGTCGAGCGCCGCGTCAATGAGGCTCGGCAGGGTGGCCAGGTCACCCTGGGCGCTGGAGATTGTGAACACGAAGTCCCGCCCCGGCTCCAGCCCTGCTTCCAGCAGGCCCACCTTGAGGGCGTCCTCGGCCCATTCGCTGCCCATCCAGTCGGCGGCGCGGATGATGGCCACGGTCTTCGGCTTGGGAGCCGCGGCCATCGCAGCGGTGCTGTCCGCCGCCGCCTTCCCCGCGTCACCCTTCCCGCAGGCGCCGAGCCCGGTAACGAGAATCAGGGCCGACGCCGCCAGCGCGTACGCCGGAAGGAACCGCGAACCAGGCCGCTCGAACATTGGAAGAACCCCCGGAAATAATCGTGACGAAATCACAGACCC
>JANNSD010000116.1:0-14556 GCA_031402225.1 Gemmatimonadota bacterium | reverse complement strand
GACGCCGCGACGAAGGCGGGCGCGAAAATCAATGAGGCCTTCGACGAGAAGACGGCCGCGCGCGCGAAGGTGCTGGCCACCGCGACCGAGTCCTTCAAGCGGCAGCTCGAGGACCTGGGCAACGCCGGCACGACCACGGTGCTGGATGACTTGGCCACCGCCATGCAGCGACTCCGCGAGCAAGCGGAGCAGTTGGGCGTGGCGGGACCGAAGCTGGATGCGGCCCTCAAGGTCTTCGAGGACAAGATCGACGTCGCCAAGGTCACCGAGGGGATCGGCGCGGTCGAGAACCTGCAGACCATCGAGGAACTGCAGGCCGCGCTCGAGCAACTCCGCGACTTGCGGGAGCGTGGCCTCGATGTGACGGACCTGACGAACAAGCTGCTCGAGCGTCAGAAAGTGCTGACCGGGGAGATCGCGGACAACGTGGCCCGCCAGCAGGACGAGGCGACCACGTTCACGGGGGGGATGGAAACCGCCGTCGACAGCTCGGCGACCGTCGTGGACAACCTCCAGGCGCAGGCGGATACGGCCGTCACGGTGGCGCGGGGCGTGCTTGGCATCGCCCAGGCCTTCGGGCTGGCCGATCAGCAGTCGGCCGCCACCCTGCAGAACGTGTTGAGCATTGTCGACTCGCTCCCCGGTGCCCTGTCGGGGAACCCGGCCGACATCCTCGGCGTCGTGGGCGGGTTCCTCGGCGCGATCAGCAGCCTGTTCGGGGGGGGTACGTCGCCGGAGGAGCTGGCCCGTAGGAAGGTGCTCGAGGACAACACCGCGGCCCTGGAGCGGGTGCGGGATGGGCTGGAGAACCTCGGCGGGGGCCTCACGGGGACACAGCAGGGGACGGCGAGCCGTATCGCCCAGCGATCGGTCAACCTCCTGAACAACCCCGGGAACCTCAATCTGGATAACCAAGTGCTGTCGGTGGCGCAGGCGCAGCAGGCCTTCGGGCTCACCGCGCGAGAGCTCCGCGACCTGCAGGCGGTGGCGGATGCGTTCGGGATCACGCTCAACGGCACGAAGAAGTCGTGGGAGGACCTCGACGCGGCGATCGCGTCAAGTCAGGGCCGCGCGTTCCTCGACAGTTTTGCGGGGCGGCTGCAGTCGGCGAACCTGCGGAACGACCTCTTCGACGTCACCGGCGCGCCAGCCCTGCAGAACATTGCCAAGGTGGCGGCGCAGCAATCGGGCAAGGGCGGCGTCTTGGCCGGGCTGGATAAGTTCGACCTCTCGACGGTCGCGGGTCGCGGCGGCGCGGAGAGTTTCCTGCAGGGCGTGTACGAGAAGGCGAATGCGGGACTGTTGACCGCGACCGATAAAGGCAACCTGTCGCTGGAGGATATTCTGCAGATTCTGCAGACGATCGAGGGCGGCATTGATGGCCTGAACCAGGGCAGCCCGACGAGCCCGCAGAACCAGAGCTTCACGATCTCGCGGTCGATCACGGAAGTGACGGGGGACCGGCTGGGGAGCCTGCTCGCGACCGCCGCGGACTATGGCCGCCGCACGGCGGAAGCCACCGAGCTCATCGCGGCGCTGATGCTGAACGGCAGCAGCCTCGTCCCCGCAGCCGTGGGCGCCGCGGGCGGCGGGAGCGGTAGCGGTAGCGGTGGGATCAGCACGGCCCAGCTCGATCGGAGTCTCGGGGACCGTGCCCGCAGTGCGGCCCTCCGCGCCGGCAACACGACGGTGAGCTAGCCCCAGCGTCCCGGTCGGCCGCTGGGCGGGACATCACGGGCCGGGTGGACGTGGGGGAGGGGTGACGGGCTGGGGGCCGTCTGCGTGGCAGGCAGGCGGGGCTGTATGGGGCAGCGGGGGTTACTCACCGAGGGTCTGAACTTTGTCAGGAGAGGAGCACCATGACGGCACCAACCGACGTTTTCGCGCTGTCGCCACATGAGCGCGGCGCCCTGGTCGACCTCTTCAGCGGCAACCAGCAGATGGGAGGCATCTACCACCCTCCGCTCGTCGAGGCGGTCGCCTTTGACCGGAAGTGGCGGCCGAGAGGTGAAGCCTCACCGACGGCGGTGCTGCTCGAGCTGGGCTGGGTCGAGCAGGTGGAGACGGTGAGCGGCCCGGGCTACCGGCTCACGCCGGAGGGCGTGGCGCAGGCACGGCAAGCGGCCAGCTGACATGGGCTGCCGCCTGGCTGACTAGGAGGGACGACCGCCGAGGAGGTAGTAGACCCCGCCGAGGATCAGGCCGAGGAGCATGGTCGACGCGAACCAGTAGCAGGTGAACTGGAAGACGACCATGAAGGAGGGCGCGGCGAGCTCAACACGCTGGACGGTCTCCCGCGGCGGGGTCGGGTCAGCAAAGCTCATGGTCGTGCCCTCCTCAATGATGGTTGCGTCTGCTCGGGCGGCGGCGAGTCGTCGTTCATGAACTTCCGGGCGAGCGGGTGGACCGGGACACCATCGGTATCGACCGCCACGACGTCGCCGCCGCACCCCGCCATCAGCATGTCGGTGACCAAGGCGTCGTCAGCCTGGACGCCGTCCTCGAGGAGGCGCTCGCGGAGCAGGGTCTTTGCCTCCGCCCAGGTGGCCGCGGCCTCGAGCGCGTCGCGGATGGCATCAGGCGGCGCGGTCATCTGCGCCCCGGCTTCTCGCGCTCGAACAGGACGCCGACGTCCTTGCCCTTGATGTCGAACACGTCGCAGAGCGCCTCGAGCACCGCGAGCTGCACCTGGACCACCTCGCCGCGCGCCAGGCGGTACACCGTGGCCGGGCTGACGCGCCCCTCGAGGCGCTGGGTGAGCTGGTAGGCAGTCATGTCGTGCTCGGCGAGGAGCTCGGGCAGGCGGAGGCGCATGGCCTAAGGTAGCGCGTAGTACCTACTCTAGACAATACTACCGACTATAGGTAGTATGCGGGTGTAGGGAATTGTGTTGCCGAGCGGGGGCGGGTTCCCCCGCGCTGACCACGGAGGCTCTATGAAACAGCCCACGCACGCCGAGCGAGACGCCGCGCACCTGGCGCGGACCACCGACCCCTCCTATCGCCTCACGGTAAAGCGCGAACGGTACGTCGACCACGATGGCAGCGGCGGGCCGCGCAAGCCAACAGACTACCTCCGGGGTCTCGCTGAAGCGTTTCCACAGCACCTCGACGCCGTGGGGGCCGTCATGGCTGCCCAGCACGCCCTGCGCGTTGCGGTGGAGGCCGACCTGGCCGAAGCCTGCGCCGCGGGCGACGCCGAGCGCACGGCGCTGCTGCGACGGTTTCTGTGGGAGGTGCTCCATGGCTAAGGCGAAGAGCCGCATCTACTGGCGCAGCCGCGGCGGGGCGCGGCGCGCGTATGCCGACTTCCGTGCGCTGGGCGGCGAACGCGAGCCGCTCATCGCGCCCGGTGAAAAGGTGGCCACCGCGGACCGCGACGTTGCCGCAAAGCTGTATGGCGAGCGCCTGGCGGTACTCGAGGGCGCGCGCCGCGGTCACGCGCTCGGTGTACCGGCCGGCGCCACGCTGACGCTCGCTGATATGGCGGCGGCCGACTTGGCGGTGCGCGAGGAGTCGGGGAAGTACAGTGCATCGCACCTGGGGATCCTTGATGGGCGGCTGCGCGTGGTGCTCGAGCTGGTCGGCGAGACCCGCCGGCTGGCGGGGGTCACCGTTGCCGATGTCCGTACTCTCATCGCGGCACTTCGTCGCCGCCCGAATCGTCGCGGGGGCACGTTGAGCGAGACCAGCGTGCGGCATCACCTGAACGCGCTGAGCGGGCTCTATCGGCGGGCGCAGGAAGAAGGGGCGCTACCGCCGGGCTTCAATCCGGTGGGCGCGCTCCGGGAGAAGCCCGCGGGCGTGCAGCAGGAAGCCAAGTGGCTCGAGGTGCCAGATGCGGCGCGGTTGCTCGAGGCGGCCCGCACGTACGTCGCGCCGGAGGAAGGCACCCCGTTCGCCTATGCGCTCATCGCCGCGTTCCTCATGACCGGTGCCCGCGAGACGGAGCTCTACGGCCTCCAGCTCGATGACGTCAGCTTTGAGCGGCAGACAATCACCATTCGGCCGAACGCCTGGCGGCGACTGAAGACGCGCAGCTCCGAGCGCGTGATTCCGTTGTGGCCGCAGCTCGGCGATATCCTGCGGGAGTACCTGCGCGGCCCGCACCGCCCAACGGGTGAGCTGCTCTTTCCGAGCCTGGCGACCGGCAGGGAGGCGATCCTGACCGATGTGCGGAAGCTGCTGGATCACATCGCCGTCCGAGCCGGCTTTCTCACCGCGAAGCTGGACGACCAGGGCAAGCCGATGAAGAAAGGTGGGTGGCCGATATACGAGGGGACGCCGGTGCGCACGAAGCAGTTCCGGCACTCCTACTGCGCGGCGCGGCTCCAGACGCTCGACGGCGGCGCGCCGGTGAGTATCTACACGGTGAGTCGCGAACTGGGGCACTCCTCGATCGCCATGGTGCAGCGGGTGTACTCCCATCTGGGGACCGTGCGGCACCGGAGCGAAGTCGTGGAGTACCACGTAGTGAAGCAGGCTGCCCCGGCCGCCGTGACGGCGGGATAGAGGCCGGGAAGGCGGCATGGGCCGAAGAGCCTCTGCCGCAACGGGATACCGGGGGCGGCCCGTCGCCCCCTTGACTCAGGCGTGAAGAATGCGAACTGTTATGGAGATGCCCCGCCAGCCGGCTTTCCGTGAAGACCGCGTCACCCAGGCCGCAGCTCGCCTCCTCGAGCTGAGCGGTGGGGAGATGTTCTACCTCGGCCTCATGAAGCTCCTCTACTTGGTCGACCGCCAGGCCCTTCTCGAGCTCGGTCGTCCTATCAGCTTTGACCGATTCGCGTCGATGCCGCTCGGACCCGTGCTGAGCCGCACGTGCGACCTAATGACGCAAGAACAGCAGGCGGATTCCTACTGGGCGCGCTTCATTTCAGCACCGTACGCCTACAAGGTGCGCCTTGTGGGCGAGCCCCCGAGGCCCGACCAGCTGTCGCCGGCCGAGGAGAAGATCATTGGCGAGGTGCACCAGCAGTTCGGGCACGTGGACCGCTGGAAGCTGGTGGACTACGTGCACACGTTGAAGGAGTGGAAGGACCCGCAGGGGTCGTCGCTCCCGCTGCCGATCAGGGACATCCTCATGGCTTCCGGGTGGAATGAGGAGGATGCGCAGGCGCTCGAATTTGACCTTACAGGCGAGGCGTATCTCGAGTTCCTCACTGCTTGAACCTGATTGCTGCGGGCCGTGTTGTTCTCCTGACGGTTCCACAGGTCGAAGGCTCCCATCTGTGGTTCATCCTCACTGATCCCGATCCTGCGTTCTCGCACCACGTCGTCGCGGTCATGCTCGTCACTGCCAAGCCTCATACGGACAAGACCGTCATCCTCGTGCCAGGGGATCACCCGTTCGTCGCCCACGAATCGAATGTCGACTACGGCACCGCGACGTTCGTCTCGAGCGTGCGCCTGACCGTGGCGGTGTGCAACGGAAAGGGGCACATGCAGGCAGACGCCTCGCCAAAGCTGCTGCGGACACTCCGGGCTGGATTGCTCACCTCACCGCGCGTCGTCAATGAAGTATGTGCGTATTGCCGACCGCTATTCACACAGTGACCGGCGGCACCACCAGCGGCACCGACCTCAGGTAATTGAACGGCACCACCAAAACAAAAAGCCTCGCAAGTGATTGCGAGGCTTCTGTATGAGGACAATGGGCGATGAGGGGATCGAACCCCCGACCTCTGGTATGTGAGGGAAGGGCCACAGCGCCAGCCAGCGCCTTGGGCGCCGCTACACGCCGGGAACGCCCCTTCTGCGCTCCCTCGCGATGGGCAGAAACGAGGGCCAACGGCACCACCTACGGCACCACGGAATCGCTCACCACAGGCAGCTCCTGTTGCGGAATCCGATGGGATACGTGGGTGCCGCGATGGATGGCCTCAATGAGCACTGCATCGACGGGCCGCGCGCACGTGTCCGGCTTCAAGATGAGGAATTCGTTGGGGGGCACTTCCTGGCCAGGCTCCCCATAGTGCAGCGGGACGTTGGTCACGACCAGCAGCCCGATGCGGCGGTCGCTCGACGTCCCGTCGGGATTCGCCTTTGCTTCAGCCAGCTTGAGTGCGCCGGCGGCATCCTGATACCACCGCTCCTTTTCCCTGACCGCGTACGCGGGAGGCATGTTGGCCTCCACAAAGACCGCGTACGGGAGCGCCGCAGGCTTTTCGATCGCGTCGGCAATCAGCCCCCGAATGTCCAATCGAAACGCACCGTCATCTGGTGGCACGCCGTCGCGCCCAAGGACCCCTGGCAGTCGGCGGCTTTTCGCCTCTACGGCAATCTGCGCCGCGGTGGCCTTGTGGGTGGCGATGAAATCGACATGCCGCACGCTTCCGTCGGACTCGTCGACGGGTTCGACGCTGAACCCGCCCCGAATCAGGGCCGCGGCCACATAGACCTCGTATCGCGTGCCTTGGAAGTCCTCGGGGTCGCGCAGCCGATGCAGCAGGCGGTTGCGGAGGCGCACGTGGTCCTTGAGGACGTAGAGATCATAGGCGAGGGACAGGAACGCGAACGACGGGCCATCGGGCTCACCACTCGTGATCCCGTCTGGGCCTGGGGTGAAGCGTGCCTGCATGGTCGCGAACGCGGCATGCCACTGAAGGATCACGTGCCGCCGCTCGAGCGGCTTCGCCAGTTCGGCGTTCCCCCAGTCGCCTCCCAGAGCGCCTTTGAGGTGGTCGACGAGGAAATCCGTGAAAGTCTTCCACTTTCCCCAGTGAATCTCGTTTCCCACGACGACAAAGTTGTGCCCCTGGAACTGCGTCGTGATGATCGGCCGCGTTTCGCCGAACAGGGAGCGGCGCGCGGCCTCTTTGTGCAGATGCTGCTGATATGCCTCTAGCACCTCTGGCCGCAGTGGGCGATTGGTGATGGGAGGAGCCATCGCCACCGGCCGGCGGGACGCAGGCGCCAGGAGATGACAGCGCTTGTACTTCTTGCCGCTGCCGCAGGGGCAGGGGTCGTTCCGACCAGTCACCTAGGAGACGCCGGCGTGAAAATCGATTGATGAGAGAAGGAGCAGGCGGAGGCCCTGAACCTCCCACGCAATGGAGGGCGCCGCCCACAATGGTCCTGCAGGCACTGAGACGCCGGCGCGCTCGAGCATCACCTTCGCGTCGGCAGGACCGATGCTACCTCCGACCACTTGTCTGCGGAACTCCGCCAACGTGGCGCTCCGCGCCGGATCGGTGGTGCGCAGAAGCTCGCCCGCAATAGCGCGCCCGACGTCCTCGAGTTGCCGGTGCTCTGGGCTGTTGAGGAACTGCTTCACGTGCCGGATCGGATTGAGCGGTTGCGCCTGGTTCTCCGGCCAATCGCGCAGGGCCTGTTCCCAGGCGTGCTCTCGCGGCCCCTCCGCCCTTCGTTGGAACCTGCGAGCCTGCTGGAGGAGTTCTCCGGCCACGTTGCGGCTCAGCTCACGGCGGGGTTCATCAATCAGCCTGGTGACAGTCGCACGATGGACGGTTAGCGCCTCGGCTAGCGCGCTCCGGCTGCCCTGCGCTGCCGCGAGCACGCGCACCGCGAGCTGTAGATCGCTGGGGGCGCGCACGCGCCAAAAGCCAGACCGAATAGATCCTGCAGGCCGACCGCGGCCTCTCGGCATCTCGAATCCTCCCCGCCACGGCTCGACGCCTGAATTATCCGCAACAAACCCTCTCCCAGATCATACTCACGCCCTACGTTGAGTTCAACAAACACTGTAAGCCGGGGAGGAGCTCAATGGGAACGTATTCACTGCGCGAGTTCGCTCGGGCGACGGGGCGAAGCTATCACGGAGCCTGGGCGTTGGTCGCCGATGGGCGGGTACGCGCCTTTCGGGATCAGGCCGGGCATTGGCGGATCGATGGCTCGGAAGTCGAACGCTTCCGGAAGGCGCCACGCCCAGCTCGCGCGAAGACGGCGTGAGCGATCGCGACGAAGGGCCGCCCCCGCCGGCGGCCGTGGTGATCGAGGGGCTGTCGGTCGGATGGTGCGCGGGCGCACTCACCTTGCGCCGCGACGGCGCGAACATCCGGTGCACGTTGTGGAGTGGCGGGCCGGACGCACGGGTCGGCTACGGCGGGGTCATTCCGATCGGGGAGATCCCGGCCGTCATCGCGGCACTGCAGGCGCTGGTGGGGGACACAGGACCTGAATAGCAGAACGACGACGCTATCCCCCGCGTCGTCGTTCTGCGTGTCCACGCTGTTGTCGAGGGCCAAGCTCGACCCATGAAAAATACTACTGCACGTTCCCCGCGTCCAGCGACGCCGGCGCTCACCGCCTGGCAGAAGCGGGGCATCCCGGGCGAACAATTGCCCGACACGCTGTGGAGTTGCGCAGCGTGGGAGCAGAGCGCACTCGAGGCCGTGGAGCTCGGCGACACGCCCGTACCGGATCTTCTCCGAGCCTTCGCCACGGCCGCGGCGGCCGTGGGGGCTCCGGTGCCCAGGCGCTTCGATCCGGACGGCTATCGCGCGGCGCTGGGCCTCCTGGTGCAACGGCTCGTCGCCGCGGCCGCCGCGTGAGCACGCTCCCCGCCTGGAGTGCCGACCTCGTTCCGGAGCCTGCGTACCGATGGGGCCACCAGCTCGCGGAGGATCCG
This sequence comes from Gemmatimonadota bacterium, assembly GCA_031402225.1. Classification (GTDB taxonomy): domain Bacteria; phylum Gemmatimonadota; class Gemmatimonadetes; order Gemmatimonadales; family GWC2-71-9; genus JAGGAG01. The sequence goes on along the minus strand of JANNSD010000116.1, from coordinate 5,967 downwards.
CGGCTCTTCGAGCTGCCGCGCGTGATCGTCCCCCTGCTCGCGTGGCAAGGCCGGGTCACGATGCTTGCCGCGCCGGAGAAGAGCGGGAAGAGCACACTCGTCGGCGGCGGTGTGGCCGCGCTGACCACCGGGAAGGACTTCCTCGGTCAGGCGACGGCTGGGCCAGCGACGGTCGCCTGGCTGGCCTTGGATGAGCCGCTGGCCGACTGCCTCGAGCGGTTGCACCGCTACGGGGCCGACTTGAGCAAGGTGGCGTTCTTCGATCGCCTCCCCGGCGAAGTGGGATGGGCGGAGGCGATGGACGCCATTCAGCCGCAGCTGCTGGTGGTGGACACGCTCACGGAGTTCGCCGGTTCCCGGGTTGAGAACTTCTACAATGCGAAGGACTGGCAGCCCGTCCTGGCCCAGCTCCGGCGCGAGATGCAGGCCCGCGAGGCGGCCTGCATCCTCCTGCACCACTCCACGCGTGACGGCACGCGGTACGCCGACTCGCGCCAGATCGGGGCGGGGGTCGATGTCATCCTCGAGATGGCGCCCGTTCCCGACGAACCCTCCCTTCGCAAGCTGCAGGTCCGCGGCCGGCGCATCGGCCACTCCCTGCATCGACTCCGTTTTGGGCACGATCGCTACTACCTCGATGCCCCCGAACGCTCGGTGCTCGAGCGCACGCTGCTCATGATCGAGGGTGAGCCCGGCATCAGCAAGCGCGCCCTGCGCGATCGCATCGGCGGCCGGAAGGATGCGGTCGATGACGCACTCACCCAGCTGCTCCGCGACACGCTGATCTCTGCGACCTCGAAGGGATTCTTCTCCGTTGAGAGCGCAACAACGCCTAACTCGTTGCGGGCCAATGCGGGCCACGGTCGGGCCACGGCGAAAAGTGCCAGTGACGAGGTGACGACGATTCCTGATGATGCGGGCCACGCTGAAAACGACGCGGGCCACGGTCGGGCCACGGGGGGGTCTGAAACGCGCAAGTCGTTGGGGGCCATGACCGGCCACACTCTGGCCACACCCTCCGGCCACGCCAACCGTGGCCGCCCCCTACATGGGGAGCGGGCCACAGTAGTTGGTGCAAGCCAAAAGACAGCAATGATCAGCTCCGGTCCTGGACTCGAAGTCGACATCCCATTGCCTGAGGAATTCCGCTGATGAATACGCTCGGGGGGCGGGGGTGGAGCTGGGAGCCTGAGTCACGCTCTGCGGGCACCTCACGCGAATGTTGGGGCGCGCACATCTCGGAGTTCTCGCCCCGGCACCACGCGCGGCACCGCACCGACGTAACTCGTGGTGCCACAGGCCCGACCTCTGGTATCACACGCCGGAGGGCCGCCGCATGACTGTCCGGGAAGCCCTCGTCGCTCTCGCCGCCCAGCTCCCGGCCGACGCCTGCATCCCGGTGCCCGTAGCGCTGCTCCGTGAGCTCTTCACGCCGGCCACCCCTGCACCGATGCTGTCGGCCGACCTCAGCGCCGCGCAGGTGGGCGCGCTGCTCGGATGGCGCCCCTCCACGATTCGGGGATGGGCGGAGCAAGGCCGCTTTCCCCTAGCCTACAAACTCGGCCACGCCTGGCGCATCCCGCCGGCATCGATTGCCGCCTTCCAAGCGGCCGCAGCGGGGCAGGGTGGCCCCGTGGTGCCGCTGTCCGCCTCGAGTTCGACCACGCCCGTCTACGACGCGCTCCGGCGACGCCGGCGCGCCCCTCAGCTGAAGGAAACGCCTCCATGATCGCCGAACAGAACACGGCCGCCGTCCAAAGGCACTTCGCCGCGCTTCTCGAGCAGGAGCAGGCGCTTGCCCTGCGGCTCGGGACCCTCGAGGCCGCCACCCGCCTGCGGGTACAGATGGAGCGCAACGCGGGGGTCCGGCTGGCCCTTCTGGCCGAGCTCGGCACGGCCAACCTGGCGGGCGTCCCGATCGCAGAGGCCGTTGACGCCGCCACCGCCGAGCTCGTCGGTATCACCCAGGGCCTGGAGACGCGCGTCCCGCCCCTGCCCATCCCGCTCCCCCCTGATCCCCGGCGGCGTCCATCGCCGTCTCAATGAACATGACCTACTCCACGGAGCACCCTATGGCACAGCCCAGCCTCGAGTCACTCGGTCTCGCCCCCGGCGATCCTCCCGACATCGGGGTCGAGCTCGGCAATCCAAGCGAGGTTAACAGCGTGGTCTACAGGCATGAGCAGCGCTACCGCACGACGTTCCGAAAGACCTTTACTCAGGTCGACGAGATCACGAAGGATCGGAGCCTGAACGCCGGCCAGCGCGCGATCGCGACGGCGAACGCGCTGGCCCCGTTCTCCGAGGTACTGGACAGCGTCGAGACCGGCCTGCAGGCCGCTGAGGCCACGTTGGTTGACCATGAGACCGCGTTCGTTGAGCGGGCGCTTGCACCCAGCTTCTCCGCCGGGGAGCTGACGCGGCACGCAGAGATTCGCGCCTTCCTCAACGCCCAGGCGAATCCGATGTTGGCCATTGCCGATGCGCTCGGGGGGCCGCACGCAGAGGCCGACCGCGAGACGCTGCTCGCCGTGTGGTACGCCCCCGCGCCGATGAAGCGTCTCCGGGATCCCGTGATCCGCGCGATGATCAAGCCGGCCCTGATGGAGGGAGTCGACCAGGAGAAGGCGGACGCCTTGGCCCGCCGCCGCGGTCACGTGGAGGCCCTCCGCTCGAGCGTGAAGCGCGCGCGGCGCTGGATCGCTGGGCACGGCCTCACGTGACCATCGACCAGGAGCTGGCGGTCGCTGAGAGCCGACTGGACCTCTACGGGCGCGTCGACGAGGCCCCGCCGCATACCCGCTGTCGGGCCATCAAGCCGGGCGGGGAACGGTGCGGCCAGTTCAGCAACCTGTCAGCGGGCGGCCTCTGCCTCTGGCACGACCCGGACCGGGCCGCGGAGGCCCTCGACGTGCGTCGTCGCGGGGGGACGCGCGCGCAGGAGGTCCAGGCGGAGCAGCGGGGGACGTGTCCCGCCCCGACCAGCGAGATCCGCACCCTCGAGGACGTGGCGGACCATATGGCGTGGGCGGTGCGCGCGATGGAGGTCGGCGCCATCGACGAGAAGACGGGGCGGAGTGTCGTCTACAGTCTGGACCGGTTGCGGGCGACGCTGCGTGACAAGGACCTCGAGCGCCAGTTCAAGAAGCTGCAGCGCGAGTTGGCGGCGTTGAAGAAGGCCTCGTGAGCGGACTCAACGAGACGGCCCTCGCCCGCGCGGCGGATGACGTCGGCGCGCTGCTCGTCAAGCACACGGCGAAGGCCGCGGCGGGGTCGTTCACCCGGTACGCCAACGACCCCCTTGGGTTCTGCCGGGACGTGCTCAAGGTCCGACTGTGGTCGAAGCAGGACGCGTTCGTCCAGGCGATGGCGACGCCGGATGCGCGGGTCGTGGTGGCGGGCTGTCATGCGAGCGGGAAGGACTTCGCGAGTGCGTGCATCGCGCTGTGGTGGGTGTATGCGCACGAGGGTTTCGTCGTGGCGACGTCGGCGACGGACCGACAGGTCCGCGTGGCGTTCATGGGCGAGGTACGTCGCCGGTTTTCGCCGCGGCTGCCCGGCGAGTTGTACGAAATGAGCCTGCAAGCCGATCGCACCATCCCCTCGGGCGTACTCGCCTTCGCGACGACGGAGACGAGCCGGTTCTCCGGGATCCACGCGCCGCGGATGCTGGTGATCCTGTCGGAAGCGCAGGGGTTGCCGGCGGAAGTGTGGGACGGCGCGTTCGCGATTGCCACCGGCGATGATGTGCGCCTCTTGGCCCTGGGGAACCCGGTGGTGGCGGCGGGGAAGTTCTACGACGTCTACCGGAACCCCCGCTGGACGGCGGTGCAGATGTCCGCGCTTGAGCACCCGAACGTGCTCGAGGGAAAGCCCATTGTGCCTGGGGGGCCGTCGCGGGCGTGGGTCGCGGAGGTGGCGCGCGAGTACGGCACCGAGTCGGCGTACTACATCGGCCGCGTGCAGGGCGAGTTCCCGGAGGACGCGAGCGAGACGCTGGTGCGCCGCCGCTGGCTTGAGGCCGCCGCCGAGCGGTGGGAGGCGCGGGCGGAGATCCCTCTGCAGGCGCACGACTACGTGCTGGCGGTGGATCCGGCGCGCTACGGGCCGGACAAGACGGCGGTGGCGATTCGGCGGGGGGCCGTGCTCGAGGAGATCGTGGTCTGGTCGCAGAAGGACATGATGGAAACCGTGGGGAAGCTGCGGGTGCTGGCGTCGGAGCGGGACATCGACGTGCGCACGCGCGCGGGGCGGGAGGCCCTGGTGGAGCGGGGGCTCCAGTCGGGCAAGGCGCCCCATCGGGCGGGGCGATTTGTGGTGGATGAGATCGGACTCGGGGGCGGCGTCGTCGATCGGCTGAAGGAAGAGAAGTTGTCGGTGGCCGGCTTCAATGCCTCGCGGCCCCCGTCGTCACCGGACGCCGTCCTCAAGTACCTGAACCAGCGCGCCGAGAGCTTTTGGAACTTGCGGAAGCTGCTCGAGGCGGGGGCGATCGCGCTGCCGCGGGATCCGGTGTTGTGGGAGGAGCTCTGCGCGCTGATGTGGAAGGTGACGAGCGCGGGGAAGATTCAGATCGAGGCGAAGGAGGAGTTCCGGGCGAGGCTGGGGCGTTCGCCGGACCGCGCGGATGCCGTGGCCATGGCGTTCCACCCGGCGATCGGTCAGCGATGGCAGGTCACGCGGTGTGCCATCTGACAGCGCAGCGCCGGCCAGCGCCCCCCAGCGCGCCGGCGCGGGGTCATCACACGAGACGAGGGCACGCATGGCACTACCGATGAACAACCAGGGCCTCGCCATCCTGATTCAGCGGATCGAGGCGCGCGCACGTGAGAAGGGCGCGGCGGCGGCGGCGGCGGCGGCGTTGGTGTTCGAAGCGCAGTTGAAAATCGAATTGTCGCAGCCGGGCACGGGGCGGGTGTATGGCAACCACCAGGCGTCGGCGCCCGGGGAGCCGCCGGCGCCCGACACCGGGACGCTGCGCGCCTCGGTCCACACGGAGCTGCATCCCGACGGCTCGGCGTCGGTCATCGAATCCGGCCCGCAGGTGATCGGGCTCGAGTACGGCGCGCCTGAGCGAGGCCTCGCACCCCGCCCACACTTCCGCGTGGCGCTCCGGAAGGCGTTGCCGGCGATGCGCCAGGCCGCGGCGAAGGCGGATCCACGCATTCCACCCACGGGGGCAGCATGAGCACCACGATGACCGAAGAACTTCAACTCCTGATCGAGACGACGGTCACGCCCAAGGGGCGGGATGAGCTCAAGAAACTGCGCGAGGAGCTGAAGGCGACGCAGACGGAGGCCGGCAAGATCGGCCAAGTGATGGGAACCAACCTCGCGCCGGCGCTGGACAACCTCGCGCGGAGCGGCACCTCGAGTGCCGCGGGGATGGGAAAGCTCCGCAGCAGCCTGGCGCAGATGACGACGCAGGCGATCGGCATGCGTGGGCCGCTCGGCAATATCTCGAGCTCCCTCCTGCTGTTCAGCGCGGGGAGCGCCACGGTGCTCGGCATCGTGGCCGGCATCGCCTTGATCGCGAAGGCCTATGAGGATCTGAAGAAGCCGATCGAGGAGGCCCAGGAGGCGGCTGACAAGGCGCAGCTGCGCCTGACCGGCGCGCTGCGGGGCCAGGACCAGGACGCCAATCCCGTCCGCTTCGCGCAGCAACAGCTGGACGCCGCCGAGGCCGAGCAGCGCCGGCTGCAGGACCGGATCGCCGCCACGTCGAAGGTGGGCAAGCTGCTCCCCGGTTTCGCCGAGGATGAAGCCAACCTCGCCGCGGTGACCGCTGACGTGGCGACCCTCCGTGTCGAACTCGAGCAGGCGACCGACGCCGCGACGAAGGCGGGCGCGAAAATCAATGAGGCCTTCGACGAGAAGACGGCCGCGCGCGCGAAGGTGCTGGCCACCGCGACCGAGTCCTTCAAGCGGCAGCTCGAGGACCTGGGCAACGCCGGCACGACCACGGTG
>JANNSD010000115.1:0-14870 GCA_031402225.1 Gemmatimonadota bacterium | reverse complement strand
CACCAGCGACTGGGAAGGCACCGGTGACATCGGCCTCACGCTCGGCGTCGGGCCCAACGTCCAGGTAGACGCCGGCGTGAATCTCGGCTTTACCCGCCTGGCCGAGGACGTGTATCCGTTCCTCGGCCTGACGATACGCTTCTAGTTGCCGGCGGCGACGCCCTCACGGAACGCTACCGCAAACCTCCGCGCCCCTGTCGGGTACATTGCCTCCGTGATCCCGCTCCTCCTTGTCCTGGCCCTCGCACCGCCGCCGCCCCAGTCGGCGGACTCCGCGGTCGCAGCCGGGACTGCCCGCCCTGTCATCGACATCGCCGTCGAGCGCCGTCTGGCGGCATCGCTCGGTCTCCAGGTGGGCGACACCGTACGGATTGGCAGCGCGCCCGACTCACTGAGCACCGTCGCGCGGGTGGCAGCGGTGTACGAGCCGCCCGCCGATCCGGCCACGGTGCTGCGGCGGGACTACCGGGTCCGCCTCCACCTGCCCGATCTTGCCGCCCTCCTGGGTACGCCCGACCGGGTGGACCGGCTGGGGCTGGTACTGCAGCCAGGCGTGGCCGCGGACAGCGTGGTGCGGCGACTCAACGCCGCCGCCTTCGGCTACCGCGCCTACGGGTCGCGCGAGATCGCGTCGGGTTCCTCGCAGACCTTCCGCGTCATCAGCCGCTTCCATCGTGCCATCGCGGTCATCTCCGTCGCGGCGAGCGCAATCTTCCTGCTCTGCATCATGCTGCTCAAGGTGGAAGAGCGCCGCCTCGATGCCGCCGTGCTCCGGTTCATCGGCATCCGGCGCCGCACCATCTTTCTCGCCCTGCTGCTCGAGGCCGTCATCGTCGCCGTGGTGGGCTCGATGGCGGGCGCGCTCTTCGCCTTTGTGGCCAGCGCCGCGACCAATGCGTACTACCAGCACTTCTTCGAGACGCGGCTCATCTTCTCCATGGTGACGCCCGGTATCGTTCGCTTCGGCGTCGGGCTGTCACTGCTGCTCGGCATCGGCGCCGGCGCACTCGCCGCCGCGCGGCTGGTGCGCACCCGGCCGCTGGTCCTGTGGGGACGCGGCTGATGGACCTGCGCTGGAGCTTCCGCAACCTGCGTCGGCATCCGCTGCGCACCGTGCTGTCGATTGCCGGTATCGCCGTCGCCTCGGCGATGCTCTGTGACATGATCATGCTGAGCGGCGGGTTGGAGACATCCTTCGCCAGGCTCATGCTCCTGCGCGGCTACCAGATCCGCGTCACGCCGCAGGGTACGCTGCCGCTCGACAGCGAGGCCACCATGCCCGGCATCACCATGCTGGCCCGCGCCATCGCTGCCGATCCCGATGTGGTGGCCGTGGCCCCGGTGGTCGCCACCTCCCTGTACGGATCCCCCACTCCCCACTCTGCGCTCCTCACCTTGTTTGGGTACGGCATCGATCCCGCCAACCAGGGGCTCTACCAGCTCGAGTCGGGCGCCGACCTCCTGCCCGGTGATTCGCTGGGCGTGCTGCTCGGCGCACCTGCCGCGCGGCTCATGGGCGCGGCGGTGGGCGACACCATCGCGCTCGTGTCGCAGCTCGATCCGCAGGTGGCGGGCGCCGCCGCAGAGCGACGGCTGGTGGTGCGGGGCATGGTGCGCTGGCTCTACGACCACGAAGGCCAGCCCTCGGTGGGCACCATCGTGCCGGTGATGCAGGCGCTGGGCGGCATCCGCCAGGCCGATCGCGCATCGGTGCTCATGGTGAAGGCGCGCGACGGCGCCGACGTGCCGGCGGTGGTGGCCCGCCTGCGCGGGGCGCACCCCGGGGTCGAGGTGAGTGGCGTCGACGACCTGGTGCGGCATTTCCGCGAGCGCATGGTCTACTTCCGCCAGCTGGCACTCATTCTCGGCACCCTGAGCCTGGGCATTGCCACCCTGCTCATCGGCACGCTGCTCGCCATTACGGTCAACGAGCGACTCCCCGAGATCGCGACCCTCCGTGCGCTTGGGGTCAGTCGTCGCAGCGTCATTCGCGACGTGCTCATCGAGGGCGCCGCCCTCACTATGGCTGGCGGCGTCATCGGCGTCGTGCTCGGGCTCGGAACGGCGCGAGTGCTCGATCGCATCCTCACCAGCTTCCCCGGCCTTCCTGCCGCGTTCTCCTTCTTCGTGCCCAGGCCGGGGGCGCTGGCCGCCGGGCTGGCGGCGACACTCACTGCGGGCGTGCTCGCGGGGCTCTACCCGGCATGGCTCGCGGCGCGGGCGCCGATCGCGGCCACGCTGCGCGCGGAGGCGACATGACCCTGATCGCGGGCCGGGACCTCAAGAAGACCTACCACTTGGCGGAGCAGGAGGTGGCCGCACTGCGGGGCGTGACGCTGACTATCGCGCCGGGAGAGTACGTCGCCATCGCGGGACCGTCGGGCTGCGGCAAGTCCACGCTGCTGCAATTGCTGGGCGGCATCGATACGCCCACCTCGGGCTCGGTCGAGCTGGATGGCACCCGCATCGACACGCTCGGTGATCGCGCCCTCACCGAGCTTCGCCTCCGCAAGATCGGCTTCGTGTTCCAGCGCTTTCACCTCCTGCCGGTGCTCAGTGCGTCCGAGAACGTGGAGCTGCCGATGGCCGAGGCCGGCATGCCAGCGCGGGTGCGGCGCGCGCGGGCGCAGGAGCTGCTGGAGTACGTCGGGCTCGGTGCGCGCGCGCGCCATCGAGCGACGCAGCTCTCCGGCGGCGAGATGCAGCGGGTGGCCATCGCGCGGGCACTGGCCAACCGCCCGTCGCTCATCCTGGCGGACGAGCCCACCGGGGAACTCGACGCCGCGACCGGCGCCGAGATCCTGGCGCTGTTCCGGCGCCTGAATGCGGAGGGCACGACGCTGGTGGTGGTGACGCACGATGACCGCCTCGCTGCCGAGGCGGGTCGGGTGGTGCGCATGCTGGATGGGCGGATCGTGGCATGATCGTCACCCTTGCAGTGCGCCACCTCCTCGTGCGTCGGGTGCGCGCCCTCGTGCTGCTCGCGGGCTTCGCGCTGGGTGTGGGCGTGATGATCGTGCTCCTGTCGGTGGGCGAGGCGATGCTGGAGCAGTCGCGAGACGTTTCCCTGGTGGGCGGCGGCGAGGTGACCGTCCTGCCGCTTGGCATCGACATCGAGGCGATGCGCACCGGCGGCGTGAGCGGGATGTTCTTCGGCATCGATCGGGCGCGATTCGTCACCCGGCGGCTCCTCGGTGGGCCGCGCCAGGCCACCATGGTGTCGGCGGTGTCGCCGGCGATCGAGTACAAGCTGCTTTACCTCGCGAGCGGGGGCCGCGTGCTGCCCATCAAGGCGGGTGCTGACGTGCCCAGTCGGGCGGCATCGGTGGGCACGGCGCTCGACGTGCGCCAGGGCCGCTGGGTTGACTCACCCGCCGACTCCGCGTGGATCGCTCCCACGGCGCAGCGGCTCTTCGACGAGCTGGATCACTTTCACCTGCCGACCGCGCCCGACTCGACCTGGGGCGAGTGGCACTACTTCAACCTGCTCGTGGCGCCCGACGAGTGGTGGTACATCACCTATCTCGTTGGCGGCGAGGTGCCGTCGGGCCGCTGGGGTGGCCAGCTGCTGGTGACGCGCCGCCAGCCCGACGGTCGCTATGCGAGGTTCAGCACCCGCGTGCCATCGGCGGACGTGCGATTCGACACGCTGCGCGCCGACCTGTCCCTGGGTGACAACACCGTCACCCAGCGCGACGGGATCTATCACCTCCGCGGCCGCGCGACCGGGCCCGAGGGTCCGCTCACCCTCGACGTCCTGCTGCGGCCTGATCCCGCGCGGTACTTCCCGCCGGTAGAACTGCGCGCGGACGGGCTCATGTCGGGCTATGTGGTGCCGGGCCTTCGCGCCGATGCCAGCGGCACGGTGTGCATTGGCGGGAGGTGCCGCACGCTGAGTGACGTGCCGGCGTACCACGACCACAACTGGGGCGTGTGGCGGGATGTCACGTGGGAGTGGGGCATGGGCCGCGGCGAGCGGCTGGACCTGCTCTATGGCGGCGTGCGCACTCCGGGCGATTCGGTGCGGAGCGGCAATCCCTTCTTCCTCGCCCTGGCAGACTCGCTCGGCGTGCGGCAGGTGTTGCGCTTCTCGAGTATCCGCTATGAGGGACGGCTGCGCGCCGGTGGTGCGGCAGTCGATGCGCCGGCGCGCTTTGCCCTTGTTGCGGCGCGCGACGCTGACACGGTGAGGGTGACGGTGGAGGTCGCGAGCGCACAGGCGACGGCGCAGGGGGCGGGCGGGCTCGATCGGGTCTTTCTCCAGCTTCGCGGGCACTATCGTCTCGGGGGACGGATCAGTGGCGAGGTGATCGTCGACGAGGGTGATGGATTTTTCGAGACCTACCTCACTGCGTCCCGCTCCCTGACGAATCAGGGGACGATGTCTCCGGAACGAGGACCGTAACCGGGGAGCACCTGACGGCGATGTGTACCGAGTCGCCGCTGAAATCCACACCCGCCAGGTTCAGCGCTGCCACTGAATCCGCCTCAGTTACCCTTATCGCTCCCGCTCCGGACAGATGGAACCAATGATCGCGCCGATACACAGATTGTCCATCGATCATGAAACGCGTTGCGCCACCGGGTGAGGTCCAGGTCTTGATTGCCATCGCGGTCGGGATCGTGGAATCGGATGATTCTGTCGCGAAGCGCACCCGCCAGGTGTCGGCCCGCTCGTTGTCAAGGCGGCCGTGCCTCGCGTGTATGCATTCTCCGGCGCCATCGTAGTGGTACTGTCTAGCCGCCATCCCGGCGACAACCTCGAGTCGAGCCGTCGGCGTGCGGTACAGCCGAAGCAGATGTGCCACTCCTGGCCGCCGCGCGTAACTCTCGAGGAACCGTCGCCACTTGCTGGTCGGCGCCGTGATGATGATTGAGCTCCCCCACAAGCTCCCTCGAGCGAAATGATCGAGCGAACGTGGATGGTCCCGGAAGTATCTCTTGAGGGAATCGGTATCCAGAATTCGTACGCCGAGCTCGGAGCCCAGTAAATCGACCAGCACGGGGAAGTAGAGCGACGGTGACGTGCCTCTCGCTTCACCCGCCTCGGAGGGCGGCCCTTGTTCAATGAGTTCAAGAACCATCAGTGACCCCACGCGGCCGAGGCGACCGCCGAACCTGGTGCCCTCGCCGTCAGCCTCTACGATCGAAATCCTGTACTGCCCGTCCTCCTCGTCTATCACAACGGCCATCGTAGAGCCGGAGTCCAGCCATGTGCCGATGAGCAGCGGATCGACAATTGCGTTGTCATCTGTCACCAGCGGCGCGACGCTGCCAAAGCTGGTACACCCCGCCAGCCACACCGCGGCGAGCACCTGCGCTGCGAGACGATACGTCATGGGCCACCTCCCGCTTCTTAGATAGCACCAGCACTCGCACCGCGCACCATGGGTCGATCGTCCCATACCGCCACAGTGCTGTTGCCGTTGCTTGACCATTGCCCAGCCGCGCCGTAACCTGCCTCAAATCGTTCCCGTTTCCCGTATCCCGTTTCCCAGGCTCCCCCCATGTCGCTCGTCATCGACCGGCTCTCCAAGACCTATCCCAACGGCGTGCGCGCCCTGAGCAACGTGTCGCTCACCATCGGGCCGGGGATGTTCGGCCTGCTCGGACCCAACGGGGCGGGGAAGTCGACGCTGATGCGCACCATCGCGACGCTGCAGCAGCCGGACGAAGGTACCATCCATCTTGGCGACCTCGACGTGCTGGCCCAGCCGACGGAGGTGCGGAAGATCCTCGGCTACCTGCCGCAGGAGTTCGGCTTCTATCCCAACCTTTCCGCCGAGACCACGCTCGATCACTACGCCGCGCTCAAGGGCGTCATGGTACCGGGTGAGCGGAAGGACCTGGTGCACGCGTTGCTGCGGCAGACTAACCTCTGGGACGCACGCGCGAAGGCCGTCGGTGGTTTCTCCGGCGGTATGAAGCAGCGGCTCGGCATTGCCATCGCCCTGGCGGGCCGTCCCAAGCTGCTCATCGTAGACGAGCCGACGGCGGGCCTGGACCCGGTGGAGCGGCACCGTTTCCTCAACCTCCTGGCCGAAATCGGTGACGATGTCATCGTCATCCTCTCCACTCATTTGGTGGAGGATGTACGCGAGCTCTGCCGCCAGATGGCGATCATCAACCGGGGCGAGGTCATCCTGGAGGGCGATCCGGCGAGCGTGCTCGAAGAGGTGCGCGGGCGCATCTGGCGCAAGCGGATCCGGAAGGAGGAGCTGGCCGGGTACCAGCAGAGCCTGCGGGTTATCTCCACGCGCCTGATGGCCGGGGAGCCCATCATCAATGTCTACAGCGACGCGTCACCGGGCGAGGGCTTCGCCGAGGTCGAGCCGGTGCTCGAGGACGTCTACTTCCACCGGGTGGGCGGCGCTGCGCTCGCGGAGGGCTGAGGCGTGTTCCTCACTGTCTTCCTCTTCGAGCTCCGGTATCAACTGCGCCGGCCAGTAACCTGGCTCTTCTTTGCCGTCTTCTTCCTGATGGCCTTCTTTTCAACCGCTTCTGAAGGCTTCATCGGTATCGGCACGGGACAGATCCACCGCAACGCCCCGTTCGTGCTCGCCACCGCGATCGGGGTACTTACCGCCATCGGGCAGGTGATCACCACGGCGCTCGCCGGCACCGCTGTCCTCCGCGATGCGCAGCTTGGCACCCAGGAACTCCTTTTCACCACCCGGCTCTCGCGTGCCGGCTACCTGTGTGGCCGGTTCCTGGGCGCCTTCGTGGCGATGGTGATCATCTACAGCGCGATGCCGCTCGGGCTGCTCCTGGGCAGCCTCATGCCGTGGGTACCGGCGGACAAGCTGGGACCGGTGAGTCTCTGGAACGTGATCCAGCCGTTCCTCCTCATCGCCCTTCCAAACCTCCTCTTCATCAGCGCGCTGCTGTTCGCGGTGGGTTCGCTCACTCGCAAGCTCTTCTCGGTCTACGTCACCGGTATCGCGCTGCTGCTGGTGTGGCAGATCAGCCAGAACGTGATCCGCAACCTCGATCGCCTCAAGCTCGGCTCGCTGATCGATCCCTTCGGGATCACGACGGTAGACATCGCCACCCGCTACTGGACCGTAGCGGAGAAGAACAGCCGCCTGGTGCCGCTCGATGCCAATGTGCTGGCCAACCGGGGACTCTGGGTTGCAATTGCCATCGGCCTCTTCGCGATGGTCTATGCGCTGTTCCGGCTCAGGCTCCAGGGTGGTGGCGCGGGAAAGCGGAAGCGGGCGACCGTTTCGGAACCATCGGCGCCCGCACCGGCGCCGGCTGTCACCACGCCGCAATTCACCCTGTCGTTCGACCGCCCGGCGAACTGGCGGCAGCTGCTCAGCCTGGCGGCCTTTCACTTCCGCGTCATCGTGCGCGAGCCGGTCTTTCTGGCGATCATGGCGATCGGCGTGATCAACCTGCTCATCAACGTCTGGTACACCGTGAACCAGCAGGACACGGTGTACTGGCCGGTTACCGCGACACTGGCTCCGTCCGCGGTGCAGTCGATGTTCCTCTTCATGGTGATCGTGAGCACCCTCTACGGCGGCGAGCTGATCTGGAAGGAGCGGCAGCAGCGAGCCGACCAGATGCACGATGCGTTGCCGGTACCGGTCTGGGTGTCGCTCGGCGGCAAGTGCATTGGCCTGGCCCTGGTCATGTTGCTCCTCGGCGCGCTGGCGATACTGGCGACGGCCGCGTTCCAGGCCATCATGGGCTATTTCCGGTTCGAGCCGCTGCTCTACGCGCAGGTGTATCTCGCATCAGTGGTGCCGCTGGTGGTCGGGCTCGTACCACTCACCGTGGGGGTGCATGCACTGGTCAACCAGAAGTTCGTCGGCCACCTGATCATCATCGTGTACTTCGTGGGCCTGAGCGTGATGAGCAACCTGGGGTTCGATCATCGGCTCTATCAGGTCGGCATCCCGTCCAGCTTCACCTATTCCGACATGAACGGCTGGGGACCGTATGTGCCGCGCATCGTGACCCAGCAGGCGTACTACATCGCGGTCTCGATGCTGTTGTGCGTAGCGGGCGGCATGCTGCTGGTGCGTGGCAGTGACGCCACCTGGCGGGAACGTCGTCGGCAGTCGGGTGCGCGCTGGGCGCAGGGCGGCTTCGTGGCAACCGCAGTGCTCGCGACGATCGCCCTCGCGTTCGGCGGTGTGTTCTACTGGAACGCCAACATGCTCAATGACTACAGCGAGGTGCGGAAGTCAGAGAAGGCGGTCGCCGCGTGGGAGCGAGAGTGGAAGCCGCTCGAGGAACTTCCCCAGCCAAGGATCGTGGGCACCACGATCGAGTACGATGCGTATCCTGAGCGCCGGTCGGCAGCGTGGCGCGGCACCCTGACCGCGGTCAATCGCCATGACCGCGCCATCGACACCCTGTTTGTGCAGTTGCCGGCGACCGCCGCGCGGCCGCAGAATTCGTATACCGCTGCGGCCAATACCGGCCTCGTGTTCGACACGCTGGAGTTCTCGAGGCCGGTGTCGCTTGTCGTGAACGAGACTGGAGAGGGGGTGCGACTCTATCGCCTGGCCGAACCGCTGGCGCCAGGCGATACGCTGCTGGTCAGGTTCGCGGCGCGCTACGAGCCGCGCGGCTTTCCCAATGACGGGTTTGCCAACGATGTCGCCGTGAACGGAACATTCATGAACAACAGCTACATGCCGGGCTTCGGCTACAATCCCCAGGGTGAACTGTCCGACGACGACATCCGGGAGCGGAACAAGCTGGCGCCCAAGCCGAGGATGAAGTCGATCGATGACACTACGGCACGGCGGCAGAACTACATCTCGAACGACACCGACTGGATGGCGTTCGAGGCCACGCTGAGCACGTCGGCCGACCAGATCGCGATCGCGCCGGGATACCTGCAGCGCGAGTGGACGGAGAATAGCCGCCGCTACTTCCACTACGTGATGGACCAGCCGATTCTCGGCTTCTACTCCTTCCTCTCGGCGCGCTATGCCGTGAAAAAGGAGGACTACAAGGGGACGTCACTCGAGATCTACTACCACCCATGGCACACCTTCGCCCTCGAGTCGATGCTCCAGGCGTCGAAGGATGGGCTGGACTATTTCGGCGCCAACTTCAGCCCCTATCAGTACCGCCAGTACCGCATCCTGGAGTTCCCGCGCTACCAGGGCTTTGCCCAGGCATTTCCCAACACGATTCCGTTCTCCGAGGGCATCGGCTTCCTGATGCGCAACAAGGGCGGCGACGATGGCGTCGACCGCGCCTACTTCGTCGCGGCGCACGAACTGGCGCACCAGTGGTGGGCGCACCAGGTGGTGGGGGCCAACGCGCAGGGCGCCACCACCTTCTCCGAGGGCCTCGCCGAGTACTCAGCATTGACGGTCTTGGAGAAGCGCTACGGCCGGGAGGCGACGCAGAAATTCCTGCGGCGGGAGCTGGACGGCTACCTGCAGGGCCGGGGCGTCGAGCGGAAGAAGGAGGTGCCGTTCCTGTACGTGGAGAACCAGCCGTACATCCACTACCAGAAGGGGTCGCTGGTCTACTTCGCGCTCCGCGACTACATCGGTGAGGCGGCGATGAACCAGGGCCTCAGCAGCTTCCTGAAGAAGTGGGCGTTCCAGGGCCCGCCCTACCCGACCGCAAGGGATCTCTACGCCGAGCTGGACGCGGTGACACCCGACTCGCTCAAGTATGTGCTGACTGACCTCTTCGAGGAGATCACCCTGTTCGACAACAAGGCCGTCTCCGCCACGTCCACCAAGCGGCCCGACGGCAGGTACGACGTGCGGCTCACCGTGCAGGCGAAGAAGCTCAAGGCCGATTCGCTGGGAGGCACGCAGGATGTCCCGATGGTCGACTACGTGGACATCGGTATCTTCGGTGACGAGGTGAAGGGCCAGAAACTCGGAGTGCCGCTCCTGGTGCAGAAGGTGAAGATCACCGAGCCGGAAACGACGCTGGACTTCGTGGTAGACCAGGAGCCGCGGAAGGCCGGCATCGACCCGTACAACATCCTCATCGATCGCACTCCCGAGGACAACCTGACCGCGGTCCAGTGATGAACACGAACGGTCATCCTGAGCGAAATTGTCATCCTGAGCAAAATTGTCATCTGAGCAAAATTGTCATCCTGAGCAAAATTGTCATCCTGAGCAAAATTGTCATCCTGAGCAAAATTGTCATCCTGAGCGAAGCGAAGGATCTATCGTGACAGCGGAACTCGGCCGGCAACTCATCGATACCTTCGGCCGCGGATGGTCGAAGCTTCGGGTGGACCTGATCGCCTCGGCCTTCGCGCCGGACGCGGTGTTCCTCGAGACGCCCTTCTCCGAGCCCATTCGCGGGCTCGACGACATCAGGAAGTACTGGGCCGACGTGCCGTACCACCAGTCGGAGGTGACCTTCACCTCGGGTGAGATCTTCGCGGTAGGCCCCTGGTTCAGTACCGAGTTCAAGTGCGTGTTCCGCCGTCGCCGCACCGGAGAATGGGTGGATGCCCGCGGGGCCCTCTTCTGCGAATCGGCGGATGGGCTCATCACCGAGATGCGGATGTACTGGCATCGCTGGAGCGGAGGACACGACACCAGCAAACCGTAGCCCGGGCGTCCCGGGACTGGGACACCGACGCGCGCCTCTACATCACATCTCCCTCATTTACAAGGACTTACGTGGCGGCACACAAGTCGCCTTATGCCCTCCTGTTCGCCGGCTGAGGTCTCCTGCCGGGTACACCGCTGACAAATCCCGAGGGCACCATGTACTACCCGATCCTGCTGTCCCTGATCGCCGCCGCCGCTGGCGTGCCGGCACAGAGCCCCGAGCCCAGCATTCGTGTCACGCTCAGCAATGACGGGGCATTCCTCCCCGGCGACCGATCCAAGGTGCAGGTCATTACGAGCGATGATGGCTACCTCCTCGTATTCCAGCTCGATCCCGACGGCCATGTGCGGGTGCTCTTCCCGCTCGATCCAACCGACGACAACTTTGTGCGCGGCGGCAGGCGCTACCAGCTGCTCGGCCGGGGGGGCCGCGAGGGGTTCACGGTCGACGTTCCGGGCAGTGGTGTGGTGTTCGCGGCAGTGGCGCTCGATCCATGGCGCGTGAGCGGCCACGTACTGAACGACCACTGGGACAACCGCGCGCTCAACCCGATGGTGTACGACAACCCCGAGCCCCAGCTGGTGGACCTGGCGCAGGCGATGGCCGGCGGCCGTTTCGACTACGACATCGTTGGGTACCGGGTGGCTTCGCCAGTAGCGGCGGCGCCTGATCCCGCGATGGGGTCAGCCGGTGTGGCCGCTATCGACGGCTGTTTCGGCTGCGGCGGTGTCACTGTCGTTGCCGTCAACGGCTGGGGCATGAATCCATGGGGATGGAACGCCGGCTGGGGCTGGAACGCAGGCTGGGGCTGGGGTCCCGCCTGGGGCTGGGGTCCTGCTTGGGGCTGGAACGCCGGATGGGGCTGGAACAACAGTTGGGTGTGGGGTCCTGGTGCAGGTTGGTGGGGGCCCGGCTGGGGTCCGGGTCCGGGCTGGAACAACGGCTGCTGCTGGAACACCGGCTGGGGTGCCCCACCCGTGGCGGCTCCGTTCCCGCCCTATCAGCAGAAGCCCTGGAATCGGCAGTGGAGCGGCACGCCGGTGCCGTACCGGCCACGTGGAGCCTCGGGCTTCAGTGCGCCGAACAGCGTGGCTGGTGTCGTGCCGGGCATCGGCGTAGCGCGGCACGCGAGCTTCCGGGATCGCAGCCGGGCAGTAGGTAACGCCGCCACCGCCGCACCGGTCGCTCAACCGCAATCGCGGCGGGCGCGCCCATCGGCCGAGCCCGTAACGGTGCCGGTGTCGCGTACCGCGCCAGAACAGGAGCAGCAGCCAGCGAAAAAGCCGGCCGCCCGCGAGCCCAAGGGGTCGGAGCCGGAGCTGCGTCGAAGGGAGCCGCCACCGCCGGCCGCGCCCCGCGCAACGCCGGCACAGCGTCCGGCGGCTGCAGCACCGTCCGCACCGCGCCCAGCGGCTGCACCGCCGGCGGCGGTGTCTGGCGGAGGCCGACGGCGCTAGTGAACCATCAGGGCGCGCGTTGGCGCCGGGTGTAGCCGAGGCCCCATTCCATCAACTCGGCACTCCGGAGGCCAACGCGCATCGCGGCGTCAACGGCGTCCTCTTCCTCCATGCCGTGGTCCAGCATCAGCACCGGGATCAGCGCTCCCCCGACACGATTCCCCGACCCGCAATGCACGAAGACCGTCCGCTCCCCGGCCTCCGCGAGCGTGGAGCGGATGGCGCTCAGCGTCGTGTCATTCATCGAGTGCGGCCCTATCGGAATCAGCCGGTACTCCATGCCCAGTTCGCGCACGAGTGCTGGTTCGTCGAAGGCGCGCGGCTCCATCGGCTCGCGCGTGTCCAGGACGATCGCGTTGCCGGTGGTGGCGAGGGCCTCGAGCTGCTCGCGCGTCGGTTGCCCGCCGGTCACGACGGTCGGGAGGATCTGGCAGGCGTTCGGGACGCCGCGTACGGCTTCGAATGGGGTCATGTTTGAGTCGTGAGTCGTGAGTCGTGAGTCGTGAGTGAGAGTCGTGAGTCGTGAGTCCAGAGTCTCCTTCCCTGCGACACGATTATCGCGAAAGAAACTGCCGGGCAGCGAGCAGTCCAAGAAACGCGGCGGTCACGGAGAGTGCGACGCTCGCAATGATATAGGCTCCGGCGCGGCCCACCTGGCCGGCCTCGAGCAAGACGACAGTCTCGAGACCGAAGGTCGAGAACGTGGTGAAGCCGCCGCAAAAGCCGATCGCGAGAAAGGTGCGGGCCTCGGGTGATAGCGTCCCGCCCTCGATGGCGAGCCCGGCCACGACTCCCACGATCAGCGATCCGGCAACGTTGATGAACAAGGTCCCAAATGGAAAGGTCCCAAACGGATAGGTGAATCCGAGCGCCCGCTGGATCGCCGGTCCCAGCAGGAATCGGCTCACACTGCCCAGAGCACCGCCCAGCGCCACGAGCCAGATCATGGAGCCAATCTAACGCGGCGCCCCAGCTTAGATTCCAGCCTGCAATGCTGACCGTCTCCCTGGCCCAGCTTCGGCCCCGCAAGGGCCGGTACGCCGAGAACCTCGCCCGGCTGGGCGAGACGTTCCGCGAGGCGGCCGGGCTGCCCACACCGCCCGGGCTCCTGATCGCGCCCGAGAGTGCGCTCACCGGATACTTCCTCGAGGGCGGCGTCCGTGACCTTGCCATCGAGGCAGAGCAGCTCTTCGACGATCTGGCGCGGGTGCATCGCGAGAGCGGCGCCGCCGATATGGACGTGGCGCTGGGCTTCTACGAGCGGCACAGCAATCACATCTACAACTCGGCGCTGTATGCGTCGCTGGGCGGAAGCGACGCCGGGATCCGGCATGTCCACCGCAAGGTGTTCCTGCCCACGTATGGGGTGTTCGACGAGGAACGGTTCGTCGCCGCGGGAGACAGCGTGCAGGCATTTGACACCCGCTGGGGCCGCGCGGCGCTGCTCATTTGCGAGGATGCCTGGCACTCCATTGTCCCCACGATCGCGGCGCTCGATGGCGCCGAGATGCTCATCGTGCCGAGTGCCAGCCCTGCACGCGGGCTGCGGCCGTCGGGCGACGACGACGAGCGCCCGGCGAGCATCGGTCGCTGGGAGCGGACCATGCAGGACATCGCCGGCGAGCACGGGGTGTTCGTGGCGCTGACCCACCTCGTGGGGTTCGAGGGTGGCAAGGCGTTCGTGGGAGGGTCACTCATCGCCGGGCCGCGGGGCAACCTGATCGTGGAGGGGCCGGTCTTCGAGGAGGCGCTGGTGACGGCGTCACTCGACTTGAGCGACATCGCGCGGGTACGGGCGGAGATGCCGCTGCTCGCCGATCTCCAGTCGCGCCTGGCATCGCTCGCGCCGCAGTTGCTCGGCGCGGTGTCGACCCAGGCCCCGGACACGCCGTCACCAGATGCCGCGACGGCATCGCCCGCCCCGCCCCGAAAGCCGCGGTCAGTCGGCGTGCCGAACGTCACCGACGACGTACTCGAAATCGACGCCCCGCTGGCGAAGCGCTGGCTGGTGGAATTCCTGCGCGACGAACTGACGCGGCGGCGCGGATTCGAGAAGGCGGTCATCGGGCTTTCGGGCGGAGTGGACAGTGCGCTGGTGGCGTACCTGGCCGCGGAGGCGCTGGGTCCGGACAACGTCACGGCCATCCGCATGCCCTATCGCACCTCGAGCGCCGAGAGCCTGGATCACGCGCAACTCGTCATCGACGCGCTCGGCATCGAGAGCCGCACGGTGGACATCTCGGCGGCAGTGGATGGCACGGTGGCCGCCATCGGCGACACCGATCCGGCGCGAAAGGGCAACATCATGGCTCGCTGCCGCATGATCGTGCTCTTCGATCTGTCGGCCAAGCTCAAGGCGCTTCCGCTCGGCACCGGCAACAAGAGTGAACGGCTGCTGGGCTACTTCACCTGGCACGCCGATGACTCGCCACCGGTCAACCCGATCGGCGACCTGTACAAGACCCAGGTGTGGGCGCTGGCGAGATATGTGGGCGTGCCGGCGGCGATCGTGGACAAGCCGGCGACGGCCGACCTCATTCACGGGCAGACCGACGAGATCGACCTCGGCGTGTCGTACGCACGGGGCGACCGGATCCTGCACTTTCTGCTGAGCGGCTACACCCCGGACGCCCTGGTCACCGCGGGCTTCACCGAAGGGGAAGTGGAAGCGGTGCGTCGCCGGCTCGACTCGACCCACTGGAAGCGGCGCCTCCCCACCGTGGCGATGGTGAGCCAGACGGCGATTGGGGAGTGGTATTTGAGGCCGGTGGATTATTGAGTCGTGAGTCGTGAGTCGTGAGCAGAACGTCGCTAGTCGTGGGTCGTCGAGTCCATGGCCGTGTCGCTCACGAC
>JANNSD010000114.1:0-4085 GCA_031402225.1 Gemmatimonadota bacterium | reverse complement strand
CCTTCGATGGTCCGCGCCCGGGTCCACTGCCCCGGCAGGAACGTCACCAAATAAGTCCCCGCCGCGACGATGAACGTCTTGAGCGCGCTCTCCACCACGCCGTTCGTGAAGCGCGACACCAGCGAGAAGAGGAGCACCGAGATCGCCGTGATCAGGCCGATCTTCACTGCCCCGCGCACGATCCAGGGCACATCCGTGCGATCTATGCCACGCTCCAGCTCGACAGCCGAACTCATGCCGACTCCATGGTAGGGGTTACGCTGCTTCAAGTTAGCCCGCTGCCGTGCCCGCCGCCAAGCGGCCCGCGGCAGCTCACCCGATCCTCAGGTCCCGGTCGATGAAGACCCGCCCACCCTGCGCCCTGAGCCGGGCGCACCACGATGCCCACTCGATGATCTGCTTCCCCTCCGCATCGAGCCCGACGAACGGGTCGGGTCCCCAGTCCTGGTCGTTCCGCACGATGGCAAGTCCGCCGAACGCCGACTCCACCTCCAGGAAGCGCGACGTCTCCAGTGCCTCCAGGACCAGCCGCTCCGGGGTCCGGATGAAACGCTCGCGCGCCGCCTCGTCCCCCGGAGGGAACTTGGACAGCTCCCGGATGCAGTCGAACGGACAGATGGTCGGGTGCCGGAGCGCCCAGATGTCGTAGTACTGGCCCGCCTTCGTGGCGGTCAGCATCGCCCAGCCTTCCGGGGCGGTCAGGCGCGCGTCCAGGATCGCGGCGTCGAGCGGCGACTCGACCACGTCGTCCATGTCCATCCAGACCATGAAGTCGAAGGGCTTCCCGCGTATCAGGGAGTACGCATGGTTCCTGGCCCGCGCCAGTCGCGCCATGCGTCCGCCCCACACCCGCCACCGGAGCCGACCCAGGCTGTGGATGTGCAGTCCCGGGAAATTCTTGGCGTGGTCCCTGAGCATCCGCAGGCACCGGTCGCTGCTGTCGCTCTCGACAATGAAGAACTCGCTCTCCGGAAACCGGGAGCGAATGGTGCGAAAGTTCTGCATGACCGACTCGACGTACGGCTCGATGTTCCGCGCCGCGCCGAGCACCGCGATTCTCGCACTCAATTCACATTGTCCTGGTTGCGAGCGGGCTGGCAAACTGTGAGACGATGGCGGGGGCACGGGCGGAGCTCGTCTCGCTCGGACCTTCGGCACAGCGCCATCCCCTCATCACCGCGGGGGAGTCAGTCTCGATTGCAGGCGCTGGCAGGTCCTCGCTCGACGAGCCCCACCCATACGCCCGCCCGTGCGCCCGGCCAGCCGCGCGACCACTCAGGCCGCCCACCCGAACAGCACCGCCAGGTCCGTCGCCGCCCACGCCCCCAGCGCCCAGTACATACCCCGCTGGTGTCGCGCTGGCGCCCATGTTCCGGCCGCCGCGTACCATGGCACCAGCAGCCCCATCCACGCCAGGAACGCCGCCCCCAGGGCCGCCCAGCGCGCCCCATCGCCCCCGGTCCATCCCGCGGCCCGCGCCCCCGCCAGGAACAGCCCGAACGCCACCGTCACACATCCGATCGACACCGCCAGGCTCCGCCGCTTCCCCAGCCGGAGCGCGAACGTGCGGTCGCCCCGCCGTTCGTCCTCGTCGAACTGGTACAGCTGCGTCAGCGGATAGAACCCGGCGAACAACGCCCCGAACCCCCACACCAAGAACCATCCCCACGTGGTCAGCGTCTCGCCGGTGCTCGCCCAGCCTGCGAGCGGTGTCAGCGTCCCGAAGCCGAGGAGGTTGATGAGCCAGTCCGCACCAGCCACCGCCTTGAGCCGCGCCGGCGGTACCGAGTACAGCACCGACATCACCAGGCACGCGAGGTACAGCCAGGTGTACATCCTGGGCAGCAGCAGGGAGACGAAGAGCCCGGCGACCATGAGCCCGAGGCCGAAGGCGAAGAGTCCTTTCGGCGGCACCGGCGGACGCCGGAGATACGCAACGTCCCCTTCGTCCTTGTCGAAGGCGCTGTTGATGGCGAGCGTGCCACCGTTGAGCGCCACGACCCAGAGCACCAGGCCCAGCAGCACTGCGCCGAGCTGCTCGCCCGAGGTGGCGCGCCCGAGGCCCAGTGCCAGCAGTGCGCCCAGCAGTGTATGCCCCGCCATGATGGGCCACTCGGCGGGACGGAGATGCAGGAGGTAGTCGAGGCGGGGGCCCAGCAGCTTGTATCCCAGCGCCCGCGGAGAATTGCCGCCAGCGCTCACTTCACCTCACCGAGGACAAGCATCGTCGACCACAGACCGTCATGCCTCGGGGTAGTGCGCTAGAGATCGAAGCCGATTCCAAAGATGACTTCCGGGTTAAAGGACGTGCCTCCAAACTTGCTGTCGCGCCAGATATTCCCCTGAGCCAGCACCCGGAGCCGCCAGTATGGCCCCGCTTCCAATCCAACTCCACCCCCGTAGCTGACACCGGTACTGGCGTCGGTGATACCGTACCAGTCAGCCGAATTGGGGGGCGTGGGCTGGACAATGACGCCACTCGAATGATTGACGCCAAGGAATGCCCGTAAGGAAAGAGAGGCTTTGTGGAGCGGCTTTGTCCCGAGCTCCACGAAGGCTGCCCCACGCCACATCCGCTCGTCCGTTCCGTCAAGCGTCCAGTCTCTGAGCGGCGGGTCACCGATGTGTGCGGTGCCTCCCATGAAACCAATTCGCACGACGGGCGTCGCGAAATAACGCACCTGCAGCCCGTAGGTGAAGTAGCCATCATCGCCGGCCGCATCGAACTGCACCACGCCCATCATTATTGCCACGTTGACCTGCGCCCGAGCCACCGCTGGTGACAACGTGCACGATAGCATCAACGCGGCAACCGCCCGCAGCGCCACCCTCACGGTCGCGAAACATGACTGATCCACGCCATGAAGGGAGGGTCGGTCCGAAATGATTGGGGATACTGATACAACTGAATGCCGGTATTGTAGTTCCCCAGGGGATCATCGTCCTGCTTCCAGACGCATCTCGTATCATCGTCTTCATAGGCTCGCAACTTGTACACGCTTGTGCCCGTGGGAACAGCCAAGGCAGTTCGGAACTGGGTATTGTTGCCCATGACATAGCCAATGCCGTAGACAATATCGGTCAATGACCCGCAGGAATTGTACGCTCCGTTCACCTCGCCAAAGACCTCAATCTCATTGTTGCCCATCAGGAAGCCTTCCATATCGGCCACCAAGTAGAATGTCGCGAGATAGGTCTGGCGCGACGCGTCGCCTCCGGTCGGTGGCGGCGGGCCACCACCGCCGCCGCCGCCGCAATTCTGGACGTCCGGATTACATATAACGTGAGGTGCAGCGAAATCGTTGCCTGGCTCGAACAGAAAATCTGACGAAATTCCATGAGCCTGCATCGCCGCTAGAATCGCACCTCCCGTGAGCGCGCCGCCCCTTAGCGCGGTCGCAGCATCATCGTAGTCAATCTCAGATCGTCCGAGGACGACAGTTATCCGCGAGCCCGGATCATACCACTCGTTCACTCGGAAGGCACTGCCATCCGAGCGAATGATGTAGAACGAGTCTGCCGTCGTCCGGACCGCAACTTGAAAATCAGAACTTGATGAGGCACGCAGCAGATGGGACTTGACAGGAATTTACAGCTCAAGATCAGGAAGTCCTCCAAGCTCTACCAGATTCACGGCGCGGCCACTTCGCTGAAGAATCTCGCGCACTCTTGTGCTAGTATCGGCAAGTATAAGCCGCTTGAAAGGAACACGATTCTCCACGAAAGGTGATTGCGCAATGTTGTCGAGCAACCACGCGCGCGCATCCGACGTTTGGCTGATGATTCCGCGTTGGTCCCCTGCCGGGGTTCGTGGCGGGCGTGGCCAGACCGACCTGACCACGTCGTGACGCTGAAACAACACGGTACAACTGGTGATGAGGTGAGCAGCAACACATTGCTTGGTTTTGGTGATTAAGTCAATGTGAGACATGCGCCCCATACCGGCCCGTGAGAATAGGAAGAGCAAACTTGCGCTTTTACCAGCGAAGCCCCACGTGTCGCGCGGCGAGCTTGAGGCCGTGCAGCGTCAGGTCGGCGTCCACCACATCCACCGTGGTGCACAGCGGCGCCACCACGACGGACAA
>JANNSD010000113.1:0-2980 GCA_031402225.1 Gemmatimonadota bacterium | reverse complement strand
GTCTGCGGCACGCAGCTTGACCTCATCGCTCGTCTCGATAGGAACTGCGGCCTTCAGCAAGGTCTCGATACGGTCTAGCGTGCCGGTGGCGGCACCACCCGCGACACTTCCGGTCACCTGGCCGACGGGGACCGTCCCCACCACGACGCCAGTCGCGACCACGGTGCCGGTGCCCGTGCCGGCGCCGGCCCCCGTGGTAGATGCGCTCGACCCACCACCGGCGCCTCCCGCCCCCGCCCCCACCCCGGTGCCGCCGGCCACGGCGGACACCACCCCGGTGCGATCCACGGTCGCGTTCATTTCCGGCGCCGAGTACTACGTCGGGGCGGGACGACTGGACGGACTGGTGGAGGGGGCGGAGATGTCGGTGCTGCATGGCGACACCGTGGTCGCGCTGCTCAAGGTGAAGTTCCTGGCGTCGCATCGCGCCTCCGCGGAAGCGCTCCGGGGCGACAGCAGCATTGCGGTCGGTGACTCGGTACGCTGGCAGCGGCCGAACATCACCGATTTCGCCACGGCACCGATCCCGGTGGTCAACCGCCCGCGCCGGCTGAGCGGACCGGGCCTGCACGGTCGCTTCGGCATGCGGTACCTGCGCGCCACCACCTCGACCATGGCCGACGGCCAGCAGGTCGGCAGCAACGGCTTCAACCAGCCGTCCCTCGACGTGCGCATCAATGGCCTGGCGCTCTGGGGCACGCCGCTCGGTGTCGCGGTGGATGTGCGGACGCGCCAGACCACCACATCCTCGCTTGGCGCCAGCACGGTGGACGGGCGCACCCGCGTCTATCAGGCGGTGCTCTTCTGGAATGCGCCGCAGTCCGGCTTTCATGCCGCCGCGGGGCGCCAGTACCTCATGACCGTCAGCTCGGTCGGACTCTTCGACGGTGCCTTGGCTGAGCTCAGCGGGTCACACCTGTCGGCCGGGGTATTCGCCGGCTTCGAACCCGATCCGGTGCAGCTCGCCTTTTCATCGGCGGTCCGCGACCTCGGCGGCTACGTCACCATGCACAACCGCCCCGGGAAGGCGACGGCCATCGCGTTTACGCTGGGTGCCGTCGGCTCGTACGAGGCGACCGCTGCCCGGCGCGAGTGGGGCATTGCCCAGTTGAGCATCAGCAGCCGGTATCTCTCCCTGTTCCTGCTCCAGGAACTGGACTACTACCGGCCGTGGAAACTGGAGGGGCCCAACGCGGAGCAGAGCGCGTTCTCCGGCACCAGCCAGTTTGCCAACGCATCCGTTCGCCCCGCTCGCTGGATCGCCTTCAACGGCACCTACGACAAGCGCCGGAGCGTGCCGGTGATCCGCGACTTCACCAACCCGGAAACTCTCTTCGACGACAGCTACCGGGAGGGCTACGGTGCGGGCGTGCAGCTCATGGGAAAGCAGGTGTTTGGCGGCGGCGACTGGCGGAAGAGCACCGGGCTCACGTCGGGGAGCGCGCAGTCGTACACCGCCACCCTGGGGGTGAATCGCCTGACGCGGCTCAACATGGGCCTGTCCGCCCGCGCCACCTGGTACCAGAACGACAACCTGACGACTGGCGGCAACCCATTGGCGATGAAGACGTCGGGGCAACTCTACTCCGCGCGGCTGGGCTTCGACCCGATGGTGCGGCTCCAGATCAACCTGAACGCCGGTCTCCGCCAGGAGCACAACCCCATCTCGCCCGACCTGCAGCGATCGACCTGGTATGGCGTGGATGCCGACCTCAACATCGCGCGCGCGTGGTTCGCGTCTTTCTCCGGTCTCATGCAGAAGGACCCGGGCAACCCCGGCACCAGTACGCTGACCCAGATCTACGGCGGGCTGACCTGGCGGTTCTAGCGCGCAGCACCCCGCGCTGCGGCTACGGCCGCGGCTGCTCCAATCGCTCGGCGTCCCGCCGCTGGGCCAGCATCCGCTCCGCAAAATCCACCCGCTCGGCCAGCTCCTGTACATGGGCCTGAAGCTGCTCGAACTCCTCGCGCCCCGGAGCGTCGTCGTCCCTGCGCTGGTCCCGTCCGGCAACCCCTGCCTTCACCTTCGAGCTCAGGTAAACGAAGAAATAGACCAGTGAGACGGTGCCGCCGATGATCAGGAGCTTGAAGACCGATTCCATGGTATTCCCCGTGACGTGAAGTTCAGGGCTGCGTCCTCGCCGATAATAGCCTTCTGCCCGCGGCCCGCCAGCCTCGCGGGGATGCGCGTTTTCGCTCTTGCAGATTTCTTGGTATTACCGAATATTACTGCGTATGCCAAAGAAAACTTCCCTGGCTCGCATCTCCATCACCATCCCGGCCGACCTGCTCAAGGTGGCTGACCGGTTGGCGCGCCAGCTCGATCGCTCGCGGAGCTGGGTGCTGGGCGAGGCGGTGCGGCGCATGGCGCAGGGCTCTCCTCCTGCCGGCGTTCGCGAGCCGCTGGTAAATCCCTACGCCGAGCAGGCTGAGGAGCTGGAAGCGGTGCGGGTGCGCCGGCTGAAGGCCGACTTGGCGGCCACGCCGGCCGAACGGCTCCGCGACGCCGAGGAGATTCTTCAGATGGCCCGGGTGGTTCGACCTGCGCGCAACCGGGCGCAGGTCATCGCCTTCGACTCGTACGAGGACTACTACCGATGGAAGACGATCCATCGCGCCGGCGCATGAAGGGCGAGGCCGGGGCGGCCCTGGTGTGTACCGCGCTGAATGCCGCCGGTGCGCGCTACCTCGTCATCGGTGGGGTGGCCTGCATCCTTCATGGCCACGTCCGCGCCACGAAGGACGTGGACATACTCATTGAACGCACGCTCGACAATGCGCGTCGTGTGCTCGAGGGGCTGGAGGGTGTTGGCTACGGCTTTGCCCGCGAGTGGCCGCCTGAGGAACTACTCCGGAAGCCGATCACGATCATCGGCGACGACCCGGCCGTGGACATCTTCACGGTGGCGTGGAGCGTCAAGTACGACGATGCCATCGCGCGGTCGTCTACCGTTGATGGCGGCGGCGTCACGATTCCCCT
>JANNSD010000112.1:0-16622 GCA_031402225.1 Gemmatimonadota bacterium | reverse complement strand
GGGCTGGTGATCTGGGCGGACGATGCCGACGAGTGTCACGAGCGGCTGATGACGGCGATCGCGGCGACGGAGGAGTTCCTGAAGGCGAGCCGTCGCGGGCGGCACGTGCTGGGTGCGCCGCGAGTGCGCACAGAAGCGACTGACGTTCGCTCGAGAGCGGCGGAGGCGGTACTGCCGGCGATTCGCGGTGCGCTCGGCGTGTCGGAGCGGGTGATCCTGCATCTCGACGACAGCGATGACGTGCTGACGACGCTGGCATCGGAGCGGCTGAAGGAAGTGGTGGGCCGCGGCGTGGCGACGCCGGAGCATATCCTGCGCGCCGGCACCAAGCCGGTGTGGCTCGACCTGGATCTCAGCGCCTCGGCGGAGGAACTCTGCGTGAAGACGCGGACGCAGATCGGGGCGGCCCACAAGGAGTACGAGGCATATCACCAGCGGCACGCGAAGAAGGACGAGGCGCCGCTCCGCGACTGGGCCAAGGTGGTGCTGGTCCCGGGGCTCGGCATGGTGACGGTGTTCAAGGACAAGAAGAACGCGGTCACCGCCAATGTGTGCTATCGCGCGACGCTCAAGGCGATCGAGAATGCGGAGGCGGTGGACGCGTTCCAGTTCATCCCCGAGGCGGAGGTGTTCGAGTTCGAGCACTGGCCGCTCGAGCGGCGGAAAATTGAGGAGGAGATCGAGCGGGAGCGGAAGACGCTGCTGCTGGCGCGGCATGTGGTGATCGTGGTGGGTGGCGGGAGCGGGATCGGTGCGGCGGCGGTGCAAGCGTATGTCGAGGCGGGGGCGCATGTGGTCGTGGCTGACGTTGACGGTGCGGCGGCGGAGCGGGTGGCGGCGGCGGTGGTGGCAACGGCACCGGGGCGCGCGATCGGTGTCGCGGTGGATGTGCGGGACGATGCGAGCCTGCACCTGCTGTTCACGCGCACGGTGCGTGAGTTTGGCGGGGTCGACAGCCTGTTCTACACGGCTGGTCTCGCGCCGAGGTTTGCGGCGCTGACGGACCTCAAGCGGGAGGACCTGCAGAGGCAACTGGATGTGCACTATCTCGGCGCGGTGATGGCGATCTCGGCGGCGGCAACGATCATGCGGCGGCAGGGGCTGGGTGGGAGCATCGTGGCGTCGGTGTCGAAGGCGGCGCTGGTGCCGGGTCGGGATGCGGCGGCGTATGGCGGGAGCAAGGCGGCGATGCTGCAGGCGCTGAGGGTGGCGGCGGTAGAACTGGGCGGGGACGGCGTTCGCGTGAATGCCATCAATGCGGACCAGGTGGAGACGCCGCTGTTCCTGAAGTTTGTGGCGGAGCGTGCGGCAGGGAAGGGAATTTCAGTGGACGAACAGCTGGAGGTCTACAAGCGGCGGAACCTGCTGGGGGCCTCACTGATTCCGGCGAGCGCGGTGGCGGACCTGGCGGTGCTGTTGTCGAGCGAGAAGTTCAAGTACACGACGGGGGACATTTTGACCGTGGATGGAGGCTTGCCGGAGGCGTTTCCGAGGTGAGTCGCTAGCGGGGCTCGATCCGGCTCAGAAAAATGTCGGAGCGCGGGTCACGGGTGACGACCGCCGCGTCCCTGAGGTTGTCTGAGACGGTCATGTCGTACAGAACGCGCGGCGCCGTTCCAAGGCGCTCGACACGACCTGGCCCGCGGACCCGGTACAAAGTTGGAATGCCGCCCTCCCAGATGGTTACCAGAAGCGTCATGTCTGGCAGCCACCGGATGGTCGCACCCCGTGCAGTGGGAATGGTGGCCCAGTGAACCGGGATCGTATCACCCATCGATAGCACGCTGAGTTGCACGGTATCTCTTGAGTCCGTCTGAGCCGCGAGGGCAAGACGCTGCCCAGCTGGTGACGCGGCAACACCGATCCACCTAAGAGACGCGCTCGACGCGGCGGCGCGGCGCGGCGTTGCATCGTGCGCGCGCCACACCTGGACGCTCTTGCCGCCCGCGGGTATCCAGGTCCAGCCGCCTCCGTTCAGCCAGTCGAAATCGACGACCGTGGAGTCGGGCAAAGCGAGCTCTTCGCGACGGGCTCCGGTGCGGGCGTCCATCAGAAACAGCTTGAGCGTCCGCGAATCTGACTCGGCCAGCCGAATTGTCACCGAGTCTACCCAGGCCACGTTGGTTCCCAACGTGGCCGTACCGAGCGGAGTTTCTGCACCGCCCGTCAGCGCGAGCACCGATACGCGAGCTTCCTGACCCTTCGCTGTACCGCCAAGTCGCCAGACCAGCAACCTGGAGCCATTGGGGGAGATTTCAGCCCATACCGTGTTGGATGCTTGAACCCGTGCCGGCATCTGGGCATAGCCTGCCCGAAATGCATCGCGCAGGCTCAAGACGAACACGCGGAAGTCGGTGCCGAGTTCCTCCATGACGATCTGTTGTCCGTCCGGGGTCACGTCGAAAGTTGTAAACTGACCCTGATAGACGGTGTCGCGACGGTTCCCAAACCGCCCAGTGGCGCGCGCGAAGGGAATGCGCACGAGTCGCGAGTAGTTTCTGTTCCCAGAATTGTCAAGGGTGAACCACGCGGCGTCCCTGGTGAACACCGCAGAGCTTGCTTGCAATGCGATGTGGTCGGTCTCCTTACCCTGACGGTTGATCACGCGCCACTGCGCATGTGTCCCGTGATACAGCGCTACAGCGATCAAGCCGGACCCCCCGACACTCCAGACGTCGATTCCGTCGGCGACGCCGAGCACACGAATGCTGTCGCGGACCTGGCCATCGAGTGCCGCGACGAACACCCAATGCACCGTATCGCCGACGAGGCCCTCGGAGGCCATGATGATCGAGTCCCCGCCCGCATAGAAATCTGCGCCAGAATACGGGATCTGTCTGGGCGTGCCTCCAAGTGCCGGCACGAGGTAGCCGCCAAAGCTCCCATTTCTGGCGAACCATACGAGAAAGTTCCTGCGGTCGGAGCTCCACTTGACGCTGCTCACCATACTAGCGTCGATGAGATCAACGGCACGTCGTGAAGTCGGGCTCCCCACATCCTGGATGTCGATGCCATACTTGCAACCGGTTGGGTCGCACTCTGCTGTGACGTATGCCATTTGCTTTCCGTCGGCGGAGATCGACGGCGCCGTGGCATGACCGGTGGACGTGATCTGGGTGCGATCCAGGAGCACTACCGAGTGACGGGCGGGCCGGGATGTGTATCGCATGATGCCAACAGTGATCAGTGCCGCCGCGACGAGTCCAGCTGCCGCGATGCCAAGCTTCCGCCGGCCAGCCGTCACCAGGGCGGCACGCGGGCCAGCGCCCGACTGGATGGCCTGGATGAGCGCTGCCGCGCTGGCGAAGCGATCGGCCGGCACCTTCTCGAGCGCGCGCGCCACGGCGGCGTCGAGGGGTTGCGGAACGGAGCTTCGCACCACCCGCAGCCGAGTGGGCCGCTCCGTCAGCAACTTGGCGATGACGGCCTGTGACGTCGGCCCACTGAAGGGCGGCTCGCCAGCGAGCATCTCGTAGAGAACCACACCGAGGGAGTAGACGTCGCTGCGGGCATCCAGGTTCTTTCCCCCCGTCGCCTGCTCCGGGCTCATGTACTGCGGGGTGCCGATCGATGTCCCCGTTTCGGTCAGTCGCTCCGCGGCCGAACTCTGCAGGGCCAGGGCGATGCCGAAGTCGGCCACGAGCGAACCACCGTCCTGCAGCAGGATGTTCTCGGGCTTTATGTCGCGATGCACGACGTTGTGGCGGTAGGCGTAGTCGAGCGCACTCCCGACCTCGCTGGCGATGCGCACCGCCTCGTCGATCGAGAGCTGGGTCTCGCGGGTGAGCCGGGCACGGAGTGACTCGCCTTCCACGAAGGGCATGACGTAATACAGCAGTCGTGAGTCGTGAGTCGTGAGTGCTCCGCTGTCGATCAGGCCCAGGATGTGGGGATGATGCAGGTTGGCGATGATGCGAATTTCAGCGAGAAAGCGCTCGGCGCCGACGGCACTGGCGAGTTCGGGGCGAAGCACCTTGATGGCGACCTTGCGGTGGTGCTTCAGGTCCTCAGCAAGCCAGACGGTGGCCATGCCACCGGCGCCGAGCTCGCGCTCGATGCGGTAGCGGTCGGCCAGGGCCTCAGCGAGGCGGGACGGGGAGGTCATCTGGGGAGGTTCTGGAACAGGTTGAGCGTGACCCTCAGGTGACTCGTGCCACCGAGGTTGCGTACCATGACAAAGTGTCTCCCATCCGGCGCTACATCGTAGACCGCGTGGGTCTGGTCGGCGGCGTAGTCGGCGCTGGCGAAGAGCGGCACGCGGCGTACAACCTCGAGCGTGGTTCCCGCCCGGACTTCGGCGGCCAGGAGCGCAGGCCCGCTGCGGTAGAAAAGCTCGTTTCCTGTTGGTGACCAGACCGGTTCGGTACCGCCCTCGAGCGAGATCTGCGTGCGTGCCTGCATGCCGGGGAAGGAACGGACATATACCTCGGCCCGGCCCGATTCGTTGGAGACATAGGCCATCCACCGTCCATCGGGCGACACGGCGGGCGCGACTTCATCCGCCAGGCTCTTCAGGAGGGGCGAGGGCGGTGACGCGGAGTCGAGCGCCACGAGCAGGATGTCGCGTGGCACGGCTGTCCGCACCACGAGCGAGCGACCGCCCGGGGCGAAGAGCACTTCCCAGAGGCCGATACCGGGCAGTGTCAGCAGCGACTCGGCAGGGCTGCTCCCGTCGGCACTCATGCTCCGCAGGTCCGCCACCACGCCGATCTCGCGCACGTAAGACACCTGCCGGCCGTCGCGACTCCAGACGGGACGCGAGGCTGAGCTGTCGAAGGAGAGTCGGGTCAGCGTACCCTGGAATCGGTCGAGCAACCAGATGTCGGTGCCGACGCTGATAGCGATGCGCCTGCCGTCGGGTGAGAAGCGCGGATCGAAATACGCGCCGAGGCGAGGGAAGAGCCGCTCGGCCCGGCCGTTGCGGTCCACCAGCTCCAGCGTGCGCTCGGAGGACGCACTGCTCGGGGCGACAATGCTGCCGGTGCGGGAGAGGGCCATTACCGCGGCGCCGAGCTCGACGGCTATTCCCTCCTCGAGGATGATGGCCTCGCCAGCCGGTGCCAGGCGCGCCAGGTCGAAGCGCACGGCCCGGAGGCGCCGATCGGGCCCGACATACACCAGGTGACCGGTATCGACGTATCGCGGGTTGGACCCGAGAATGTCGAGCGGCTTCACCTTCGAGGTGCGCAGGTCGAGCACCGCGAGGCGGCTGGTGGCCCCGCGCTGAATACCGAAGAGCACGCCCCGGTCTCCCGGCAGGCCGTGCGCATGACCGAATTTTTCGGTGGAGTCGCTGGCGAGCAGGGTGCTCAGGGCACCCAACATGGTGCATTCTCGCAATCCCATCCCATCGGCGAACACCACCGTGTTGCGCTCCAGCCAGGTGGCGCGGACGTTTCCCGCGTCACACACAGTTTCGGGCGTCCCGCCGGCCACGGGAGCCCGGACAATTCGGGTGTCCAGCGCAAAGCCGACCTGCCGGCCATCGGGCGAGAAGAACGCGTTCGTCGCGGTCTCGCTGCCGGCGACCGGGACGGGGTCGAGTCGATCCATGGCGCGGAGGTAGAGCCGGCGCCGGTCAGTCGAATCCCGGCCGCTGTAGGCCAGGAGTGTCCCGTCAGGCGAGAGGGCCGGGTTGGAGTAGATGTCGCCCACCCATGCGGCGTCCAGTGGCAGCGTGACGTTGAAGCGGTAGACCGGCGACGGCGGGGGCGCTGGCCGGGGACGGAGCCAGCCCCATGCAGCGGCGAGGAGGGCGGTCGCGAGGAGCAAGGCGGGCAGGCGGGAAGTGCGGGTGGTCCCGGGACGTGAGGACGTGAGGACGTGCGGACGTGAGGAACCAGGACGTGAAGACGTGAGGACGTGAGGACTTGAGAGCGCCTCGGCAAATTCCTTCGCGGTGCCGAAGCGGTCGGCTGGGAGTTTCTCGAGGGCGGTGAGCACCGCGGCCTCGACATGGGGCGGGATCGTGTGCCGCTGCGCCAGCAGGGGCCGGGGTGGCTCGGTGACGACGCGCGCCACGATGGCCTGGGCGGTGGAGCCGCTGAACGGCGGGTCGCCGCTCAGCATCTCGTAGGTCACGGCACCGAGCGCGTACACGTCACTCCGCGCGGTGATCTCGCGCTCGCCCATGGCCTGTTCGGGGCTCATGTACTGTGGGGTGCCGAGACTCATGCCGGTCTCGGTCATGCGGGTGCCGCCCGCCTTGCTGGCGGCGAGCGCGATGCCGAAGTCGGCCACGAGGGCGCGGCCGTCGTGCACCAGGATGTTCTCGGGCTTGATGTCGCGATGGATCACGCCGTGGCGGTGGGCATAGTCGAGCGCGCTGGCCACTTCAGTCGCGATGCGCACGGCGTCAGGGACCGGCAACTGGTGCTCTCGGGAGAGCCGTGCGCGCAGTGTCTCTCCCTCCACGAACGGCATGACATAGTAGAGGAGCCCGTCCGCCTCGCCCGAGTCGATGAGGCCAAGAATGTGGGGGTGCTGCAGGTTGGCGGTGGTGCGGATCTCGGCGAGGAACCGTTGGCCGCCGATGGCCGCGCCGAGCTCGGGGCGGAGGACCTTGATGGCGACCTTACGGTGGTGCTTGAGGTCTTCGGCGAGGTAGACGGTGGCCATGCCGCCAGCGCCAATTTCCCGCTCGATGCGGTAGCGGTCGGCGAGGGCTGCAGAGATGCGAGCTTCCGGATTGTTCAAGCAGATCCTTCGCTTCGCTCAGGATGACATTACTTCAGCTCGCTCAGGATGACATTACTTCAGCTCGCTCAGGATGACATTACTTCAGCTCGTCGAACCAGTTGAGGACGACGAGGAGTCGGCCGGACGATGCCGGATCGCCCCGCACCATGATGAAGCGCCCATCGGGCGCCACGTCCCAGTTGTTCTGCTGTGAGAAGTCCCAGGTACCGGCCAACAGCTCGCGAGGTGCACCGACGACCTGGAAGGCTCCCTTGGTTGCCACATCTGCCTTCATGATGCGACTCCCACGCCGATAGTACAGCGATTTCCCATCGGCCGCCCATATCGGGTCGCCACCGCCGTTCGTTGAGACCCGGATGGCCTCGCCGACGCCGGTGAGTGGACGCACGTACACCTCGTCAGCACCCGAGACGCTGGACGTGAACGCGACCCAGCGCTCATCGGGTGAGGCGCTGGGTTGCCACTCGCGCGCGGGTCCGCCGGTCACGCGGGTCAGGATGCTGTCGCCGAGATGGAAGGACACGAGATGCATGCCGGAGCTGTCCTGGCTCGTTGCGATGATTCCGGTGCGTGCCATCCAGTCACGGGGATAAATGCCCGCGCCCTCATGAAGCCTGGCTTCCACGGCGCGCTGGCGCACGCCGCCCTCAGGCCATCTCACCCAGAGCGGCCCGCCGCCCGTGGCGAAGACGAGCCGGGAGCCATCGGGTGACCAGACGGCTCCGAGGTTGTGCCCTTCAGTGGTCACAGGCACGGCGCTCAGGTGGCGGAGGTCAACGACCCAGATCTGCGACGGCCGGGGATCGATCGTGACGGCGAGCCGTTCGCCATCGGGGGAAAACCTGGGGTGGCGGTAGCCGCGCCGCGGGAGCGCCAGCGGGGCCTCGCGACCATTGCGGTCGACCATCACGAGCGTGCGATTGAACCCGCCCGAGACATACACGAGCGTCCCGTTCCTGGAGACGGCATACTGAGTGCCGCCTGTGCCCGGGCCGCGAAATGCCTCGAAGGCGGGAACCGGTGACCCGGTGATCGCCATCTGCCGGAGATCGAACGGCACGACCCGCATGCGCCCCTCTGCTTCGTCGAAGAGCAGGTGCCCATCGGCCAGGTACATCGCCTGCCTGCCGCGCACGACCGGGCGCATTTCGCCGTTCGTCAAGTCGACGATCTCCACGGCGGTGTCGGTCGAGATCAACGCATGTCTTCCATCGGGCAGGAACTGAGGCCAGCGGACAGAGCTGTTCGCCGGGGCTGTGTCGGCCCTTGCCTGCGACGCCAAGTGAATGCTTCTCGGCGTGCCACCCTGATCGGGTATCAGGAAGAGCGAGTCCCCGTACGAGTAGAGAATGGTGCCGTCGGCGCCCCACGACGCGCCGCGAAGGGCGGTCGTCATGCTGGTGAGGGCAATCGGTGCACCGCCAGAGAGCGGGATCTTCTTCAGCTTGCCGTCGGCGACGAATCCGATCCACTTGCCGTCGGGAGAGAAGAAGGGCTGGTGCGCGCCCTCAGTGCCGGGAATGGGATGCGCCTCGAAGTCGTCGAGCGGCCGGAGGAAGAGCTGCGACTGCCCGTCGACGTCCCCGACATAGGCGATCTCGGTGCCATCGGGGGAGATGTCGAATGGCCGCGCGTCGAGCGCGAGCAAGCGGTCGGCGGCGAGGGGAATAACGAGGCGGGCAGGGGGCGCCGCTGCGCTGCGCTGCCGCACCAGGAGTGACGTTCCCAGCACAGCGACCAAGGCAGTCGCGGCCACCGCAGCGGCGAGACGTGAGGACGTGAGGACGTGAGGACGTGAAGTGGAGCGTGAAGACGTGAAGACGTGAGGACGTGACGTACCAGATCCGCTCAGTGCATCGGCGAATTCCTTTGCGGTGCCCCAGCGATCAGCGGGCAATTTCTCCAGCGCAACCAGGACCGCCGTTTCCACCGGCTCGGGGACGCTATGCCGAGCCGTCCGGAGTGACGGCGCCGGGGTCGTCACCACCTTGGCGACGATGGCCTGCGCGGTCGGGCCGGTGAACGGCGGCTCTCCTACCAGCATCTCGTAGGTGACGCAGCCGAGGGCGTAGATGTCGCTGCGGGCGGTAATCTCGCGCTCACCCATGGCTTGTTCGGGGCTCATGTAGTGGGGTGTGCCGAGACTCATGCCGGTTTCGGTCATGCGGGCGCCGCCGGCGCGGCTCGCAGCCAGCGCGATTCCGAAGTCGGCAACGAGGGCGCGGCCATCGTGCAGGAGGATGTTCTCCGGCTTGATGTCGCGATGGATGACGTCGTGCCGGTGGGCATAGTCGAGTGCGCCCGCCACCTCGGTGGCGATGCGAACGGCGTCGCTGATTGGGAGCTGCTTCTCGCGAGCGAGGCGGGCGCGGAGGGACTCGCCCTCGACGAAGGGCATGACGTAGAAAAGCAGCGATCCTTCGCTGCGCTCAGGATGACCCGGGACAGCACCGCTGTCGAAGAGCGGGAGAATGTTGGGGTGCTGGAGGTTGGCGGTGGTACGGATCTCGGCGAGGAAACGCTCGGCGCCGATGGCGGCGGCGAGCTCGGGGCGGAGGACCTTGATGGCGACCTTGCGGTCATGCTTGATGTCGTGCGCCAGGTAGACGGTGGCCATGCCGCCGGCGCCGATTTCGCACTCGATGCGGTAGCGATCGGCGAGCGCGGCGGTGAGGCGGTTCAGCGGATCATTCAATCGACCTCCGGCTCCAGTCGCTTGATGCCGGGAATGCGATCGAAGTCCCGGTTATAGCTGCAAATGGCGTCCAGGCCATTCGTCAGGGCCACGGCCGCATGCAGGGCGTCGCGGGCCATGATCCGCGCATCGCGGTCGAGCAACTGCCGAGCGCGGTCGAGCACTTCGGCGGTGACCGGCACGACGCTGGGGAAGAGCTGGCGGCTCAGGTCGTAGACCCGGCGGCCATCGGCCCAGCGACGGATGGCGCGGTAGCGATGCAAAATTTCCTGCAGGATCTCGGCGTCGATGGTCGCCTCGACTTCTCCCCTCCCGACCTGCTCCAGCAGCGCCAGGCTCGGCTGCTTGTGGGCGTGATCCGCCCCTGCCGCGTACATGATGATGTTCGCGTCGACCAGGATCACGGAAGGAGCCGTGCCGGGTCGGGCTGCGATTCGCGCTTCATGTCCGCGGGGCGACCGACGGGGAGTCGGAGGCGGCCGAGGTCGCGTACCGCCGCCACGCGCTCGTCGGTACCGGCCACGCCGTAGGTGGTTTCGCAGGCCTCGCGCACCAGTTCACCCAGGCTCACGCCGCGCCGGGCGGCGTACTCGGTGAGCCGCCGGTGCAGTTCGGGGGAGAACAGGATGGTCGTCTTCTTTGAGAGCTGTTCCATAGCCACCTCCATATATGGAGGTTAGCGGGGCTCCGGCAGAGATGTCAAGTTCCGGGGTCGGGCGACCGCGCGGGAAGCAGCCGGAACGGGGTGCCGCGTCCGGAGCGATACGCCCGGAACCCGCGCCGGTCGGTACTGAGTGCGGTGTTCACGTCGAGGGCGTGCGCCAGGACCACCAGGCTCGCGTCCGCGAAGTCCATGGGCACATTGGCGTACTTGTCCATGAGCCGGGCGGCATGGCGCAGGGCGCCCTCATCGAGTGCCAGCACGGGCACCTCTGCCGCCAGGAGAAAGTCGATGACCAGTGAGGCGCGGGCCCGCCCGCGACCGACCATGTGACAGGCTTCAGTGACGACCGCCTCGGTGGTGACGCAGCGGGCGACCACCTGTTCCATGACACCGGCACAGGCGCGGTGCCATTGATCGGATCGGTCGAGTGCGGCGACGATTGGCCCGGTATCGAGCAGGATGTCGCGCGCCGGCGGCGTCATTCGCGCCAGTTGTGCCGGCGGAGGCGGCGGGCGAGCTCGTCGCGTTCGGCGGCCTTGCGGTCGAGCTGCAG
This sequence comes from Gemmatimonadota bacterium, assembly GCA_031402225.1. Lineage (GTDB taxonomy): Bacteria > Gemmatimonadota > Gemmatimonadetes > Gemmatimonadales > GWC2-71-9 > JAGGAG01. The sequence continues at coordinate 6,011 of JANNSD010000112.1, read as the reverse complement.
GGCGCCGAGGAAGGGGGCGATCCGCTCGTGTACCGCGGCCGCCGAGCGTGACGCCGTGCCGGCGGGGTCAATGCTGAGGTACGCCGCGAGCGCCTCGCGCACCAGTTGGGAGCGCTTGACGCCAGCGGCCCGGGCCCGCTGGTCGAGCTGGCGGGCGAGTGCGGCGGGGAGGCGGAGGGTGAGCTGGCCGTCCATGCAGTGCATTGTAGTGCAAGTGCAGGGCAGGTGCAAGACGGTAGACGGGAGACGGGAGACGGAAGACGGGAGACGCGCACCCTTACATTGATTGGCGGTGCCGAGAACCAACCAACACAGCCCGGAGCTCCTGATGCCGCTCATGTCCCACACCGGGCCACTTGGCCTGGCGCTTGTCCTCGCCGCCCCGTTGGCCGCGCAGATTCCGACGGCAGAGTACGCGTCCCGGCGCAGCACGGTCGCCGCCCACCTGGGCGAGGGGGTGCTGCTCTCGTTCGGCGCTGGCGAGCCGATGACCGACGAGGCCGACTTTCGCCAACTCCCCGCGTTCGAGTACCTGACGGGGCATCGCAGGCCGAACGCCGTGTTCGTGATGGCGGTGCACGACGGTCACGTGACGTACCAGATGCTGTTCGAGCCGCCGATCGACCCACGCGGGGCACTGTACGACGGCTTTGCGCCTGACTCCGGCGACCTGCAGCGCCGCACGGGGCTCGGCCTCCGGGCGCTGGACCAGCTGCGTACCGTGATGGAGGGGCTCGTTGGCCAAGGCACCCTATGGACGGTGACCGATACGCACAGCCGCGACTATCGCACGACCGATTCGCTCAGTGCGGAGCGGTATTTCGTGCAGCGTTTCTGGGCCGCGAATCCGGCGGTGACGATCCGAAGTGCCGATGCGGCGCTGGATTCCTTGATGGTGGTGAAGAGTCCCGCTGAGCTGGTACTGCTGCGGAAGGCGGTGGAGATCTCGGTGCTGGGCGAGGCGGCCGCGATGAAGGCCGTTCAGCCCGGTGTCAACGAGCGTACCATTCACGCCTTGACGGATTACACATTCCGACTGGAAGGTGCCACGGGTCCGTCGTTCCGCGCGATCATCGGGTCCGGTCCCAACTCAACCAGCTATCACTATCGCGCGAACGATCGCGTCATGCAGTCGGGCGAGATCGTCGTGATGGACATGGGCGCGCTATACGACGGGTATGCGGGTGACGTGACGCGCACCATTCCGGTGAACGGCAAGTACACGGTGGACCAGGCAGCGATCTACACGATCGTTCGCTCGGCGCAGATGGCAGCGGAGCGTGAAGCGAAGCCGGGTGCTCCGGTCGCCAACGGGGAGAAGGTGATCCGTGCGATCATGGCGACGGAGCTTGCCAAGCTGGGTCTCACTGAAGGACCAGACGCCACGTTCGATCCGCCGTGGGCCGATGCGGCGCGGTGCGAGCGGGTGCCACTCGTCTGCACGCAGGCTTTCCTGTACATGGCGCATGGACCCGGACACGGCATCGGGCTCGAGGTGCACGATGCGGGCGGCTATTCGTACTCGCCCACCGGGATTTTCCGGGAGAACGAGGTGTTCACCATCGAGCCTGGGGTCTACATCAACACGGCACTGCTCGACATGCTGGCGGATACGCCGAAGAATCGGGCCTTCATCGCCAAGGTTCGTCCGGCGGTGGAGCGGTACAACCACATCGGGATGCGGATCGAGGACGACTACCTGGTGACGGCGGACGGGGTGGAGTGGTTGTCGAGGGCGCCGCGGGAGATGAAGGAGATCGAGGCGGTGATGAAGACCGGGAGACGGTAGACGGGAGACGGCAGACGGGAGACGGGAGACTAGTGCCGCGCCAGTCGGGCGCGCAGGTCGCGGAACCAGCCGTCTACACGCACCAGCGTCGGCGCGCGGGATGCGGAAGCGGACTGGCGGGGAAACGCGAAGAGGAGGTAGCGCCCGTCGGGCATCACGTCATACGACTGGTGGAACGGGTCCGGCGAGAGGACTGAGGCGTCGAACAGCGGGTGCAGTTCCGTGACGGCAAATGTGGGGCTGGTGGTGACGCGCGCCGCGATCAGCTGCGATGCGGCATCGAGATAGTAGAGCTCCCGGCTGTCCGTCGCCCAGCGCGGCTGGACCCCGCCCGCAGTGGACACTTGCCACCGTCCATCGGCGGTATTGGGAAACGGCCGGACATATACCTCGTTCCTGCCGGATTCATTGGAGGCATATGCCAGCCAAAGCCCGTCGGGCGAGATGGCTGGATTGAGCTCGGTGAAGGGGCTGCCGACCAGCACCACCGGGGTGGTGTCGCCATTGGTGCGGACGCCGATCAGGTCCCCGGCGCCCTCGGCTGCGTTGTCGGTGCGGACCACGAGCCAGCGCCCATCGCGCGACCAGTCCACCTCCTGGACCTGCTGGCTGAGATGGACCAGGACGGTATCGGGCCGGCTGCCGTCGGCGAAGCGCGCCGCCACGACGCCGGTGCCGAGGGTGTCACGGATGAAGGCAACCGTGCGCCCGTCGGGTGACCAGACGGGTCGTCGGTCGGCACCGCCGAACGAGAGACGCGTGAACGGACCCCGATCGAGCTGCTTGATCCAGATGTTGAGGCCACCGGTACCCGTACCCGCACCCACCGCCAGCCGTCGCCCATCGGGCGCGATCGCCACCGAAGAGAATCGGCCAGCCCAGGCTGAATCGATCAGCGCGATCGTGCCGTCGAGGGCCACGCGCACAATGGTATTGTCGTCGTTCCCGCCCTCGCCTTTCGCGTAGACCACGCTGCCCGACGAGGACGCGGTGAGCTGGGCGAACCCACGGTTCACCACTACCCGGTCGAGGACCTCGACTGCCGACCCCGTCAGCTCCAGGCGGTCGAGATCGAACGGCGCCACCAGGGCCGCTCCATCGCGGCGGATGTAGAGGATGTGGCCTGTGGGCAGGTACAGGGCCTGGGCCGCTTCGTTGAGCAACAGCTTCAGCTTGCCGGTGCGGAGGTCGAGCACGCGCAGGCTCATGATGCCGCAGCCGGAATTGCAGACCTGGACCAGGACGCCCCGTGTGCCCGGCAGCGCGACCGGGTAGTTGAAGCCCTGACCCTGCAGGCCGGTGTTGTCGAGGAGGACGGTGCCGGAGCCACCGGACGCACTCACGCGGATCAGCCTGTTGAAATCGGGCGACACATAGACCAGCGTACCGTCCTCCAGCCAGGCGACGCCACCGAAGCCGAAGCCTCTCGCGCTTCCCGCCGCGGAGTCGGCCAGGGTGGTGACGGCGCCACCCGACAGCCGGACCTTGCGCAGCCGCTGGTCGGCGATAAAGGCGATCCACTCGCCGTCGGGCGAGAACACCGGAGTGCCGGCGCGCTCGGTGCCGGCAATCACGATGGGGTTGAGCGCGCCCGCGCGCTTGGCCCAAAGAAGTCCTGCCAGGGTGTTGTCCTTGATCACGAGCGTTGCGCCGTCGGGCGAGAGGGCCAGGCTGGGCGCGACTGCGCTCACCGACACGCTGTCTCCGAGGGAAACGTATTGCCAGCTGGTGGGCGGGTCGGTGCGCCCGGCGCGAGAGAAGGCCCACGCCGCCGCGAGCAGTGAGAGCACCGTGGTGACCGCGAGGACCGGAAGGGCGACAGCGCGTCGTGAGGACGTGAGGACGAGAGGACGGGTGGCCGTGGTGACGTGAGGACGTGAAAGGGCGTCGGCGAACTCCTTCGCGGTGGCGAAGCGATCGGCCGGGAGCTTTTCCAGGGCGGTGAGCGTCGCCGCCTCCACCTGGGGCGGGATGGTGTGCCGCTGCGGGATCATGGGCCGTGGCGACTCGGTCACCACGCGCGCGAGGATGGCCTGCGCGGCGGAGCCGGTGAAGGGCGGATCGCCGGTCAGCATTTCGTAGAGCACGCATCCGAGCGCATAGACATCCGAGCGGGCGGTGAGCTCGCGCTCGCCCATGGCCTGCTCGGGACTCATGTAGTGCGGGGTGCCCAGGCTCATGCCGGTCTCGGTCATGCGGGCACCGCCGGCCTTGCTGGCGGCGAGGGCGATGCCGAAATCGGCGACGAGGGCGCGGCCGTCGTGCAGCAGGATGTTCCCGGGCTTGATGTCGCGGTGAATGACGCCATGGCGGTGGGCGTAGTCGAGAGCGCTTGCCACCTCGGTGGTGATGCGCACGGCGTCATCGATGGGGAGCTGCTTCTCGCGCGCGAGGCGATCGCGGAGGGACTCGCCCTCGATGAAGGGCATGACGTAAAACAGCAGTCGTGAGTCGTGAGTGTTGAGTGAGTCAGTGAGTCGTGAGTCGTGAGTCGTGAGAGAAGCGATGCCGCTGTCGAAGAGCGGCAGGATATGGGGGTGCTGGAGGTTGGCGGTGGTCCTGATCTCGCTCAGGAAACGCTCGGCGCCGATGACGGCGCCGAGCTCGGGGCGCAGGACCTTGATGGCCACCTGGCGGTGGTGCTTCAGGTCTTCGGCGAGGTAGACGGTGGCCATGCCGCCCGCGCCGATCTCGCGCTCGATGCGGTAGCGGTCTGAGAGGGCGGCGGAGAGACGGTCCACCGGTGTCATGGGGTCCCGGTCGCGACCTGGCGTCGAATCAGCTCGGGCCAGTTTTGCAGGTAGGTGAACTCGGCGGCGCGACCGAGCCGCACCATGATGAAGCTCTTGCCATCGGGCATCACGTCGTAGTTTGGATGCGGGGTCGCGGTCTCGAAGTCGGCGTCACCGAAAAGGGGCGTGCGCGACAGGATGCGCAACGCGGGCTTTGTCTCCACGGCGGCGGAGATGAGTTGCGGTGTCCCGCCGCTCGCTCCGCGGTAGAACAGCTCCCGGCCATCGCGAGACCAGATCGGTTCGGTGCCACCGTTCTGCGACACAACCACCCTGCCGCCGGGACCGGGGAAAGGACGCACGTAGACCTCGGGGCGACCGGATTCGTCGCTGACGTAGGCGAGCCAGTGTCCGTCCATTGAAAGCGCCGGCCACGCCTCATTGTACTTGCTGTCCAGGAGGGGCGTCGCATGCCGGTCGGTGCCGACGAGCGGCACCAGCACCAGGTCGAAGCCGCCCAACGACGCCGAGGTGACCTTGACGCCGATGCCGGTGCGCCCATCGGGCGTCACGGCGTGGATGCTGAGCTGGGGGCCGATGGTCAGCACAGAGTCGGTGACACCGGTGCCGTCGATGTTGCGGGCGACCACCCCGATTTGATTGTTGTGGTTGGCGGCAAACACGAGGCGCCGGCCACCCGGCATCCATACCGCGTCGTGCCCGGTCGTCTCGAAGGTGACGCGGTTGAGCGTGGTGTCGGCAAGGTCGAGGAGCCAGACGTCGCGCTCGGTGTCGCTGATGTCGAGCGCCACCTGGCGCCCGTCGGGAGAGACGCGCGGATTGTGATATGAACGGGGAGCCGCGAGCAGCGTCTGCACCCGCCCATCGCGACCGACCCGGGCGATGCTCGCCTGCTGCGAGGGGACATACGCGAGGGCGCGGCCGGCGTGCGCGAGGGCCACCTTGGGGCGACCGCCGCGCGTCGTCTGCGCCTGGGCACTGAGCGGATACGCGGCGCCGGTGAGCCGCTTGCCGTCGAATGAGGCGGCATAGAGCACCCCGACCGGGTCAGTCCAGACAAGATATCCATCGGCCACGCCGGCCCAACTCGCGGGGGTGGGGACCAGTGCGGTGCGTTTGCCGTTCGCGGGGTCGATGCTGAACAGATGTCCGGAGGGAAAGATGTCGGTCGCGACGACGAGGAAGTTTCCGTCGGCGAGCCTCTCCATCACTTCGAGGCTCTGCTCGTGAAGCACCGAGTCGGGTGCGGCAACGGTATCGAGGGTCCCGGATGCGTGGAGCAGTGCCAGGTGCCCGCTGCTCAGCGTGAGAGCGTAGCCATCATTCCCGTTCCAGCGCAGGACGGTGACGCTGACGCCGCGGGGGATGGGAATCTCCACCGCGGCTCCACCCTGCGCCGGCATCTTCTTCCACGCGGTGTTGCTGAGGTTTCCGAAGGCGATCCACTTCCCGTCGGGAGAGAGGAGCGG
>JANNSD010000111.1:0-15727 GCA_031402225.1 Gemmatimonadota bacterium | reverse complement strand
TTCACGGCGCGGCCACTTCGCTGAAGAATCTCGCGCACTCTTGTGCTAGTATCGGCAAGGATGAGCCGCTTGAAAGGAACACGCTTTTCTACGAAAGGTGATCGCGCAATGTTGCCGAGCAACCACGCGCGCGCATCCGACGTTTGCAGAAACGAAGCCAGACCAACGCCGATTTCCTCCAGCCGCGAGCGCGGCCGTTCGCCAACTACTGAGAGCGCTGCCACGCCTTCTTCCGCAGGTACTGCTATCCTCTCCGTCGAGCATCCCACGGCCGCAAGAGCAGCAAACATGACGAGTCCCGCTGCGCAACGGTGTAACCTCACGAGAGCCTCCCGCGCATGACTGATGGTTCCGCGTTGTGCCCCTGCGGGGTTCGTGACGGCGCGGCCAGGCGACCTGACCACGTCGTGACACTGAACAACACGGTACAACTGTTGATGAGGCGAGCACCAACACACTGCCTAGCATTGGTGATTCAGTCAATATGGGACAAACGTCCCATACTGGCTCGTGAGATCAGAAAAACCAGACTTGCGCGCTTACCAGCGAAGCCCGACGTGCCGCGCGGCGAGCTTGAGGCCGTGCAGCGTCAGGTCGGCGTCCACCACATCCACCGTGGTGCACAGCGGCGCCACCACGACGGACAACCCACCAGTCGCAATCACCCGCACGTCCCGTCTCCCGTCTCCCGTCTCCCCTCTCCCGTCTCCCGGCCACTCAGCGCGCAACCTCCGCACCATCCCATCCACCGAGTCGGCCGCACCAAACAGCACCCCGCCCTGGATATGCTCCTCCGTGGTGCGCCCGATCGCCCTGGCCGGTGGCCGGAGTTCGGTCGCCGTCAGCTTCGCCGCCTTCCGCACCAGCTGGTCCGCCGACGTGCGAAGACCCGGCATGATCGACCCGCCGATGAAGCGCCGGTCGGCCATCACGCAGTCGAACGTCGTCGCCGTGCCGAAGTCCACCACGATGCTGTCGCCCGGATACCGGTCGAGCGCACCCAGGATGTTCACGATGCGGTCGGCGCCCACGGCGAGGGGCTCGTCCACATCCAGCGTCAGCGGCAGCGGCGTCCGGGCATTGATTGAATGGGGGCGCTGCCCCGTGGCACTTTCCACCCCATCGGCCACGCTGCGTGTCACCGGCGGCACCACCGAGGCCAGGCACGCCGCCCGCACCTCGCTGGGCGAGTGGCCGCGCTGCATGAGGAACGACCCCAGGTCGGCACTCCATTCGTCGGGGGTGCGATCCGGAGTCGTTGTCAGTCGCCAGTGCGCGAGGAGGTCATCGCCCCGGTAGAGGCCGACCGTGATCTCCGTGTTGCCGATATCCAGGACTAGGAGCATGGCGGCAAGCTATACCTCGATGCCGTCGCTCGCCACGAGCTCGAGGCGGCCAGCGTCGGTATCCACCAGCAGTCGTCCAATGGCATTCATTCCCCCGATCACGCCCATCACCGGTGCGCGAAGCCTGCGTCCCGCGAGCCAGTCCCGCGCCTTCCACGTTGCCAATTCATCAGCCGAGAGCACCGGGTCCGCCGGGAGACGGCTCAGCGCCGCTGCCACCGGTTCCGCCATCGCGGCCGCATCGAGGTCTGGCCTCCACTGCGCCAGCGCGGCCGGCGGAAACCGCGCATCCGACGGCACCGGGTTGGTGACGTTGAGGCCAAGCCCCACCGCCACCCAGCCGCTCGCGGCACCCCAGCGACCCTCGCACAGGATGCCGCCCACCTTCGCGTCGTCAACGATGATATCGTTCGGCCACTTGAGCCGCGCCGGTGGCAACCCGCCGAGGGAATCGAGCAGGGCCGCCACCGCCAGCCCCGCACGAATGCTCAGCAGTTGCGCCACCTCCGGCTGGCCGCGCCACAGCACGCTCAGCCACAGCCCGCCCGCCGCCGAGACCCATCCCCGCCCGCGACTGCCCCGGCCCGCATGCTGCGTCTCCGCCACCACCGCCGTTCCCGACGGCGCCCCCGCTTCGGCGAGGCGATGCAGTTCGTCCTGCGTCGACGCCGAGTCCCGGAGCCGCACCAGCTCGGGCGTCATGCGGCGCGCGACCCGAGGAACAGGATCAGGGCGCCGACGGCCAGGCGATACCACGCGAAGGGGACGAAACTGCGACTGGAGACAAACCGGATGAACGCCTTGAGCACCAGCAGCGCACTGATGAACGACACCAGCATCCCGACCCCGAACACCGGCAGGTCAGCGGCGGTCAGCAGGTCGCGGCTCTTGTAGAGGTCGAGCGCGCTCGCGGCGAACATCACGGGCACCGCGAGGAAGAACGAGAACTCCGCCGCCGCCTTCCGCGAGCACCCCAGCGCGTACGCCCCCATGATCGTGGCGCCACTGCGGGACATGCCTGGAAAGAGCGCCAGCACCTGCGCCAGCCCCACCCCGAACGCCGTCGCGAGCGGCAGTGACTCGGCGCTCTCGATCCGGGGCGTGGGCGCGAACCGCTCCACCAGCAGGATGCCGAAGGCGCCGATGATGAGTCCCCACGCCACCGTGTTGCCCTGGAACAGGTGCGCCTTGATGAAGTCCCGCGCCGCGAGACCCACCACCGCGGCGGGCAGGAATCCGGCGAGCAGGTTGAGGACGAACTTGCGGCTGGCCGGTGTCCGGCCCAGCCCGCGCGCCACCTCGAGGAACAGTGCGCGGTACATCCACACCACGGCGAGGATGGCGCCCAGCTGGATCACCACCTCGAATGTCTTCCACATCTCGGTGGTGCGCCCCAGCCACTCGCCCGCCAGGATCAGGTGACCGGTGGACGACACCGGGATGAACTCGGTGACCCCCTCCACCAGCCCCAGAATGCCGGCCGCGACGAGATCACTGACCCCGCCGGCTCCCGTCACCTGACCACGTCAGCGTAGAGCGCCTCGTACATCGGCACGATCGTGTCCGCCGAGAACTCGCGCGCCCGCGCGATTGCGGCCGCGCGCATTGTCGCCAGGCTCCCCGGCACCCGCAACAGGTCCACCGACCGCCGGCCCATCGCCTCGACCGAGCCCACCGGCTCGAGGATGCCGCTGACGCCGTCGGTGATGACCTCGGGCAGCCCCCCCACGCGCGTCGCCACCACCACCGCGCCGCACGCCATCGCCTCCAGCGCCGCGAGCCCGAAACTCTCCGTGGTGGACGGGAGCAGGAACAGCTCGCATCCCTGCAGCAGCGACGCCACTGCATCGAGCCGCCCGAGGAACTTCACGTCGTCGGCCACGCCCAGGTCCTTCGCCTCCAGCTCGGCGTCGGGCCGCTCCGGGCCATCCCCCACCATCACCAGCGTCGCCGGCATCGCGCGGCGGACGCGCGCGAACACCCGGATCACGTCCTTGACCCGCTTCACCTCGCGGAAGTTGGAGACGTGCATGATCCGCCGGTGACCCACCGGCGCCAGCCCTTCCCAGTGCCGCTCTGAATCGGGGTGATACTCGGCGAGGTTGACGAAGTTGGGAATTACCTTGACGTCGCAACTCACGCACCCGAACGCGCGATAGGTCTCGTCCCGGAGGTACGCCGAGACCGCGGTGACCATGTCGGACTGCTCGATGGAAAACTTGGTGATGGCATAGAAGCTCGCCTCCTGCCCCACCAGGGTGATGTCGGTGCCGTGCAGCGTGGTAATCACCTTGATCTGCCGCCCCTCGCCCTGCAGCATCGCCTTCGCCAGCCATGCCGTCGTCGCATGCGGAATGGCGTAGTGCACGTGCAGCAGGTCCAGGTTTTCCCTGAGCGCCACCTCGTGCTGCTTCGATGCGAGGGCCAGCGTATACGGGTAGTGCTCGAAGAGCGGATACCGGCCCATCGTCGTCTCTACTTCATGGAAGTAGACCCGCTCGGCGTACTCGCGTAGCCGGAAGGGCGACGCGTAGGTGATGAAGTGCACCTCGTGCCCCCGCCGCGCGAGCTCCAGACCGAGCTCGGTCGCGAGGGCGCCAGAGCCGCCGTATGTGGGGTAGCAAGTGATTCCAATCTTCACGCCAGTCGCTCCATTCTGGTCGACAGTCTGCAGTCGACAGTCGGCAGGTAGTCGTCAGCCGCTCCCGACAAGGCAGCTGCCTGCTGCCCACTCACTGCCGACCGCCGACTGCCGACTGCCGACCCCAGAGTTCAGCGATCTCCACCGCGACCGCGGCCGCAGGCCGCGTCGCGTCAAGAGATATTGTGTCGGCGGGGAGTTGGTGTCTAAACCACGTCTCCTGCCGCTTCGCGTACTGCCGGGTGCTGATGGTGATCGCCTCGGCCACCGCCGTCCGGTCCCCGCCGCAGGTGAGGTACGCCACCGCCTCGCGCAGCCCCACCCCATCCAGGCCCGGCGACCCCGCCACCGCGCCGTCCGCCAGCACCGCCGCCACCTCCTCGATCATACCCGCCTGGATCATCTGTGTCGCCCGGTGCCGGATCCGCTGGTGCAGCACCTGTCGCGGCACGGTGAGCCGCACGTACCATGGCACGATCGCCCCGGCCCGCTTCGCCTCCTGCTGCCAGGCCGAGAGCGACTGGCCCGTGAGCAGCGCCACCTCGATCGCTCGCACCGCGCGCTGCCGGCCACCGCCCGCAAAGCCGGCGTCGAGCCGCCCTGCCCAGCGCACCAGTTCCAGGGGGTCCAGCGCCGACGCCCACGCCTCGATGCCGCGCCGCCGCTCCGTATCCATTGCCGGCTGCTCGAACAGCCCCTCGGCGAGGGCCCGCACATAGAGTCCGGTGCCGCCTACCACGAGCGGCAGCTTGCCCCGCGACCGCACCTCCCGGATCCACTCCGCCGCCGCCCGCGCAAACCGGCCCGCACTGTAGCGCTCTCCCGGAGGAATCAGGTCGAGCCCATGATGCGGTACCGCCGCGCGTTCCTTCCTCGTGGGCTTCGCGGTGCCGATGTCGAGGTGCCGGTACACCTGCCGCGAGTCGGCGGAAATGACCTCGACCGGCAGCAATGATGCGAGGGCAACGGCAACGGCTGTCTTGCCGACGGCAGTAGGTCCCACAATGACAGGTGTAAGCCGGGACGACTCAGCAGTCATCAGTCGACAGTCGTCAGTAAGTCGTCAGTCGGCAGCGAGCCGAAGGGGCTCCACCTGTCCTGGAGCAGCTACCGACTGCCTGACGACTGTCGACTGCCAACTGTCGACTCAAGACCGTCGTCCAAATCGCCGTTCAAGCTCCTCGAGCGGCAACTGCACGATCGTTGATCGGCCATGCACATCGTGCGGCGGCAACGTGGTCGCGAAGAGCCGCAGCAGCAGTTCGCGGATCTCCCGCTCGCTCAGGCGATCCCCCGCCATCACCGCGGCTCGGCAGGCATATGTCGCCGCAAACCGCTCCATGCGGTTGGCCCAGCCACCGAAACGCCCCCGCGCCAGGTCGGCGACCATTTCCCGGAAACACCGCGCCGCGTCGAAGCGCGGGTGCGGGTTCGGCACCGCGTTGAGCGCCACGGTGCGCCCGCCGAACGGTGTCACCTCGAAGCCCACTCCATCCAGCACGTCGCGATACGCCTCAACCGCGTCCAGCTCCTCGTCCGTCAGCTCGATCGTGACCGGAATGAGCAGGTGCTGCGCACTTCCCCGGTCGCCCGCCAGTTGCTTCAGCACTTCCTCGTAGAGCACGCGCTCATGCGCCGAGTGCTGGTCCACGATGACGATACCGGTGTCCGACGCGTACACGAGGTAGGTGTCGAAGAGCTGGAGCACGGGCATGGTGGCGGACGACGGCGTCGAGTCGGCAGTCGTCAGTCTGCTGTCGTCAGTGAGTCGTGAGTCGTCAGACGAGTCATCAGTCAGCAGTCGTGAGTCGGCAGCGAGTCGTGAGTCGACAGCTGGCCATAGCAGCGATTGGCTGATGACTGCCGACTCACCGTCGACAGACGACTGCCGACTGCCGACTTGTCCCGCACTTCCCGATGCTGCACTGAGAGATCCCAAAGCATGCCGCACCGCGTCCTCCACCACCCGCTCGATCCCGATGCGATCGCGGAACCGCACCTCGAGCTTGGCCGGATGCACGTTCACGTCCACCTCGCCTGGCTGCACCTGCACGTCGAGGTAGAGCGAGGGCCGGTCGCCGGGGTGGATCGCAGAGCGATATCCCCCCTCCGCCGCCCGCACCAGGAAGTTGTCGCGGAATGGCCGACCGTTGACGAACAGTTGCGTACGCCGGCCCGTTGGCTTGGCGTCGGCGGGACGCTGGGCGAAGCCCTGCACCCGGAAGCCGCCCGCGGCGAACGCCACCGGGATCAGCGTGTCCGACAGTGCCCGTCCCCAAGTGGTGCGCAGCCGCTCCGCCAGCGATTGCCCCGCCGGCGCATGGAACCGGTTCACCTGGTCGGCATGGAACTCGAACCCGACACCCGGATGCGCCAGCGCCAGCGTCAGCACCGCTTCATGACAGGCGCGTGTCTCGCTCGCCGTGGAGCGAAGGAACTTCCGTCGTGCGGGCGTATTGAAGAAGAGGGTGCGCACCGTCACGGTGGTGCCGTGCTGGCGCGCCACCGGTTCCACCCGCTCCATCCGTCCGCCATTGACCGTCACCTCGGCGCCGGCGCCGTCCTGGTCGGCGGTGGACAGCGAGAAGCGTGACACCGACGCAATCGCGGGCAGCGCCTCGCCCCTGAAGCCGAACGTGGCGATCCCCACCAGCTCGGCGGCACTGGTAAGCTTGCTGGTGGCATGGCGATCCAGTGCCAGCACTGCATCGTCCCGCCCCATGCCGCTGCCGTCGTCACTCACCCGCACCAGCGTCTTGCCGCCAGTCTCGATTTCGACGCGCACATGCCGGGCGCCGGCATCGATGCTGTTTTCCACCAGTTCCTTCACCACCGACGCCGGGCGCTCGACCACTTCGCCCGCCGCGATCTGGTCGGCGACCGCATCGGGGAGGATGGCAATACGACGGGCTGCGATGGTGGGAAGCGTCACCCGGAGAATCTACTCCCCCGCTGGAGCGATGGCGCTCCGCGGCAGCCAGCCAAGCTCCTTGCCAGCGCCGCGCACCAGCACCCATCCCGGCTGCTCGCGCTCCACCACCACTGCCGCGCCCGACGGAAGCATCCGGATCATGGTCGCGCGTCCATGCGGCGACGCGCGGAGCGGCGTGTCCGAGACGGCCAGCGCAATCGGGCGGCGGTCCCACCACCAGGTGGCACCGGCCAGGGCGCCGACCACGACCGCGAGGACGAGCAGCACCGGCGCGAAACGACGGACCCGGCGCGGCGGCGCGAGGAACAGGCCCCAGCCGAGCACCCAGCAGCACCCCGCGACGAGCAGCAACTCCGCCGCGGTGAATGGCGGGACACTCCGCCGGGCCGCACTCACCTGATCGGGGGGGGGCGTGAGCAGCAGTGCGCGTCGGATCGTCCCGTCGCGCGGCGCGAGCCGCAGTGCGGTGAGCCATGCTGCCGCCGCGCCACCATCATCACCCTGCCGGTAGCGCGCCGCACCCAGGCCATACCACAGTGCAGGGTCGCCCGGCGCCGTTGCGATCCGCCCGTGAAAGCCCGCCTCCGCCCGGCTCAGCGCGCCCACGGCATAGAGGCTGTCCGGCGACACCTGAGCGGAGCCCGCCGACGCGAACAGCAGCAGCACCAGCGCCATGATGCCAGCGGGGCGACTCGCGATCGCATCGCGCAACCAGCCCAGCGCCTGATCCGCCGCCTGCGCCTCAGGGGCAGCACTGCCCCCCGGCGGCCCGTAGCGATGGCCCTGCAGCGCGTCCCGCGCCTCGGCGATGGCCTGCGCCGTCTGCACGTCGAAGCCGGCGGCACGCAGCGCCGGCACCAGGCGCGCCGCGGTCGCGATATCCTCGCGCGGCAGCAGTTGCATCAGCGCCCGGTCGAGCGCCAGCGACGGATCATCCGACTTGCGTCGCGCCGGCGCCTGCGTCGGCCGGCGGCGACGGCGCTGCGACAGGCCGAGCACCACCAGCGGCGGGAGCAGCAACACCGCCGCCCAGCCCCACCGCGTGAGGCCGGCACTGACCTGGTCGGCCACCGGTGCACCGCGCGCGGCCAGCAGCGGCGGGGGCATCGAGCGAGCCGCCGTCGCCTCCTTGCCCGCGGCGACGGCGACACCCAGCGCCGGCAGCGTCGGCACGACGTAGCCTCGACGCGCGAAGTCGTAATACGGATAGGCCAGCGCCGGCACCGACAGCACACCCGCGTCGGTCGGCACCACCACGAACCGGAATCGCTTCACGCCCGCGAGCCGCCCCGCCACCGGCTGCATCTCCTCACTCGAGCCTTCCGCGTATGCCCTGATGCCGGCCGGCCAGGTGATCTCCGGCGACGGCCACAGCGCCACGTTGCCTTCACCCCGCACCGCGATCTCGACGGTCACCGCCTCGTTCGCCCGTGCCGCCACGGGCGTGACCTGCCGCTCGAGCGTCAGGTTGACACCGGTGGCGCCCGCAAACCCCGGCGGCTGGCCCGCCATCGGGAGTGGCAGCACCGTCAGCGTGCGCGCCGGGCTCGACACCGTGTAGCGCTCATCCTGGCTGAAAAACTGCATCGCCACCGGGACCTCGTACGTGAGCGATACTGCCGGGATCGGCACTGAGCCTGGCGCCAGCGGAAACACCACCTGGTGCAGCACGAACAGGTCGTACCAGCGATCGGCCACGCGCTTGCTCGCGGCGATGCCCGGCAGGACCGTCTGGGGAAAGGCCCACACGCCGGCGAGCACCGGCGGCTCGAATCGCGGCTGGCGCCGCAGCCGGCCGCGCAGTTCGCGGGAGAACCACGCCGCCGTGAGCACGTCCACCTGCTCGCCCACCAGCACCGTATCGCGCGACAGCACCACCTGCACGCTCGCCGCCGATCCTGGCCTCGGTGGCGGCGCCCGTGCCACCAGGTCGCGCACCCGCGGGTTGAGCGCCACCATCCCGGCGGCGGCGTTCTCGGTGACCTCCACATCCGGCCCGTCGATGCTCATCTGGGTGGTGCCTTGCTGCACCCGGATCGGCCCGAAGGCATAGCTCCCGGCGCGCACCGCCCGCAGCCGCAACTCCAGGGTACTGATGCGGGCCCGCTCCAGGCCGAGCGTCACCTCGCTGCTCTCGCTCCGCGAGACCGGCGAGAATCCGCTGAAAGCCGGCAGGTCGAACTGCACCGCGTCCGCCGTGCGCCCACCCGCCACGATGGTCAGCACCACATCCTCGCCCACGTTGAGGCGCGGCCGGTCTACCGTGGCAGTGAGTGTGAGCCCCGGTCCCTGCTGGAGCAGCAGCAGCAGTGCCAGCATCACCAGTCCTTCCCCGGCGGCGGTGCCGACCGGAGCTTCCGCTGCCGCGCCATCTGGGTGCCCAGTTCCTCCCGCTCCATCGAGCTCAGGATCTGTTCCGCCTGGCTCTGGTTGAGCCCGCCACTGGCCGGCTTCGGCGCCGCCTGCTGGGGCTCTGGCTTGGACGGGCCGCCGCCCTGGCCACCACCACCGCCGCCCGACGGCGGGGGACGCATCCGCTCCGCCAGCTCGAGGTTCCACTTGGCCCGCTTCGAGTTGGGCGCCAGCAGCAGTGCCTCGCGCAGCTGGGTGACCGCCTCGTCCATGAGCGCGTCGCGCTTCGCCGTATCGGCACGCGACGCCATGAGCGACGCAACACCGAGGTTGTACAGCGCCCGGTAGCGGAGTTCCGGGTCCACCGATTTCGCCGCGAGGGTGAGCGCCGAGCGCGCACCCTCGATATCGCCGGCGGCGAGCGCCGCCGTGCCGGCGTCGTAGAGCGCGGTATCACTGGCCGATCGGGCCGCCTCCTTGAGGAACGCCACCGCGGCGGCCGAGTGCTCTCCGGTCGCGAGCTTGCGCTCCCCGGGCGACGGACGCTGTGCCGATGCGGTGCCCGCCGTGACCATCAGCAGCAGCCCCACCAGGGCCCCCGCCCGCTGGCGCCAGGTATCGAGCAGCAGCAGCACCGCCGCAATCAGGATCGGGATCCAGGCGAGCGGTTCGAGGTCGGCCGTCTGGCTCTCGCGCGACGCACTGCGCCGGAGCGTCGCCACCAGCTCCCGCGTCGCTCCCGCCTGGTCCGGCAGCTCCGACGCCACCACCGACCCCTTTGCTGCCTCGGCGATCGCGCGCAACCCCTCATCGCTCCGCCGGGTGCGCACGACCTCGCCATTCTCGTCCAGCTTGTACTCCAACAACAATCCGTTCTGGTCACGGATCGGGATCCGCACCGGTTCTACGCCACCCTGGGCGACGAGAATGAGCGTGATGCCCTGCCGCGCCAGCGACCGGGCCGCCACCAGTGCGTCATCCAGCGAGTCGTGGGCTTCTCCATCCGTGAACACCACCAGCACCCGGTCCGCCCCGTCCCGCGTGGCCGTGAGCAACTCCCCGCCCTGGCGCAGCACCGCCGCGAGGCTGGTGCCCCCCTCGGAGGCGATATCGGGATCGAGCGCATCGAGATACATCTCCACCGCGCCGCCATCCACCGTCAGGGGCGAGAGGATGTAGCTCTTCCCCGCAAACGCGATGAGGCCCAGCCGGTCGCCCGTCAGGTCCTCCACCAGTCGCCGCGACTCCCGCACCGCCCGCCGCAGCCGGCTCGGCGCCACATCCTCGGCGAGCATCGAGCGGCTCACGTCCACCGCGATCACCAGGTCGAGTGCCCGACTCTCCGTCACCACGCTGCGCGGACCGCCTCGCGGCCCGGCAAAGGTGACGGCCGCCAGCGCACCGCCGGCCGCGAGCACGGCCGGTGTCCAGCGCGCGCGCTGCTTCGCAATGCTGCCCAGCGCCGCCGACCAGGCAGTGGCTGCCCGCACCCGGCGACGCCGCGCCAGCCAGGCCCCGGCGAGGAACAGTCCGCCGAGGATCGGCGCCGCCACGAGCAGCAGCGGGGTTTCGAAGGTCATGGCACACGCACCGCGACGGTGGCCGAGAGCGCCAGTTCGAGCAGGAGGGCCAGCAGTCCGGCGATCACGAACGGCTGGATCACTTCATCGTATCGGGCATACCGTGTCACGGTCACCGGCGTCTTCTCCAGCGCGTCGATCTGGTGAAAGATCCGGCTCAGCGCCTCGCTGTCCCGCGCCCGGAAATACTTGCCGCCGGTCTTGCCCGCGATCTCCCGCAACAGGTCCTCGTCGATGTTCACCTGCAGCACTTCATAGCGGAGCCCGCCAATGCCGCGCCCGGTCGGAATCCGTGCTTCGCCATCAGTCCCAACTCCGATCGTATAGACCTTGATGCCGTACGACTGCGCGGTGGCGGCCGCCGTGCGGGGATCGATCCGCCCCCGGTTGTTTTCGCCGTCGGTCAGCAGCAGGATCACCTTCGACTTCCCCGGCGCGCGCCGCAGCCGGTTCACCGCCGTGGCGAGCCCGCTGCCGATCGCCGTGCCGTCCTCCAGGCTCCCGATGCGCAGCCCCTCGATCGCCTGCACCACCACCGCGTAGTCGAGGGTGACCGGGACCTGCGTCAGCGCCTCGCCGGCGAATGCCACCAGGCCGATCCGGTCGGCGGTGCGCCCCCGCACGAACTCGATCGCCTGCTGCTTCGCCACTTCCATTCGGTTGGAGGGCGCGAAGTCTTCCGCCAGCATGCTGCTCGAAATGTCGATCGCGATCGCGATCGCAATCCCCTCGCGCTTCTCTTCCACGGTGCTGCCGCCCACCTGCGGACCGGCCGCCGCCACGATCCACGAGAACAGCGTCACCGAGCGCAGCACCGGCGGCAGTCGCGTCCACCAGGGCGGGCGCGCGTCCGCCGCCACCATCCCCACGTCGCTGAAGGCGACGGTAACCCGGCGCCGACGGCGCTGCCACCACCAGAGCGGCAGGATGAGCAGGAGAAGCAGCAGGAGGGGGCGCGCGAAGCTCACGCCGCCGCCTTGCTGAGCTGTGCGGCGAGAGTCTGGGCCCACGTGGCCAGCCCGGCCGCATCGGGGAACGCCTCCGGTGTGAAGCGCGCCTCCTCCAGCGCACCGAGCACATCGGCGAGCTCGGCATGCGGCCAGTCGGGCCGCGCGGAGCGTACCGCTTCGAGCAAGTGCGGCACGTCGACGGCCGGCGTGGCCTCCGGCACCGCCCGCGCAATGGTATCGCGCAGGTCCGCAGTGGCCGCGGCCAGCACCACCCGCACTTCGCCGGCATCAGCCCATCGCTCCAGTGGCAGTGCCGGTGCCGGCGGTGACGGTGCGCGCGGCAGCGGCACGCCGCGCCGGCGCCAGAGCAGGTGAATCGGCAGGAGCAGCAATCCCGCCAGCGCCAGCAGCGCCAGCAGCGACCGCCACGTCCGCTCGCCCCGCACCACCGCCTGCGCCGGCGGCTGGATCTGGAGGAGGGACTCCGGCACACCCGCCGGGAGGACGCTGGCGACGGTGACCGTCATGCGCTCGGCGGGAATCGAGTCCACCCCGCCGCCCGCCAGGAGCAGCAGCGGACCCGGCACCTCGACCGTGCGCGATCCCGCCAGCCATACCACCACCGGATACCCAATCTCCACCGAGTCGCCCCGGGTGGTGACCCGCGGCGGCCCCAGCGTCTCCAGGTCGCCGGTCGGGTTCCATGCCGCCGGACGCACCGCGCTGCCGCTCGGCACCGCCACGGTGCGCACGAGCCAGATCGTGTCACCCACCGTCGGCGCGCCCTGCTGCAGCAGGGCCAGGAGCAGCAGCATTATCCGCGGTGCAGCCGACGCGCGCGCGCCGCGAACGCCCGTCGCAGCACCGGCGCATAGTCCTGTCCCGCCACCAGGGCCACCTGGTCCACCCCCGCCGACGTGATCATGCGCGCCCGCTCGAGCCGGCGCCGTTCCGTGTGCCGGGCCAGCGCATCCCGCGTGCGCCGCGCCGTGGTGTCCACCTGGACCTGCTGGCCCGTCTCGGCGTCCTCCAGCCACAGGACACCCGCCTCCGGCAGCGTGCGCTCCCGCGCATCGTCCACCGTCACGGCGACCACTTCATGTCGTGCCGCCAACTGGCGCAGCGGCCGTTCCCAGTCGGTGGCGAGAAAATCGGAGAGCACCACCACGATACTGCGGTGCCGCAGCAGGCGGCCGGTGTACGTGAGGCTGGCGCCCAGGTTGGTCTTCTTTGACGCCGGTGAAAACGCGATCAGGTCGCGAATGCAGCGCAGCGCATGCCGGCGGCCCTTCCGCGGCGGCACCACATGCTCCACTTCCTCCGCAAAGAGCAACGCGCCCACCCGGTCGTTCTGGTACGCCGCCGCAAGCGCCAGCACGGCGGCCACTTCCACCTCGAGTCCCACCTTGCTCATCGGGTCGCCCACCCGGGTGGAACCCGACTGGTCCACCACCAGCATCAGCGTGAGCTCGCGCTCCTCGGTGTAGGTCTTGACGAACGGGCTCGCCAGGCGCGCCGACACATTCCAGTCGATGCTGCGGAAATCGTCACCCGGCTCGTACGCCCGCACCTCGGCGAACTCCATGCCCTGGCCGCGGAACACCGAGCGGTACTCGCCCGCGAACAACGCCGACACCAGCCCGCGCGTGCGGAGCTCGATGCCCTTGACCTGCTTTAGGATCTCTGGAGAGACGGAGCTCATAGATGCTTGCGGGAGACGGGAGACGGGAGACGGAAGACGGAAGTCGGAAGACGGAAGACGTATGCTTCGCCCACTGTCCGTCTACCGTCTCCCGTCTCCCGTCTCCCGATCACGGAGCCCTGACGGCCCCTAGAACTCGCTGAATGACATCATCGCTGGTGGTGTCCTCCGCCTCCGCCTCGAACGTCAGCACCACCCGGTGCCGCAGCACGTCGGGCGCGAGCGCGCGCACGTCCTCCGGAATGACATACGCCCGGCCCCGCAGGAAGGCATGCGCCCGCGCCGCCGAGGCAAGGGCGAGGGTCGCGCGCGGCGAGGCACCAAAGGCGATCAGCGGCTTCAGGTCCTGCAGGCCCACCGACCCCGGCTCCCGCGTCGAGCGCACCAGGTCCACGATGTAGTCCACCAGCTTCTGGTCCATGTACACGTCAGCGATCTGGGCGCGGAACGCGAGGATCTCCGCCGGCTCGAGGATCCGGGCCACCGGAATGTCATGCCCGGTGCCCATGCGCGTCAGCACTTCGCGCTCCTCGTCCCGGCTCGGATAGCCCACGTGCACCTTGAGCATGAACCGGTCAAGCTGCGCCTCGGGCAACGGGTAGGTGCCCTCGTTCTCGATCGGGTTCTGCGTTGCCAGCACGAGGAACGGCTCCTCCAGCTTGAACGAGGTGCCGCCGATGGTCACCTGGCGCTCCTGCATCGCCTCCAGAAGCGCCGCTTGCACCTTGGCGGGCGCGCGATTGATCTCGTCCGCCAGCACGATCTGCGCGAAGAGGGGGCCCTTCTTCACGTAAAAGTCCTGGTTCTTCTGGTCGTAGATCATCGTGCCGATCACGTCGGCCGGCAGCAGGTCGGGCGTGAACTGGATCCGCGAGAAACTGGCGTGGATGATCTCCGCCAAAGTGCGCACCGCCAGCGTCTTCGCCAGCCCCGGCACGCCCTCGAGCAGGATGTGCCCGCCCGTCAGCATGCCGATGAGGAGCCGCTCCACCATCATGTCCTGCCCCACGATGCGCTTCGACACCTCGTTCAGGGCCAGGCGCAGTCGCGCACTCTCGGCGGCAAGATCGACTCGCGCCGCGGCGGGGCGTGGCGGTTCGGTGGGACGACGCTGTGGCTGCGGTGCTGTCATGACTTCTCCCCTGAACTCTAAACTCTGGACTCTGGACTCTGGACTCTGGACTCACGCCTCACGCCTCACGACTCTCCAGATGGACCGCCGAATACAGGTCCGCTTCTTCCTTCGGCGTCAGCGGCCGGTACCGTCCCGGCGGCAGGTCGCCCAGGCGCACCGGGCCGTAGCTCAGCCGCGCCAGCCGCTCCACCTTGAGCCCCAGCGCCTCGCACCACCGGCGCACCAGGCGGTTGCGACCCTCCTCGAAGGTCACGTCGATGATGCTGCGGCCGTCCTTGCCCGGGCGCACCCGCACATCGCGCGGGATCACCGGCCGACCATCCAGCACCACATTCTCCTTCAGCGCGCTAGTGAGCTCCGCCGTCGAGCGCCCATGCACCAGGGCGGTGTACTTCCTCTGAATATGATACTTCGGGTGCGTCAGCCGGTGCACCGCTTCGCCATCGGTCGTCAGCAGCAGCAGGCCGGTCGTCATGACATCGAGTCGGCCCACATAGGTGAGCCCCGCGTGATCCGGGATGAGGTCGAAGACAGTCTGCCGTCCCTGCTCATCATCGGCGGTGGTCACGATACCCAGCGGCTTGTTAAAGGCCAGCCACCGCTTCGCCACCGCCTTCACCACACGACCATTCACGGTGATCTTTTGTTTCGCCGGGTTCACCTTGCTGCCCAGCTCGGCGACCTTGCCGTCGATCCGCACCCGGCCCGCGAGGATCAGCTCCTCGCCCTGCCGCCGCGACGCCACCCCCGCCTGCGCCAGGGCCCGCTGCACCCGCATCTCGGCCGATGCCGGCTTGGCCGGTATCCGCGCCGGTGGCTTTCGCCCCGCCGACTTGGGGCGCGATGGCTCACTGGGCCCCTTGGCGATGCCGGTCTTGCCCGGTCGCCTTGGCCCCCTGCCTCGTCCCGCCTGATCCTTCCGCCCTTCACCTGCCACGATACCTCGCCTTGATAGGTCGTCAGTCGTCAGTCGTGAGTAGTCAATCGGGGAGGGGTAGGGAGCCCCGGCCGGGCCCCCGCCCCCCGTCCCCCACCACCCCCCAGGGGGAAGGCCGCAGCCAACACGCAACGACCCCAAAAACCCCCCCC
>JANNSD010000110.1:0-12764 GCA_031402225.1 Gemmatimonadota bacterium | reverse complement strand
CCGTCACACGCCACCCGGACCGGCTGCTGTGCCGCACCGCAGGCACACAGTGCGCACTGCAGGAACAGCCCCAGCAGCGTCATGCGAGTGCGCATCATTGCCTCCGGGGCCCGCTGCATTCCCGGCGCAGGGTGCGTATCTTGAGCGAGTACTTCATGATTCACGCCCGTGCCGTTCCAAACGCGCACCGTTTCAAGGTCTCCATGGCCCAGACGAAGTGAACAATCTCCGTCGCTGCAGCGCCCTGATGGCCCTCGCCGCGCTCGTCGGCTGTGCCCGAAGCGTCAATTACACCGATCCGGTCGGGCCGCGGTTCGCCGGTTCGGGCAACCCCGAGCCCGTCGCCGCGTGGACCGGTCCGCATGTCGCTGCGGCGGCCGCCATGGCGGGACGGTCCACGCCCGATTCCCTGCGTGTGGTCACGTTCAACGTGAAGTACGCAGAGCAGGCTGGGCGCGCGATCGAGCTGCTGCAGACCGCCCCCGAGCTGCGCGACGCCGATATCGTGATGCTGCAGGAGATGAACGAGGATGCGGTCGCGGAAGCGGCGGCAGCGCTCGGCATGGGTTACGTGTACTACCCGGCGGTGCTGCACCCGGTGCCGAAGAAGAACTTCGGTAACGCCCTCCTGTCGCGCTGGCCCATCGTCGATGACGAGAAGCTGATCCTGCCGAGCCGATCGGTGTCTCGCGGTGGCCAGCGCGTCGCCGTAGCGGCGACGCTGCTGGTCGGGGACGAGCGCGTACGGGTGTACGCCGTGCACCTCTCTACCATCCTGGAAGTCTGGTTCACCGGACAAACGTACCAGATCCAGAGCCTGCTCGAATCCGCGACGGGGTATGATCGGGTCATCATGGCGGGTGACATGAACAGCCACGATCATGTCGGCGAGCTCTTCACTGACGCCGGCTATTTCTGGCCCAGCTGGAACACTGGTCCCACGACGCACAAGCTGTTCGCGGTCGACCATGTGTTTGCCCGCGGGTTCACCGTCGGCGGCAGTGGCGCGGTACAGGACAACCTTGGCTCGAGTGATCACCTGCCGGTGTGGGCAACGCTGGCCTTCCCTCGCGAGCCGCAAACCGCCTTCCGCCGCTAGGTCCCACCAAGGTCAGGCGGTCCTGCCACCCAGCAGTTTTCCGAGGAAGCCGCCAATGGCGCCCGCCACGGCGGTGGATCCCGTTGCGATGCCGATCGTGGCGCCGGTCGCATCGCCCAGGGCCATGGAAACAGCGGAACCCAGCAGCCCGCCGATGCCGCCCGATGCCGCCGCCCCGCCTGCCAAAGCACCACCCGTCGCTCCCTTGCTGAAGAGCCCGAAGAGCAGGCCAGTAAGGCCGCCCAGCCCGGTGCCCAGCACCGGAAAGAGCTGGGCCAGCTGTGGCATGAAGTGCCCACCTACCACCATGAGCACTTGAAGGATGGTGCCGATCGTCGCGGCCCGGACGAGCGGATTGCCGGCAGTTGCGCTATCGGACATGGCGACCTCCCTGCGAAGTGGAACCACGAGTGCCCTGCCAGCGATATGACGCGAGGGGCACCCGTCCCCGTGCGTTGAACGTCACCCCCTCCGCCTCCAGCCGGATCCGCTGTTCCAGCTCGAAGCCGGGTACCGAGCGCAGGCTGATGGCACCAGCGGCGTTGACGACACGGTGCCAGGGAAGCGCGCTGTCACCGTGGAGCGCGTGCAGGGCATATCCTACCTGGCGCGCGTGGCCCGCGCGGCCGGCCAGCTCAGCCACCTGACCATAGGTCGCGACGCGACCGCGCGGAATCCTGCGCACCACGGCGTAGATCTTCGCGTAGCTCGACCCGGCTGACTCGACCAGGGCTCAACCGCTCGACCTGGCTGCCGGGTTCCGCATGCCCACTTCGTCGGCGGGGCGGAAGCGCAGCGCGGACCAGATGTCGTTGACGGCCACCTGCGCCACCGTCTCGAACCCGGCCTGATTGATCAACTCCCAGCCGCGGTCCCTGGTCATGTCGCTCTCGAGCCCACCACCCAGTTTCGGATACGAAATCCAGAAGATGGCCATCGGCTTCACCGCGGCGAGCGCGGCGGGGCCCAGTGCAGCCAGTTCGGCCCGGTTGGCGACGAAGAGATGCACGAAGTCGTACCGGCCCGAAGCCTTCGTGTTCACGGTGATGTCGGGCGGCAGCGGGCCGAGCAGTGTCCGATAGCCCTTCGGCGCGTTCAGGATCAGCGCGCGCAACTGGCCCTTGAGGCCAAGCCGTTCCGTCAGCGGTCGGTCGGTCATGAGGTCGGGGCGGCTCCAGCACGGGGAGGGGTAACTTGTCGAGGCGGGCAACGATGCGCTACTGCGCCTTCCCCGGGCCGTCGGGGTCAGGTGGGGCGGGCCGTCGCGAGCTCCTGGACCGGCACCGACTTGAGGGCGCCGCCACCCGCCAGCAGGCGACGGTGATAGTCCATTTGCCCGAGGTGGTAGGCCAGGTGGCTGATGAGGTGCACCAGCAGGTCGCCGGTGGTGACCCGGACACCGCCGATGACGTCGGGGTAGTCCGCATCCAGTTCCTGCTCCGGCAGCGCTGCGAGCGTGGCCCGGACGACACCGCGCGTCTCGTCGATCGCCGCCAGCAGCTCCGCGCGGCTCCGGTCGCGCCGGGCGAACTCGGCGTCGCGGTCGCGCACATAGCCGGTGCCGCCCATGCGCGCCCCGATGAAGTGCTGCAGGTTGCCCACCAGGTGGGCGGCCAGCACGCCGGGTGGATTCGTAATGCCCGGTGCAACGAGCCAGAGGTCGCGTTCGTCGCTACAGGCCTCGATCTGTGCCCGCAGCGAGCGGAGCTCCCGCTCGATGATCGCGGCAATCGTGGTGACGGTTCCATTCATGATGTGTGGCTCCTGGGTCGCGCGGCGCCTGATCCCGGGGCGTCAGGGGCAGGCCACCGGGGCATTTGCGTGCCTGCTGGTTACCGTGCCGCGCAGCGGGAGTCAAGCCTCGCCATATTTGGCGCGTGACTATCCTCTCGATGTCCGACGTCGCCGTGGAGTTCGGCGCTACCACGCTGCTCCGGGACGTCACCTTCACCGTGGCTGCCGGCGAGCGCTGGGGCATCGTGGGCCGGAACGGCTCGGGCAAGACCACCCTGTTCCGCCTGGTGGCCGGCCTCATGCAGCCCACGCGCGGCGCCATCGCGAAGCAGCCCAACCTCCGCATCGCCATGCTCGACCAGCACCGTGATTTCGGCGCCGCGGCCACCGTCTGGGATGCGGCGGCCCTGGAGTATCGCGAGACCATCGCCCTGGAACACTCGCTCGCGCAGCAGGGCGAGCGCCTCGCCGAGCTGGGCGACCGGGTCACCGAGGCCGACCTGGAGCGGTACGGGCGCGACCAGGAGCGCTTTGCGCACCAGGGTGGCTACGAGTTCCACGCCCGCGTGGACAAGGTGCTCCAGGGACTCGGATTCGACGCGGAGGAGTCGAAGACCCGCGGCGTCGCCGGACTGAGCGGCGGGGAGCGCGGGCGTGTCGGCCTCGCCGCGCAGCTCGCCGCCCCGGCCGACCTGGTCCTGCTCGACGAGCCCACCAACCATCTCGATCTCGACACCATCGACTGGCTCAAGGAGTATCTCGGCGAGTTCGGCGAAACCGTGCTCGTCATCAGCCATGACCGCGCCTTCCTCGACGATACCGTCGACCACATCCTGCATGTGGCAAACAATACCGTCGTGGAGTACCGCGGCGGGTATACCCAGTTCGTCACCCTCAAGGCCGAGCGGGAGATGGCCCTCGCGCGGGCGGTGACCCAGCAGCGCAAGGTCATCGCCAAGGAAGAGGACTACATCCGGCGCAACATCGCCGGCCGGATGAGCAATCAGGCCAAGGGGCGACGCGCGAAGCTGTCGCGCCTGCCCCGTCTCTCGCCGCCTCCCGGCGAGGGCGAGGCGATGTCGCTCACGCTCGAGATCGACGAGCGCGGCGGCGACCAGGCGCTGGTGGCTGAGAAGATCGACGTGACGGTGGGCGAGCGCGTGCTGGTGAAGGACTTCTCGGCGGTGGCGCGGCGGAGTGACGTCGTGGCACTGGTGGGCCCGAATGGCGCCGGCAAGACCACGCTGCTCGCCACCCTCCTCGGCGACCGGAAGCCGGCCCGCGGAGAGGCCCGGCTGGGTGGCTCCGTGTCGGCCGCCTGGTTCCGCCAGGACCTGGCCCAGGTGCCGCGCGACAAGTCCATCTACGACTGCATCGCCGACCTCCGGCCCGAGTGGACGCGCGGACGCATCCAGAATCACCTCGGCGCCTTCGGCTTTTCAGGCGACGAAGTGCTGCGCAATACCTCGGTGCTCTCCGGCGGCGAGCGCGCCCGCGTCGCGCTGGCGCTCATCACCCTGGCGCGCGCCAACCTGCTGATCCTCGACGAGCCGACCAACCATCTCGACGTCGAGTCGATCGAGGCGGTCGAGGACGCGCTGGAGGACTACGAGGGCACGGTCATCCTCGTGAGCCACGACCGGGCCTTCCTCCGGGAACTGTCCACCAGGGTGTGGGCATTCGACGGCACGCATCTCGAGGACTATGGCGGACCGTTCGTCGAGTGGGAACTGCACGCCGCCGAGCGCGCGGCCCGCCGCAGTGCGGCAGTGGCGGTCGAGGCGGCCGTGGTGCGGAAGGCGGCGCGGGCGGAGGCAGCGCGGGCACCGGAGCGCAACGTCGAGTCGCTCCGGCGCACCGCTGAGCGCGATGCAACGGCGCGCGAAAAGGAGGTCCACCGGCTGGAGGCGAAGGTTGCTGAGCTGGAGGCCGCGCTGGCGGACCAGGCGCTCTACAGTGGCGGCGCGGAAGGATCGAAGAAGGCGCGAAAGCTCGATACAGAACTCAAGGACGCGCGCCGGGCGCACGATGAGGCGCTGACTCGCTGGACCGCCGCGATGGAGGCGGTGAGCGCGTTGGCCAGGGCCTGACCCCGGCGAGCCGGGCTACCTGAGGTTGATCAGGCGGTCCTGCACGATCTGGTACGCCGTCGGCTTGATGGCCAGTGGTCCGGTGAGCGGGCTGTCGAGCCCGGCCATGACGAACACCACCAGCCCGATGAAGGTGGCGAGGAAGGCCGTCAGCACCACCTGGACCCCGGTCCTGATCTGCAGCAGGTAGGTCACCGTGACGCTCAGGAATGCACCGATCAGCATGACCCCCCACATCACTGCAGGCAGGCCCCCACCCAGCGAGTTGAGGCGCTTGCGGCGAAGCTCGATCATGTGGTTGAACTGGCGAAGCGTCTCGGCGTATCGCGCCTGCTCGCCCAGTGTCGCCGGCTCGAAGGCAAAGAGACCCTCGGCGAAGACATTCACCTTGCGGGTGGCTTCGTCCAGGATCAGCCCGCGCCGCTGGGCTGGCCAGGTCTGTTCGATGATGAAGGCGTTGTATTCCCGCAGCTGCTGCTGCAACGCGCCCCGCGTCGGCTCGGGCAGGCTGGTCACGTCCCGATAGAGCGCCGCAATGGACGAGGCCTCCTGCGACACGATGTCCTGCACCGCGCTGTAGTTGCCCCACACCGCCACCGCCATCAGTCCCGCCATCAGGCTGTAGAAGACCCCGATGGCCGAGGCGAAGAAGATGATGTCGTTGTTCATCTCCTCGTTGAGAGCAAGTCGTCCCCGCGTCACCCGGCGGAAGGCCAGCAGGCCCAGCACCGCCACCACCACGAACGCACCGATGATCAGGACCCCGATGAGCCAGGTCGGCAGCGTGTGAAAGAGCGATGTCATTCAGCACTATCCCCGGGTGCGGGGCGGTTGCGCCGCGGTGGATAGACTTCACAATGCATGTTCTGCGCGCTGTATACGAGGCAGAACGCGCCCTGCCCTCCCCATCGTTGGGTCCACTCCGACATCACCGCGCGATCGCCGGGGCTGAAGCGGCTCGCCGGCGTGTCGTCATCGGTGGAGCGCACGTGCGAGTGCATCACGCCGATCCACTCGGGTGGTGCACAGGTGGCGAGGGACAGTTGTGCGGATGCGTTGAGCGAGTCGGATGGTTCGTCGACCGGCTGCAGGCGGTTCACGAGTACGGTGTCGGCCCCGAGGAAACCACCGAGGCAGGCGACCTGTTCACGCCGTGCCGCAACGCTCCGTGCCCAGAGTTCCTGCACCGCGAGCTTCGCCTGCGGGCCCATGACCCAGGCCGCCTGTTGCGCGGTGGCTGTCCGCGCAACAAGGCCGAGCAGGATCATGGCACCGATGGCACGGACCTCAGCCGCCGCGATGCCCACCACCACCGCGCCGCGGACCGCCGCCGCCGTGAGACGTCCCGCCGCTGCCACTGCCGCCGCTCCCACCACCACTGCGCCCGCTGCCACTGCGCCCGCCACCGCCGGGGCGGCCACCGCCGCTCCGGCCGCCGCTCACCGGGCCGCCGGGGCTTCCGCCCGCCCGGCGCGCCTCCTTCGCCTTGGCCCGCGCGCGATCCTCAGCCTTCTTGGCGCGGATGACGGCGATGCGCTCGGCAAGCGGGATCTCGAGCTGCCCCTCCGGCTTGGCGGAGTAATCGAAATCGGGGACCGTGACGCGCGGCAGTCGCTTCCCAACCGCCCGCTCGATGTTCCGCAGCTCGCCTTCTTCCTGCGGCGACACGAACGTGAAGGCATCGCCGGTGGCCGACGCGCGCGCGGTGCGGCCGACGCGGTGGATGTAGTCGTCGGGAACCAGCGGCACGTCGAAATTGACGACGTGACCCAGCTCCTCGATGTCGATGCCTCGCGCGGCAATGTCGGTGGCCACGAGCACGCGATAGGTGCCGTCCTTGAACCCGGCGAGCGCTTCGGTGCGCTGGGCCTGAGAACGATTGCCGTGGATGCGCGCCGCCTTGATGCCCTGCTTGACGAGGTAGTCGGCCAGCCGGTTGGCGCGATGCTTGGTGCGGGTGAACACCAGGGCCTCCTGCATCTCGCCCCGCTTGAGCAGCGCCACGAAGAGCGCACCCTTGAGCTCCTGGGCCACCGGGTACACCGCCTGCGTAATGCCCACGGCCGGCGCCGACTGCCGCTCGACGTTGATGGTGAACGGCTGCTTCAGCATCTCCTTGGCGAGCAGGCCGATCGGGCCGGGCATCGTGGCGCTGAAGAAGAACGTCTGCCGCTTGGGCGGAAGGTGGCGCAGCACCTTCTTGATGTCGGGCAGGAAGCCCATGTCGAGCATCCGGTCGGCTTCGTCAAGCACGAGGTACTCGAGTCCGGCCAGCTTCGCGTACGGCTGGCGAAAGTGATCGAGCAGCCGGCCCGGGGTCGCGACGATCACGTCCACACCGCTGCGGAACGCGTGCTCCTGCGGGCCCATGCCCACCCCGCCGAAGACGGCGGCGCCGGAAATCGGCGTGTGCACCGCGAGATCCTTGAGGTCTTCGTAGATCTGCGCCGCCAGCTCGCGCGTCGGCGTGAGCACCAGCGCGCGGGTGACACCGCGGGGCCGGTCAATGAGCTGGTGCACGATCGGCAGGATGAACGCCGCGGTCTTGCCGCTGCCGGTCATCGCGCACGCGAGGATGTCCCGGCCTTCCAGGGCCGGCGGAATCGCTGCTTCCTGGATCGGGGTGGCGCGGGTAAAGCCGAGTTCCTTCACCCCTTGGAGGAGGCTGGGGTGAAGCTTGAGGCTACTGAAAGGCACGATGGGTCCTTCTTCGGTGAAAACGGGCCGGCGGTCGGACGTTCCGGCGCCGCTGCTTCGCGCGTAAAGTCGCAGGTTGGGGCCCCTTTCGCGAGGGGCGACCGGGGGCAGGACCCCGGTCACTGGCACCGGTCGTCAGGTCCTCCCGGGCGGTATCGAGAGCGTGCCGCGAAGCCCCGCCACGAGAAAGACGACGCCGACAAGCTGCACCAGGTGATACAACCCGTTGTGATTGAACTCCCACACCACGTGCAGCGACAGCGTACTCGCCTGCAACACCCCGCCGACGAGGCTGAGCACCAGGCCCGACACCACGAGCGCCGTGCCACGCCTTCCCTTCACGGCGAGCCGGGCATAGACCGCAAGCGCAAACAGCAGCGCCGCCGCCTCGAAGATCACGAACACGAGGAACTTGCCTCCCGACAGCCGGGTGAGGAGGTAGAAGGCGAAGGCGAGCACCAGGAGGAACGGCAGGGCACGGCGCGCCGCCACGTCGCCCCGCCAGTCGCCGATGGCGCCTGCGCTGAAGAAGGCGAGCGCCGAGCCAAGCGTAAGATAGAGCGGCTGCCAGAGCAGTTCGCGGGTGCGCGGGTCGAGGTCGAATCCGTGCACCAGTGCGCCGAGCGCGCCCGCCACGGCGAAGAGTGCGAGGCCACAAACCCACAGGGTGCGGCGCGGCGAGGGAGGCACCACACGGCACAGCCATGCGATGCCGAGGATCACGACCACCGTCAGCAGTGCGTCAGTGGCGGCGGTCGTGAGTTCAGTCTCCGCGCGGGCGAGCTGGAGATCCATCATCACGTCAGCCGCCCGAGCGCTTCACGCTCCACCCGCGCTTCTGCAGTTCCTCCACCACGAGGTCACGGTGGTCACCCTGGATCTCGATAACACCCTCCTTGAGCGTGCCGCCTGATCCGCAGCGCTTCTTGAGGTGCGTCGTCAGGGCCTGCAGGTCGGCGGGCGCGAGCGGCACGCCGCTGATCACCGTCACGCCCTTGCCGTTCCGGCCCTTGGTCTCGCGCCCCACCCGCACGTTGCCATCGCCCACCGGCGCGGAACTCGCCTGCCGGCACGTGCAGTACGTGAGGGGCTTGCGGCACGAAGGGCAGGTTCGTCCAAGTTCGGTCGAATACACCAGGCCGCCCCGTGGCTCGTCCTTCTTCCTCACCGCCTCAGGCCTCCAGCAGGATGCTGCAGCAGGTCACCGCTCCTTCGGCCTTCGCGAGCTCCGACGCATCCACCGCTTCCACGCGGGCGCCCCGCGCCTCCAGTCGTTCGCGCGTGCGGGGGAATGCTTCCGCCACGAGCAGCGCGTCATGGACGCGCACCGCGTTCGCGGCGAACGGCTCCCGCGGATCGACCTGCACCACCTCGCAGTGCGCGAAGGTAGCCGGGTCGATCCACGCCGCGTTGAGCACGACGGCGTCATCGCCGATGGCGGTCACCGCCGTCTTGAGGTGCAGGCACCCGGTGGGCACGGCGGTGCGCACCTCGTAGCCGAAGGGCGCCAGGTGCGCCCGCAGCTGGGCCGCGCCCGCCATGTTCGTCCGGCCGGAGAGCCCCACGTACAGCACCGTGCCGAGCCGGAGCACGTCCCCGCCATCGAGGGTGCCGGGCGCCTCGATGAACGCGAGCGGCCGAAAGCCTCGCAGCACCTCCGCCACGGCCGATGTCTCGCCCCGGCGTGATGCCGCGCCCGGCCGGGCGATGATGGCCATCTCCTGAACCACGACCGCGGTGTCCTCGACGAACACCGCATCGGCATGCGCTGGCGCCGCCGGTACCCGTACTACCTCGGCGCCAAGCCGCGCCAGCGCCCGTTCGTACTCGCCATGCTGCACCGCCGCGCGGTCCACGTCGATCGACATGCGCGAGAGATGCGTGAGTTCACAGTCGGCCATGGCCGGGCTCACGGCCCGCGTGAGTGCAATGAGACGCCGCATCTACGCGGTGTATCCCTTCACGGCCCGGTGCCGGTGCCGGTCGGAACCGGCACCGCTGCCAGCATGCGTTCCAGCACCGGTTCGACACCGCTCATGGTGG
The DNA here is from genome assembly GCA_031402225.1 of Gemmatimonadota bacterium. Lineage (GTDB taxonomy): Bacteria > Gemmatimonadota > Gemmatimonadetes > Gemmatimonadales > GWC2-71-9 > JAGGAG01. The sequence goes on along the minus strand of JANNSD010000110.1, from coordinate 3,101 downwards.
ACTTGACCCCTTCCCATCGATGCAACACCACGTTGTTGGCCGAGACCAGGATCGTGGTGGGCACCGACGTCACGGAGTAGAGCAGCACCACGTGCCCATCGGAATCGAGCAAGTTGACGGTGGCAGACGCGCTGTCGCCGGCCAGCAGCCGGCGAATCGAATCGGCGGGCTCACGCATGTTGATCGCAACGATCCGAACGCCCTGGTCGTGGTAGCGATCGGCCAGCGCCTCCAGCCATGGGTGCAGTGTTTCGCACGGCTTGCACCAAGTGGCCCAGAAGCTGAGGATCGTGACCGGGGTCTCGGCGCGGGCCCAGAACTGCCAGGGCGCTGCCGCGGTGTCCGCGAGGAAGGATGCCGAAAAATCGGGCGCGATCGCGCCAGCATCCTGCCCCTGCGCCGGTACGGGCCGCGCGAGGACGGCACCGAGCGCGAGGAGCAGTGCCGCGTGTGGCCGCCATCCAGTCGCGGACCGGGCCATCGTCAGGCCGCCTGTACCCGCGTCGCGGCACGGGAGAAGAGCGCCGCCGGTATTCCGACCCCGAGGGCATGCACCAGCAAGCCGTTCACCAGCACCGGAAGCGCCGGCAGCGCTCTCACGGCGCCGATGGCCGACGATGGGACCACCACGAGTGTCATGATGAAGTACACGGCAATCCCGTACAGCGCGCCCAGGGCGACCGGATACCGTGTCAGGATTGGTACTTTGCGGCTGACGAGATAGAACACCACGACGACCACCAGCGCGATGAGAAAATGCAGCAGCAGGCCGAGCGCCGCCGTGGCGAGCCCGCCAGCCACGGCAGCCTGCGGCCCAACCAGGCCGGACGCGATGGCCTGCAGGATGCGGAGCGGCGGCACGCCGCGGGTGCCGAAGAACACGAACGTATCGAGCAGGTCCAGCACACCCACCGTCAGCGCCCCGAAGAGCATGGCGCGTCTGGGGCTCATCGCGTCGATCACAGACAGCTCCTTGTGGTCATGGTGCAGCTCATGTTGCTCCCGGCGCCTCGATGGCGAACAGGTCGGTGTCGTTCTCGCTGGACAGGCTCAGGGTCCGTTCGTACCGCAGGCCGAGTTTCTCCAACAGCGCCTTCGAGGCCAGGTTGGCCGGTGTCGTAATGGCCACGATGCGTTTGAGGCCGAACACCTCGCGGCCGTGCGCCAGCATCGCAGCGGCGGCCTCGAAGGCGTATCCCTGACCCCAGAAGGCAGGCCGGAGCGCGTACCCGATGTCCACGTCGGGCAGGGTATCGCGCTTCAGCAACCCGCAGGTGCCGATCGGCACCTCGCCCGCCCTGAGCAGCACCAGGTACAGGCCGAAGCCGTGCCGGTCGTAGCTCGCCATCGGGCCGGTGAGAATGTAGTGGCGCGCGTCGTCGAGGGTCCGGACGCCCTTATCGCCGATGAACTCGAGGAACGAGGGCTCATTCAGGAGCTCCAGGATGAACGGGGCATCGTCTGCGGTCATCCGGCGAAGGAGGAGGCGCTCGGTCAGGCCGACCGTTTGCCCGGTCATGCGCTCATCGGGCCCTCAGGTGTCGCGCCGAAACATCGATCAGCGACTGGAGGCGCTTGGCCTGCGTGGCCTCCTGCTTCGCACTCACGATGTGGTAGACCATGACCTGCTGGTACGAGGGCGCCTGGGCCGTGAAGTATGCCCAGGCCTTCCGGTTGGCCCGGAACGCCTTCTCGTAGGCCGACGGCAGTGCGGCCGTGCGTCGCTGCTCGTACGCATAGATGCTGGACTTCTCGTCCGAGCGCCGCGCAAAGGCCGCCAGCCCCGCCGGACGCATGAGGCCCTGTTCCGTCAGCACCGTCACCCGCCCGATGTTCACCCTGCTCCAGATACTCCGGGGACGCCGCGGCGTGAACCGGATGGTGTAGCTCGTTTCATCGTGCCGGCGGCGCACCCCGTCGATCCAGCCGAAGCAGAGCGCCTGGTCCACCGACTCGGGCCAGGTGATACTGGCACGGCCCGAGTCCTTCCGGTAGAAGCCCACCAGGAGTTCCTCGGCCACGAGGTGGTTCTTCTCCAGCCACGCCCGGAACGCAGCGGGGGTGCTGAAGAACCTGGGCTTCAGCGCAGCCATGCCAGCGGAATGTCCGCATCGAGCGTCCCATCGGGTTGGCGGATCCGTCCCGCCAGACGACCCTCGCGGCGGAAGCCAAGTCCCTCATAGAGCCGGAGGGCGCGGTGATTGCCCTCCTGTGTGATCAGCTCGACCCGGGTGATGTCGGGATGATCCCGCTGCACCAGATCGAGCAGTCTCACGAAAAGCCCTCGCCCAAGGCCCTGTCCCTGCGCGGAGGGGTGCACCGCGACGGTGAGTTCGCCAAGCACATGGCGGAAGATCCGCAGCTCGCTCCGATAGCCATGCAGTTCGGCCGCGATGCCAGGCAATCCGTCCACTTCGGCGACCAACAACATGCCGCGGGCAAGGCTCCTGGCGACGAAGCCATCGACGTAGTCACGCGTCACCTCGTCGGGTGCGCGGGCGAGCCCGCCCGACGTGGCACTAACCACCCGGTAGAGCTCCATGATGGCCCCGGCATCGTCAGCCCTGCCGGCCCGGATATTGGTAAGGCGAGTCATCACAAGGTCATTATGCCGCGCCACCGGGGCGATCACCAGCCTCGGTACCGGGGCTGCCCCGCCTGACAGCGGCAGCGCACCCGGCCCACGCCACCATGCCAACCAGCAGTACGATCACGAGCTGGCGTGTCTCCGTCCATGGTCGCATGACGAGGAGGCCAATGCACGTCACGACTGAAAGCAGGGCCACGGCATCTCCCGCTGGCACCCTGAAAGCTGCGGGCGCCTGGCCCGGTCGGCGGCGCAGCACCGGAAGCGCCGCACAGGTAACAAGGTAGATGATGACCCGCAGGCCCACCGTGATCGTGAGCGCCGATGTGAACGTAGTGGCAAGGGTGAAGAGGGCCATCGCGATCGCGGACACGACCAGCCCGGCGAATGGCGTCCGGTACACGGGATGCACCGCCGCGATCCAGCCCGGCAGCTGGTGCCGCCCCGCCATGGCGAATGGCATTCGCCCGGCTGCGAGGAGGATGGCGTGTGACACACCAAGCGTCGAGATGAG
>JANNSD010000109.1:0-2250 GCA_031402225.1 Gemmatimonadota bacterium | reverse complement strand
GGGCGTGGTCATCGACGTGAAGATCTTCAGCCGGGTCGAGGATCAGGTCGTGGAGAAGGACCGCGGCGAGCGGATCGGTGAGGTGCGGCGGGTAGAGACCGACGAGAAGGCGCGCATCACCACCGTGATGTTCGAAGAGCTCAAGCACCTGCTGGCGGGCCAGGAAGTGGCCCTCATGCTCAAGGCCGGCACGGTGGAAGAGGCGATCCCTGCCGGCACGCGTCTGACGGCCGCCACTCTGGATGAGCTGGACCTCGACGAGATCGACCTCAAGACGCTCCGGCTGGCCAACAAGACCGCCAATGAGCGGGTCCGGATCACCATCGATCTGGCCACCCGCGAGCGGGCCAAGGTGGAAGAGAAGGCCGAAGACCAGATCGACAAGATTCTCCAGCCGGATGAGCTGCCCCCGGGCGTCATCCAGCTGGTCAAGGTGTACTGCGCCGAGAAGCGGAAGATCTCGGTGGGCGACAAGATGGCCGGCCGCCACGGCAACAAGGGTATCGTGGCGCGCATCGTTCCCGAGGAGGACATGCCGTTCCTCCCGGATGGCACGCCGGTCGATATCGTGCTCAACCCGCTCGGCGTGCCGAGCCGCATGAACGTGGGCCAGATCCTGGAGACGCACCTCGGGTTCTGCGCGCGCCTGCTCGGGTTCGAGGCGAAGACGCCGGTGTTCCGCGGCGCCGACGAGGGTGAGATTGGCCTCCTGCTCCGCCTCGCGGAGCTGGGCTGGACGCGGCATTCGCTCGAGTTGAGCTCGGTCATGCCGAGCATCGTGGAGAAGGACATCAATCGCCTGTCGGACGACCTCAAGGCGATGCCGGGGCTGCGGCTGGAACAGGCGGGCGTGTCGCACCTCCTGGACAAGGCGATGTCGCCGGAAACGAAGAAGCTGGGCGAGGCGACGCTCGCGTTCGTGAAGGGCGCCGCAAAGGAACTGGGCGAGCGCGAGCTGGTCCAGAATGCCGCCGAGTTGGCGTATCACCAGGCGCATGAGGCCGACGCCAAGCTGATCAAGGAGCTGGAGGCGAACGTGAAGGTGACGCCCGCGGCCGCCCTCGCGGCAGTGGGTCACACCGCCCTGGCAGCCCTGCTTGAGGGATCGAAGGATGCCAGCCTGGACGCCGCCGCCGATGAACTGCTCCGGGTGGCGGGACTGACCCCGGCCGGCAAGGCGCGGTTGCGCGATGGACGGAGTGGGCAGCAGTTCGATGGTGACGTCACGATCGGCTCGATCTACATGCTGAAGCTGAGCCACCTCGTGGACGACAAGATCCACGCGCGGTCGATCGGGCCGTACTCGCTGGTGACGCAGCAGCCGCTCGCCGGCAAGGCACAGTTCGGCGGCCAGCGGTTCGGGGAAATGGAAGTGTGGGCGCTGGAGGCCTACGGCGCCGCGCACACGTTGCAGGAAATGCTCACGGTCAAGTCGGACGATGTCACGGGCCGCAGCCGGGTGTACGAGGCCATCGTGAAGGGACAGAACCTGCCGGAGCCCGGCATTCCCGAGTCGTTCAACGTGCTCGTCAAGGAACTGCAGGCCCTGGGACTCAAGGTTACGCTCGGCACCACCGAGAGCGGCGATGAATAGGAAGGGGCACTCATGATCGATTTTCGCAGCGGTCGCGAGCAGAAGAGCTCGGCGTTCGACTTCATCAGCATCCGTATCGCGAGCCCGGAGGAAATCCGTGGCCCGCGCGACCCGAAGGAACGTGAGCGCCTGGAACTCCAGGGGCAGCGGGCCTGGTGGTCGTGGGGCGAGGTCACCAAGCCCGAGACGATCAACTACCGCTCGTTCAAGCCCGAGAAGGACGGCTTGTTCTGCGAGCGCATCTTCGGTCCGGTCAAGGACTGGGAATGCCATTGCGGCAAGTACAAGCGGATCCGCTACCGCGGCGTCATCTGCGACCGCTGCGGCGTGGAAGTCACGCTCTCGAAGGTCCGGCGCGAGCGCATGGGCCACATCGAGCTCAGCGTGCCGGTGGCCCACATCTGGTTCTTCAAGACGCTGCCGTCACCGATGGGCAACCTGCTCAATATCACGCTCCGCGAGCTGGAGCGGGTCATCTACTACTCGAGCTATATCGTCATCGATCCGGGCAAGCAGGAAGTCGAAGAGAACCAGCTGCTCGACGAGGAGCAGTACCTGCAGCTTCGGACGAAGGCGAAGGAAGAGGGCGACACCGCCTTCTACGCCGAGATCGGCGCTCCGGCCGTGCGCGAGCTGCTCAAGCGGCTCGACGTCGA
>JANNSD010000108.1:0-1868 GCA_031402225.1 Gemmatimonadota bacterium | reverse complement strand
GTCGTGTGTCGGCTGGCAGCGCCGCCGTCCTTGAGTGCGGCCGCGAACTCCGCGGCGCTGGCGAAGCGATCGGCCGGCAACTTCTGCAGGGCGGTGTGCACGGCATCGGCCACATTCGCCGGGATGGTCTTGCGCAAGATGTTCGCGCCCGTCGGCTCGGCGGTCATCACCTTGGCGACGATCGCCTGTGCGGTGGGGCCGGAGAATGGCGGCTCGCCGGTGAGCATCTCGTAAGTCACGCAACCGAGTGCGTACACATCGCTGCGCGCGTCGAGTTCCCGCTCCCCCATCGCCTGTTCGGGCGACATGTACTGCGGCGTGCCGAGCGACATGCCGGTCTCGGTCATTCGGGTGCCGCCGGCCTTGCTGGCGGCGAGCGCGATGCCGAAGTCGGCCACCAGCGCGGCGCCGTCGTGCAACAGGATGTTCTCGGGCTTGATGTCGCGGTGAATCACCCCGTGGCGATGGGCGTAGTCTAGGGCGCCGGCGATTTCCGTGGCGATACGCACCGCTTCGGTGATGGGGAGCTGCTTCTCGCGGGTCATCCTGTCGCGCAGCGAGATCCCCTCGACATATGGCATGACGTAGAAGAGGAACGAGTCAGCCTCACCCGAATCAAAGAGCGGCAGGATGTGCGGATGCTGCAGGTTGGCGGTGGTCTTGATCTCGGAGAGGAAGCGCTCGGCGCCGATCACGGCGGCGAGTTCGGGGCGCAGCACCTTCACCGCGACCCGGCGGTCGTGCTTCAGGTCCTGGGCGAGATAGACCGTCGCCATGCCGCCTGCGCCCAGTTCGCGCTCGATGCGGTAGCGGTCGCTTACGGCCGCCGTCAGGCGGTCAATGACGCTCATGCGTTCTCTTTGGCCTCACGACAAGGTCAGGAGTGGGCTGTGGTTGCCGGGATCGCTGAAGATAGCCGATGTCGGAGGTCCCGATAGGGCCGCCCCGCTACCCCTCCCGATCCTCCCAGTGCACTCGCTTCATCACATGGTGCACCCCGGGGGCGAGCAGCAGGCCGGTCACCGCTATCACAACCAGGCCACAGTAGAGTGCGTACAACCCCGCGAAGACCTTGCCGGGCTCCGACAGCTGGTTGGCCACGGGGCCCATCCCGCCAAGCAGCATGGCTGAGTTGATAAAGGCGTCTCGCCATGGCATCTGCTCATAGTGGCTATAGCCCCACATCCCGATCAGCAGTGAGACCAGCAGCACTGTGAGCGAGATGGCCAGGTGAAGCAGTTGCCGCCGGATGAAGTGGCGTCGGTTGGGGGCGGTGGGCGTGGTGGCGTTCATCGGATCGGTCCGCGGTCGGGGTGGAGAGTGCGAGGTAGAGCGGGGCCGCGCTCGCCGTTGGCTTGCTGTTGGCGAAGTTGAAGTTACTAGTATTCGAAGGCGTACTACACACTCACCGGGAGTACCGGATGCGGGTCGTCTTCACGTGGTTGTTGGCGCTCACCGTCGCCTCTGGCGTGCGGGTCGCCGCCGCGCAGCAGATCGATGTTCCGCCGCCGAGTTCGGCGCGTCCCGGCGTGGCCTGCGGGGCCTGCATCGCCTCGCTCGCGATCGGGGTCCAGCCGGCGCCGGCTCAACCGGCTGCCGACACCATCCGCCGGCGCAAGGCAATCCGCTACAGCGAGGCCTACGGTGTGCGGTTCCGGATCCACCAGATCGCCAGCTATGCCGAAATTCCCCTGTTCGTGGGGGAGTACTTCCTGGGCGAGAAGCTGCTGCGCGACCGGCGCAACGGTTCCAACAGCGGATTCGGTGACGATGACGATGACGGCAATTCGGGGGCGCACGGTGCAGTCGCCGCCGGCCTGGGCGTCCTCTTCACCGTGAACACCATCACCGGCGCCTGGAACCTCTTC